>CAJUJW010000083.1 GCA_910586735.1 uncultured Oscillibacter sp. | reverse complement strand
CTGGCCCTGTGCTTCATGCGGCTGACCCTGGGCCGGGACATCGGCATCGTCATGGCCAAGGGCGTGGTCCTGGGCGTGGCCACCGTCATCCTGGTGCTGCCCTCCCTGGTGCTGATTTTCGACAAGCAGATTGAAAAGCACAAGCACAAGACCCTGATTCCCTCCTTCGAGAAGGTCAACGCTTTCATCCTACGGTACAAGGTTCCCCTGGTGGCGCTGACGCTTCTGCTGTTCCTCCCGGCGGTCTACGCCCAGCGCCACGCGGAGATATACTACAAGCTGGACGAGTCCCTGCCCCGGGACCTGCCCTCCATTGTCAGCAACGAAAAGCTGAAGGACGACTTCGACATGGCCACCAGCCACTTCGTGGTCCTCCGGGACGACCTCAGCGCCGCCGACATGGGGGAGATTGAGAACCGCTTGGAGGAAGTCCCCGGCATCACCTCCGTCGTGTCCTTCCACAAGCTGCTGGGGACCGGCATCCCGGACTTCTTCATCCCCGAGGACGTGCGGAACATGCTGCGCCAGGAGGGCTGGCAGCTGATGATGGTCAACTCCAGCTGCGCCCCGGCCACGGACGAGGTCTCATCCCAGCTGGACGCCATGAATGAGATTCTCCACGCCTACGACCCCTCCGCCATGATCACCGGAGAGGGG
Organism: uncultured Oscillibacter sp.; assembly: GCA_910586735.1. GTDB lineage: Bacteria > Bacillota > Clostridia > Oscillospirales > Oscillospiraceae > Oscillibacter. The sequence goes on along the minus strand of CAJUJW010000083.1, from coordinate 8,945 downwards.
GCCATGTACCGGGACCTGATCGATACCTCGTCGGTGGACTTCCAGATGACCAACTACATCTCCATCGCGGCGATTTTCCTCATCATCGCCATCGTCTTCAAGTCTGTCTCCGTCCCCCTGATGCTGGTGGCCACCATCGAGCTGGCCATCTTCATCAACCAGGGCTGCTGCTACTTCCTGGGCACGGAGATTCCCTTCATCGCCCCCACCATCATCAGCTGCGTCCAGCTGGGGGCCACGGTGGACTACGCCATTTTGATGACCTCCCGCTTCCAGGAGGAGCTGAAAAAGGGCCGGGACCGGAGGGAGGCCATTCTCGTGGCCGCCTCCTCCTCCGACGCGTCCATCGTCACCAGCGCCCTGGTGCTCTTCTGCGCCACCCTGGGGGTGTCCTTCGTCTCCTCCATCGACCTCATCGGGGCCATCTGCGTCATGCTGTCCCGGGGGGCGCTGATTTCCGCCCTGGTCAGCATCTTCCTGATGCCCGCCATCCTCTATGTCTGCGAGCCGGTGTTCAACAAGACCAGCTATCACTGGAGGACCCCGGACCCCGCCCCGGCGGAGGCGCTTCCCGCCCCGGCGGCGGAGGCCCTTCCTGCCGGGAAGGCGGAGTCCCTCCCGGCGGCGGAGACAGGGGCCCTTCCGGCGGCGGAGGCCGCCCCGGAGACAGAGGCTCTCCCGGATGGGGAGGCCCTCCCGGCGGAAGAGGCGGGCCCCCTCCCGGCGGACGGGAAGAAGCCCGCGGGGAAGAAGTCCCGCAAAAAGCGCGCCGCCAGGGAGAGGACCCCGGCGGGAGTGAAGTGAACCGCGAAACAGCAGGGCCCCCGGAGAACGGTTCTCCGGGGGCCTTGCGTATTTGTCATTCCTCGTCTTTCGCCCAGGCCACGGCGCAGCGCACGGCCCGCCGCCAGCCCTTCAGCAGAGTCTCCCGCCGCTCCTGGGAGATGGCGGGGGCGAAGGTCCGCTCACAGTCCCAGTTGCCCCGGATGTCCTCCTGGTCCCGCCAGAAGCCGGAGGCCAGGCCCGCCAGGTAGGCCGCCCCCAGGGCGGTGGTCTCGATGCACCGGGGGCGCTGGATGTCCAGGGCCGACAGGTCCGCCTGGAACTGCATGAGGAAGCTGCTGGCGCTGGCGCCGCCGTCCACCTTGAGGGACCCCAGGGCCAGGCCGGACTCCTCCTTCATGGCGGTGAGCAGATCGTTGGTCTGATAGGCCAGAGATTCCGTCACCGCCCGGATCAGATGCTCCCGGGTGACGCCCCGGGTCAGGCCCACGACGGTCCCCCGGGCGTAGGGCTCCCAGTAGGGGGCCCCCAGGCCCACGAAGGCCGGGACCACGTAGACGCCCCCGGCGTCCTCCAGCTTTTGGCAGACCTCCTCCGTCTGGGCGGCGCTGTCCAGCAGCCGCAGCTCGTCCCGGAGCCACTGGATGGCCGCCCCGGCCACAAAGACGCTGCCCTCCAGGGCATAGCGGACTCCCTCTCCGGCGCTGGCGGCGATGGTGGTGAGGAGGCCCTGCCGGGAGGACACCGCCTCCGTCCCGGTGTTCATCAGCAGGAAGCCGCCGGTGCCGTAGGTGCTTTTCACATCCCCCGGCGCGAAGCCGCACTGGCCGAAGAGGGCGGATTGCTGGTCCCCCGCGGCGGCGGCGATGGGGATGGACCCGCCGAACTTGTCTGTTTCCCCGAAGAGGCCGCTGCTGGGCAGCACCTGAGGCAGCAGGGAGTGGGGAACGCGGAAGTAGTCCAGAAGCTCCTGGTCCCACTGGAGCCTGTGGATGTCAAAGAGCATGGTCCGGGAGGCGTTGGTGTAGTCCGTGGCGTGGACCCGGCCCTCCGTCAGGTTCCAGATGAGCCAGGAGTCCACAGTGCCGAAGCGCAGCTCGCCCCGTTCCGCCCGCTCCCGGACGCCGGGGACGTTGTCCAGAATCCACTCCAGCTTGCTGGCGGAGAAGTAGGCGTCGGGAATCAGGCCGGTCTTCCGCCGGACGGTTTCCTCCAGCCCGTCCCGCCGGAGGCGCTCAATGCGTTCCGCCGTCCTGCGGCACTGCCAGACGATGGCGTTATAGACGGGCTTGCCCGTGGCGGCGTCCCAGACCAGGGTGGTCTCCCGCTGGTTGGTGATGCCGATGGCGGCAATGTCCCCGGCGGAGGCCCCGGCCTTCTGCATGGCCTCCATGGTGACGCCCATCTGGGTGGACCAGATGTCGCCTGGATCGTGCTCCACCCAGCCGGGTTGGGGGTAGATCTGGGGGAACTCCTTCTGGGCCGCGCCCCGGACCTCCCCCTTTTGGTCAAAGAGGATGCACCGGGAGCTGGTGGTGCCCTGGTCCATGGCGATCACATATTTTTTCTCGTTCACGTCCGCACCTCCCGCGCCGGTTACAGGGTTCCCTTGAAGAAGTCGATGATGCCCTGTTCCACCTGGTCCTTGAGGCCGGCGTAGTTATGGATTTCGTGGCGGTAGCCGTCATAGAGTTTGGTAGTCACCTTGTGGCCGGAGTCCTCCAGCCAGGCGGAGACCTGTTTGACGCCCGCGCCGTACTGTCCCACGGGGTCCTCGCCCCCGGCGATGTTGTAGACGGGCAGGTCCTTGGGCACCTTCTCCGCCCAGGCGGGGCCGGTGATGAAGTCGATCATCTGGCAGAAGTAGAGGAAGGCGCGGTTGCTGGTGGGCCGGGAGAAGGCGTCCAGGGGGTCCATGGTGTGGTCCGCCTGGACGTAGGGGTCCGAGCAGATCCACTCGTTGCCGAACCGGATTTCCTCCGTACACCGCTCGCACATCCAGCCAAGCAAAGCCCCGGCGGCGTTAGGGTCGGACTCGCCGCCCTTTCCAGCGTCCACGGCGGCTTGAAGCATGGCCATGCCCTGCTCCAGTCCGGGGAAGACGCCGCTGGTGCCGCAGAGGGTGACGGCGGTCAGCTCAGAGCCGTAGGCCGTGATGTAGTCCCGGGCGATGAAGGAGCCCATGCTGTGGCCGAAGAGGAAGTAGGGCAGGCCGGGATACTTCTCCTTGACCAGAGTCGTCAGGGTGTGCTCGTCCTCCATCATGGTGTGGGGGCCCTTGTCCCCCCAGTCGCCCCAGGTGTCGTTCACCACGGCGGTCCTGCCGTGGCCCACGTGGTCGTCCGCCGCCACGATGAACCCGGCGTCCAGGAACCTGGAGATCATGTGAAGATACCGCCGGGAGTGCTCCCCGAAGCCGTGGACCAGCTGGATGACGCCCACGGGCTTGGCGGCGGGAACGTAAATCCACCCCTGGACCTGATCCCGCTGGTTGAAGGACTGGAAACTGATTTCGTGCAGCATAGCTGTTCCTCCTCTTCCGGGCGCGGGAGGCGCCCTGTCTGTAATGTGGACAGATTTAAAGAGATTTCCATAAAGAGTTAGATAAAGTATACCCTGGGAGGCCGCCCCTGTCAACCAAAAGCGGCCCCGGTTCGACGGCTTTCCGCTTTTTTCTCAGAAAAAGACTTGCCATTTGGAGAGAAATCCGTTATGCTATTCATAGAGTCTTTATAAATAGAACGAGGAATGAGGAACATGACCACATCTCCCACCAACAATATGGATGTCAAGCGGCGCAACCGGGTGAACACCCTGCGCTGCATCCTGAAAAACGACCGGGTTTCCCAGATGGAGCTGACCCAGAGGCTGGGCCTGAGCTGGCCCACCATCCTCCAGAACGTGAAGGAGCTGACGGAGCTGGGCCTGGTGCGGGAGGACGGCGTGTACGCCTCCACCGGCGGGCGGAAGGCCAGGGCCTTTGTCCCGGTGCGGGACGCTCGGGTGGCCGCCGGGGTGGAGCTGACCCGGGACCACGTGAGCGTGGTGCTGACGGACCTGAGCGGGAACCTCCTGCGGCAAGCCCAGGGGGCCCTGCGCTTCTCCATGGAGGACATCTACTTTAAATACCTGGGCGGCCTGCTCCAGCGCTTTGTGGAGGCCGCCGGGGTGGGGGACCGCCTTCTGGGCATGGGTCTGGCCATCCCCGGCGTGGTGGACGAGGAGCGGGGGCTGCTGCGGGATTCCCGGACCCTGGAGCTGCGGAACGTGTCCCTCAGCCGCTTTACCCAGCAGATTCCCTGGCCCAGCCGGTGCCTGAGCGCCGCCGGGGCCGCGGGCCTGGCGGAGTATTACGGGGCGGAGTGCCCCGGGGACATGGTGTATCTCTCCCTGGGGGAGACGGTGGGCGGCGCCGTCCTCCGGGACGGGGGGCTGTACCTGGGGAACCACCTCCGGGCGGGGGAGTTCGGCCACGCCACCCTGGTGCCGGGGGGCCGCCGGTGCCGCTGCGGCAGGGAGGGCTGCCTGGACGCCTATTGTTCCGCCAAGGTCCTCTCGGACCGCGCCGGGGGGAGCCTCCCCGCCTTCTTTGAGGAGCTGCGGTCCGGCGACGGGGAGAAGCGGGAGGTCTGGCAGGAGTACCTGGAGTACCTGGCCGCGGCGGTGAACAACCTGCACGTCTGCTTCGACTGCGACGTTATGGCCGGGGGCGACGTGGGGGTCTACCTGGAGGAATTCGGGGAGCTTCTGCGGGCGCTGCTGGCGGAGCGGAACCCCTTCGACCAGGACGCCTCCTATCTGCGGTACTGCCGCCGCCCCAGGGAGGCCGCCGCCGTGGGTGCGGCCCTGACCCAGGTGGAGGATTTCCTCCAGGGGCTGTGAGACAGGATATAAGCGTAATAAAGCGCCGTCCCGGCCGGGGCGGCGCTTTTTATATTTCACTGCTCTTCCCGTTCCGGCTGCCGGTCCGCCTCCTGGCCGAAGACGGCGTGACAGGTCTCCAGGGCCTGTCCCAGTTTCTGCCGCAGGGTCTTGCCGGTGGACTCGTCCTCCAGGGCGGCGTGGATATCCACCAGCTCAAAGCGGGGAGAGGCCCCCTCCGCCCGGTGGAGCATGTACATGGGGACATAGGCGTAGTCCGTGACCTGGGTCTCTCCCGTCTCGTTGTCCCGGGTGAGGGTGAGGGTCAGCACCGCCGTGGTGTCCGTGTTGGGCTTGGTCTGGGAGGAGATGAAGTTCCCTAGGGAATAGCAGACGAAGCCCTGCCGCCCGTCGGGGAGGGTCCGCAGCTCCATGGGCTGGGGCACGTGGGAGTGGCCCCCCAGGATGATGTCCGCGCCGTGGGCAAAGAGGAAGTCCGCCATCTCCTCCTGGTATTGGTTCTGCTTCAGCTTGTACTCCAGGCCCCAGTGGATCATCACGGCGACCAGGTCCGTCTCCAGGGCCTGGGCCGCCTCCAGATCGGCGGCCAGGCGGTCCCAGTCCGGCTTGGAGAGGGCGGTCAGGTAGTCGGTGTTGAAGACGTTGATGGCGTAGGGGTGTTTTTTGGGGATGGGGATGCCGTTGGTGCCGTATGTATAGCCCAGGAAGGCCACGGAGATGCCGCCCACATCCATCACCGCGATGTTCCGGTCCGCCTCCTCCTGGGTGCGGCTGGTGCCCACATGGCGGAGGCCCGCCGCGTCCAGGGCGTCCAGGGTCCGGCTGAGGCCGGAAAAGCCCCGGTCCAGGCTGTGGTTGTTGGCGGTGAGGCACAGGTCGAAGCCCAGGGCCTTGAGGTCCGCCGCCATGCCGTCGGGGGAGTTGAAGGCGGGGTAGCCGGAGTAGGGGGGGCCGCCGGAGAGGGTGGTCTCCAGGTTCACCACGGCGCAGTCCGCCGCCTCCACATAGGGCCTGGCGGCGGCCATGATCCGGGCGTAGTCATAGCGTTCCCCGTTCCAGGCGTCGTTGGTGAGGGGCATGTGGCTCATGGCGTCGCCGCAGACCGCCAGGGTGGCCGCGGTGGGCGGGGGTTCCGGGGCGGGGGGTGGCTCTTGAGGTTCCAAGGGAACCTGGAGCTCCTGGGTCCCCTCCGGGGCCGGGGCGGAGGTTGCGGCGGAGACGCCGCAGGCGCTTAGGCTCAGGGTGAGGCAGAGCAGGAGGGCGCAGAGGCGTAGTTTCATGGTGGGGGCCTCCTTGGGGGTGAATTGGGTGAACTAATTATAGCACAGGTGGGTTCTTGTAGCAAGGATTCAATCGTGTAGGGGGTGCTCCCCCCTGGGGGACGAGCCGGGGAAAACGCCGGAACGAGCCCGGGCAAACGCCAGGTCGGGGGCGGAAATGGCCGGAAGCCATTGACAAAAGACCCCCTGGGCCTCTATAATTAGGGGTGTGCTGTTTTACAGACGCCGGGCGGTCCGGTTATCAAAAGTTGAGGTGGAGAGAGATGAATAGTATTCGGAAAAAGATTACAGTTTGCCTGATGGCGACGGTACTCGTCGCGCTGTTCGCGGTGGGCGCGGCCAGTATCATCCTGAACTACAGAAGCACCATCGTCACGGTGGATCAGCTGATGAGCCAGACCGCTGTTCTGGCGGCGGAGCGCATCGAGGAGGAGCTGAATGCCTATAAAAACGTGGCCATGGACACGGGGCGCATCAGCCAGCTGGCCAGCGGCGCCGTCTCCAAGGAGGAGAAAAAGGCCATCATTGACGAGCGGGTCAGCCTCCACGGCTTCCAGCGGGGCAATGTCATCGGCATGAACGGAATCAGCATCTTCGACGGAAAGGACTACTCCGACCGGGAGTATGTCCAGCAGGCCATGAAGGGGAACGTCTACGTCTCCGAGCCCCTGGTCAGCAAGATCACCGGCGAGCTGTCCATCATGGTGGCCGCCCCCATCTACTCCGGCCGGGGGATCATCTCCGGCGTGGTCTACTTCGTGCCCCCGGAGACCTTCTTAAACGACATTGTCTCCTCTATTAAGGTGGGGGAGAACTGCCGGGCTTACATGATAAACAAAGACGGAGACACCATCGCCGATATCACCCTGGACACCATCACGACTCAAAATATTGAGCGGGAGGCCCAGACAGACTCCTCCCTGAAGAGCCGGGCGGCCCTTCACGCGGCCATGCGCCGGGGAGAGAACGGCTTCGGGTCCATCCGCGCCGAAAACGGCCCCCGCTTCCTGGCCTACGCCCCCGTGGGCGGAACCGAAGGCTGGAGCGTCGCCGTGGCCACGCCCAAGTCCAACTACCTGGCGGATACATACTTCAGCATGGCCATCAATATTCTGGTGATTATCGCTTCCATCCTGGCCTCCATCGTGGTGGCTCTGAAGCTCTCCAGCAACATCAGCGAGCCCATGAAGGCCTGCGCCGCCCGGATGAAGCTGCTGGTGGAGGGCGATCTGACCTCCCCCGTGCCTCAGGTCAGGGGCCGTGATGAGACGGCGGAGCTGACCCAGTCGACGGCGGATATGGTGGCGGGGCTGAACACCATTATCAACGACATCAACTACCTCCTCCGGGAGATGGCGAACCAGAACCTGGACATTCGCTCCTCCCACCGGGACGCCTACGTGGGCGGCTTCCAGGAGATTTTGCTGTCCATGCGGACGCTGAAGGTGGAGCTGAGCAACACCATGCGCCAGATCAACGCCTCCGCCGGGCAGGTCTCCTCCGCCAGCAACCAGGTCTCCATGGGGGCCCAGACCCTGAGTCAGGGCTCCATGACCCAGGCCAGCTCTGTGGAGGAGCTGGCGGCCACCATCACCGACATCTCCAACAGCGCGAAAACCACGGCCGCCGCCGCCGAGGAGGCGGGCCGCTTCGTGAACCAGGCCGGGGGACAGCTGGGCGTCAGCGTGGAGCACGTCAAGGAGCTCAACGCCGCCATGGAGAAAATTTCCAGTTCCTCCGAGGAGATTTCCAAGATCATCGCCACCATTGAAAACATCGCCTTCCAGACCAACATCCTGGCCCTGAACGCCGCCGTGGAGGCCGCCCGGGCGGGCAGCGCCGGCAAGGGCTTCGCCGTGGTGGCCGACGAGGTGCGGAACCTGGCCACCAAGTCCGACCAGGCCGCCAAGGCCACCAAGGAGCTGATTGAGACCTCCATCGCCGCCGTCAGCGAGGGCGGCCGGGCGGTGGGCCTGGTCACCGAGTCCCTGGAGCAGACCAGCGTGTCCGCCGGGCACGTGACCGCCCAGATGGACATTGTGGTGGAGGCCGTGGAAAACCAGACCGCCGCCATCAACCAGGTCACGGAGGGCATCGACCAGATCTCCTCCGTGGTCCAGACCAACAGCGCCACGGCCCAGGAGAGCGCCGCCGCCAGCGAGGAGCTCTCCGCCGAGGCCGCCAGCCTGAAACAGCTGGTGGACCGGTTCACCCTGGCGAGGGATTGAGAAACCGCGTTTCCAGCCCTCAGATTCCAAGCTGGACCGTTTTTGGGGCCCTCGTGGGGCGCTTGACGGCTGAAATATTCTGAAAAAGGTCCCTCCGGCTGTGCCGGGGGGACCTTTTTTCCCGGCCGCCCTCCCGAAAATACGGCGAATATCGAAAATGAGGTTGACAAAATCAGGATTTTTGTTACAATAGATAGCGTTCAAAAGGCGTACGCCTTTTTTTCATGGTTTGAAATCAAACCATGAGGAGGGCTGTCCGCCGGAAGACACAAAAAAATTTGGAGGTTTGCAATGAAGAAGTTTTTCAGCATGCTGCTGGCGCTGGCGATGCTTTTGGCTCTCGCGGGCTGCGGCGGCAACGATTCCGCCCCCGCGCAGGATCAGGGCGGCGCCTCTGACGCCAACCAGACCGAGCAGGGCGGAGACACCGGAGATTCCGGCGAGGCCGGAGACGCCGCCGCCACCCTGGAGGACGGCATCGGAGACTACCACATCGGCATCATCACCGGCTCCGTCTCCCAGTCCGAGGACGACCGCCGCGGCGCCGAGGCTTTCCAGGCCAAGTACGGCGAGGACAAGGTCTTCCTGGGCATCTATCCCGACAACTTCACCGAGGAGCTGGAGACCACCATTCAGACCATCGTGAACATGTCCGACGACCCCCTGATGAAAGCCGTCATCGTCAACCAGTCCGTCCCCGGCACCACCGAGGCTTTCCGGCTGATTAAGGAGCGCCGCCCCGACATCATCTGCATCGCCGGTGAGGCCCACG
>CAJUJW010000082.1 GCA_910586735.1 uncultured Oscillibacter sp. | reverse complement strand
GGTCCGGGAGGACAGCGAGAACCCCATCTACTACGTGGAGTACGCCCACGCCCGCATCTGCTCTCTGGTTGAAAAGCTGGCCCAGGAGGGCCTGGCGGTGCCCGCGCCGGGGACGGCGGACTTGGGGCTGCTGACGGCGGAGGCGGAGGAGGCCCTCATCAAGCAGCTGGCCGCCTGGCCGGACACCATCCGGGCCGCCGCCAAGAACTACGACCCCTCCCACGTGAACCGCTACCTCATGGAGCTGGCGGGGTGCTTCCACCGGTTCTACACCGCCTGCCACATCCGGGAGGAGGCCCCCGCCCTGGCCGCCGCCCGGCTGCGCCTGGCGGACGACGCCCGGATTGTGCTGAAAAACGGACTGGCCCTCATCGGCGTGGACGCGCCGGAGCACATGTAAGAACCCATGGCACATACCGGTTCATGGCGGCGGGCTCTCCGGGCGGCGTTTCCGGTTACAGTCCCGGTGCTGACGGGGTACGTCTGCCTGGGGCTGGCCTACGGGGTGTTGATGGCCGCCAACGGGTACGGGCCGCTTTGGTCCGTGCTGATGAGCGCCGTGGGCTTCGGCGGCAGCATGCAGTACGCGGCCATTCCCATCCTGGTCACGGCCTTTGAGCCTCTCCAGGCTTTCCTGCTGACACTGATGGTCAACGCCCGGCATATCTTCTATGGATTGTCCATGCTGGAGCGGTACAGGGGCCTGGGCTGGGCTCGATTCCCGCTGATCTACACCCTCAGCGACGAGACCTTCTCCCTGGTGTCCACCCTGGACCCGCCGGAGGGCGTGGGGCGGCGGGACTTCTTCCTCTGCGTCTCCCTGCTGGACTACGGCTACTGGGTGGCGGGCACGGCCCTGGGGGGACTGTTGGGCAGCGTCCTGACCTTCAACGCCGCCGGGCTGGACTTCGCCCTGACGGCCCTGTTCGTGGTGCTGTTCCTGGAGCAGTGGAAGGAGCGGGAGCGCCGCCCCGCCGGGGTCATAGGCGTGGCCTGCGCGGCCCTGAGCCTGGCGGTCTTCGGGCCGGACAATCTGGTGATTCCCGCCATGGTGATGATTCTGGCGATTCTGCTGGGAGGGAGGAAGCTGACATGCGCCTGACGCCGATGGAGACCTTGGGCATTATTCTGGTTGTGGCCGCCGGGACGCAGATTACCCGCTGGCTGCCCTTCTGGCTTTTCCCCGATAACAAACAGCCCCCGGCCTGGGTGACGGACCTGGGGCGGGTCCTGCCTGCGGCCACCATGGGCCTGCTGGTGGTCTACTGCCTCAAGGGCGCGGCCTGGACCGCCCCGCCCCACGGCGCGCCGGAACTGCTGGCCATCCTGGCCGTGGCGGCGCTGCACCGCTGGAAGGGGAACGTCCTGCTGTCCATCGCCGGGGGGACGGCCCTGTACATGGTTCTGATACAGCGGGTGTTTGTCTGATGCATAATTTTTCCAGCCTCCGCACAGAATGGAGAGGCGGCGCTGCCGCGACTTCATCCGGGCGGAGGCTGGTTTTATGAGGCGAAAGCTGTTCTTTTGGGAGCTGGGGGGCTTTTTGTTCACCGGGGTATTGGGGACGCTCCTCCACTTTGTCTACGAGTGGAGCGGCGGCAGCGCCCTGGCGGCCTGGTTCTCCGCCGTGAACGAGTCCACCTGGGAGCACATGAAACTGCTCTTTGTGCCGCTGTTCCTGTTCTCCCTGGTGCAGGTCTGCCTCCTGGGGCGGAACTACCCCAACCTCCCGGCGGTCCGGGCCCTCGGCGCCCTGGCGGGGATCGTGCTCATCCCCGTGCTCTTCTATACCTACACCGGCGTCCTGGGCTTTCACGTGGTCTGGGCGGACATCGCCGTGTTCTTCCTGGCGGACCTGGGGGCCTTCGCCCTGGACTTCTGTCTGCTTCGCCGGGGGAAGCTCTCCAGCCGCTGGATGCAGCTTCTGGGGCTGGCGGTTTTGTGGGGGCTGGCGTTCTGCTTTGTCTGGTGTACCTTCCGGCCGCCCCGGCTGGCCCTGTGGCGGGACCCGGTGACGGGGCTATACGGCATTTCCTGAAAACGCCCCTCGGGGCGTTTTCGCCGTTTTGGAATTTACTGTGAATTTGTACCCTCCCGGCTTGACCGATGGCCGGTTGGGGGAGTATAATGTACTAACTTACGAAATTTGCCTCGCAGAACGCGGGGCGAAGGGAGGTCCTTTTTATGCCGGCCAAACGAAAGCCTGTCGCGCCCTTTTACGCCGTGGCGGCGCTGTGGCTTCTGGGCGGGCTGTTCCTGCCCCTGTACTCCAATACGGCCGTCGCCCTGATGGCGCTGGTTTCGGCTGTGGTGTTTTTCGCCGCCAACGCCCTGTGCATGGGCGCGGGGGCCCTGGCCGGGTCCGCCGGGGCGGAGAAAAAGGCGGAACCCAAGCCCGAGACCTCCACCGGAAACCCGGAGCTGGACAAGGTCATCAAGGACGGGAAGCTGGCCCTCAGCGAGATGAAGCGGCTGGACGACAACATCGCGGACCCCGGCGTCTCCGCCGGCATCGTGCGGCTGAGCCAGGTGTCCGAGAAGATCTTCCAGGCCGTGAGGGACGACCCCTCCAAGCTGCCCCAGATTCGGAAGTTCATGGACTACTACCTGCCCACCACCCTGAAACTGCTGAACGCCTACGACCGCATGAGCGGGGCGGGAGTCTCCGGGGAGAACATCGACGGGACCAAGGTGAAGGTGGAGGACATGCTGAAAACCATCGTCCGGGCCTTTGAGAAGCAGCTGGACGCCCTCTACGGGGCCGACGCCCTGGACATCTCCTCCGATATCAAGGTGATGGAGACTCTGCTGGCCCGGGAGGGCCTGACGGACCCGGAGATGAAGGCGGACGCCGTCCAGCCAGACGGCACGGACATCAAGCTGGAGCTGTAACCGGCTCGGAATATAAAAAGGAGGAAGTATCATGAAAAAGAGGAACGCTGTGTATCTGTTCATCTCCATTCTGGAGGGCATGCTGTCCGGGGGCTATTTCTACCTGGCCAAGAAGGAAAAGGACCCCCTGAACCTGGTGACCGGCTGCGTGTGGATGGCGGTCTCCATCTTCCACGGAATCCTCGGCGTTCAGGAGGAGGACCACGTCCTGCTGGTGGAGGAGGACGACTATGAGTGACAATCAGATTCCTGAGCTGACCCTGGATCCCGCCGCGGCGGCGGCGGCCCAGGAGCTGGCTTCCATCCCCGCGCCCGAGCTGACCCTGGAGCCCTCCGCGCCCGCCGCCCAGGCTGCCGCCGAGCCCCCCAAGCCGGAGGTGAAGCCCGTGGAGTTGGACGACTCCATGCTCTCCGAGGCGGAGAAAAAGGCCGTGGAGGAGTTCTCCAAGAAGATCGACGTGATGGACTCCAACCTGATCCTTCAATACGGCGCGGCGGCCCAGAAGAACGTGGCGGGCTTCTCCGAGAACGCCCTGGCCTCCGTGCGCACCAAGGACCTGGGGGAGATCGGCAAGTCCCTGTCCGAGCTGGTGGTGGAGCTGAAGAATTTCGGAGAGGAAGAGGAGAAAAAGGGCCTCTTCGGCAAGTTCAAAAAGGCCGGGAACCGGCTGGAGACCATGAAGGCCCAGTATTCCAAGGTGGAGACCAACGTGGACAAGATCGCCCGGGAGCTGGAGCAGCACCAGGTGACGCTCCTCAAGGACGTGGCCATGTTCGACCAGATGTATGAGCTGAACCTGAAATACTACAAGGAACTGACCATGTATATCCTGGCGGGGAAGAAGAAGCTCCAGGAGGTCCGGGAGAACGAGCTCCCCGCCCTCCGGGCCAAGGCCGAGCAGACCGGGGCCCAGGAGGACGCCCAGCGGTACAACGACCTGGTCCAGATGTGCGAGCGCTTTGAGAAAAAGCTCCACGACCTGGAGCTGACCCGGATGATCTCCATCCAGATGGGCCCCCAGACCCGTCTGCTCCAGAACAACGACACGCTGATGGTGGAGAAAATCCAGTCCTCCCTGGTGAACACCATCCCCCTCTGGAAGAGCCAGATGGTCCTGGCCCTGGGCATGGAGCATGGCCGCCAGGCCACCGCCGCCCAGAGCGCCGTGACGGAGATGACCAACGAGCTGCTGAAGAAAAACGCCGACATGCTGAAAATGGGCACCATCCAGACCGCCAGGGAGGCGGAGAGAAGCGTGGTGGACATCGAGACCCTCCAGCATACCAACCAGCAGCTGATCTCCACCCTGGACGAGGTGCTGAACATCCAGCGGGAGGGCGCCCAGAAGCGCAAGGCCGCCGAGGTGGAGCTGGGGCGCATTGAGGGCGAGCTTCGGGCCAAGCTGATGGAGCTGCGCAAGTAATTGACAATTGACAATGGGCGCTCAGGGATGGAGCTCCCGGGCGACGGAGAAGGCGGCCTGAAACATGGCCTCCAGCTCCATGGCGTGCCGCTCCTTGCAGGCGTCCTGATAGCGCCCTAACGCCTCCAGGCGTTCACTGGAGAGGCCCGCTTTCAGCGCGGTCAGGTTTTTCTCCTCCATGCGTCCCGCCGCCTCATAGGCGCGCCGGTCCAAAAACCCCGCGAAACGGCGGTCTTGCGTGTATTCATAAAGCAGTTCCATCAAGTCAGTCATGGGGAATACCTCCTATACACCTAATTTAGGTATATTATAGCACCGTGTTCTGGTATGTCAAGAGGTGTGCGATGCAGATTCTTGCAAAACGCTTAAAAGAACTCCGGGAGAGCCGCCGGATTTATCAAAGGGAAATGGCGGAAGTCCTGGGCTTGTCCTTTCGAGGCTATCAGAATTATGAGACAGGGCAGAGCGAACCCAAACTGGCAACCCTGATTGCCATCGCCGACTACTACGGCGTATCCATCGACTACCTGGCGGGCCGGACGGACGCGCCGGACTTCCAGGCGGTCAAGACAGAGGAATGAGCCTATGAACTTCTTGAAGAAACGCCCTGTGGCGGCGGCGGTCATGGTCCTGGCCGTTCTGGCGGGCATTGCCCTGGGACAGGCCCGGAAGCCCGCGCCGGCCCTCACCGGGGAATTTCTGTACCTCATTCACAACGAGGGCGGGGTGGTCACCCAGGACACCGCCGAGTTCATCGAGGCTATGAACGCCTCCCTCTTCGCCCAGACCGGAGCCCAGATCGCCGTGGACGTGGTGAAGAACACCGGGGACGAGTACGTGGCGGACTACGCCGAGCGGACCTTCCGGGAGCTGGGCATCGGGTCCCGGGAGCGGAACAACGGCCTCCTGCTGGTCCTGGCCCTGGAGAACGAGTACGACGGCGCGCCGGACGGGGACTACACCCTGGCCTGGGGCAGCGGGTTCAATTCCAGCCAGCAGACCCAGCTGGAGGACACCCTGTACTACACCATGGAGGACGACTTTGCCGCGGGGCGCTATGAGGCGGGAATCCGGCACACGTTCTCCTCCCTGATTGCCCTCCTGGAAAATCTCTACGGCGTCACCGTCACCACGGACCCGCCGGACCCCGCCGCCATGGGGAATTACCAGTCCATCTCCGGCGGCTGCCGGTCCGCCGGGACCGCCGTGGCCCTGGGCGGCGTCGTCACGAGCCTGGTTGTGCTGGTGGTTGTTCTGCTGGTGCTGTGGGTGATTCTGGACGGCATGCGCTACCGGACCTACCGGCGGCGGTACTGCGGCCCCACGATGGTGGGCATTCCCAGGCCCGTGTACTACCCCGTCTTCTGGGGCCGCCCCAGGAGGCCCCGGCGGTCTCCGCCCCCGCCTCCGCCCAGAGGGCCGGGAGGCTTTGGCGGCGGTTCCTTCGGCGGCTTCGGCGGCGGGTCCTTTGGGGGCAGCGCCAGCCGGGGGGGACGGCCCGGCGGCTTTGGCGGCGGCTCCTTCGGGGGCGGCGTGAGCCGGGGCGGGCGGTCCGGCGGCTTTGGCGGCGGCTCCTTTGGAGGCAGCGCCAGCCGGGGCGGCAGGAGAAGATAAAAAAGCGGCCCCCGGCGTTTCGGATACGCCGGGGGCTGTTGTGTTGTTCAATTGGATTAATCTAAGACCTGCACCGCCGCGCCCAGGACGCCGTCGCCGATGTAGACGCTGAGGGTCCCGTCGATCTCGCCGTCCCAGATGTGGTCATAATCCGGCAGGGCGGCGGTGAGCTTCTGCCGGACGGTTTCCATCTCGGCGGGGGCCCCGCCGTTGGCCACGGCCAGGTTGTACTTTTTGTGCCCGGCGCAGCGGTCCGCGGTTATGGCAACCAGCTTGTCGATGACCTGGTTCCGGCCCCGGACCTTGGCGATGGACTGGAGCTGCCCGTCGGGGGCGAAGGTGATGATGGGCTTGATCTGGAGCAGGGTCCCCGCCGTGGCGGTGACTTTGCCGATGCGCCCGCCCTTCATCAGGTACTCCAGGGTGTCCACGGAGAAGAAGGGGAAGGTGCCCGCGATGAGCTGGGGGGCCCGGCGCTCCACCAGGGTCTCCCAGTCCATGCCGTTTCGGATGTCCTCCGCCAGCTGGAGCACCGTCAGCCCCTGGCCCAGAGAGCCGCTGACGGAGTCGAAGACCCGGATAGGGAAGCCGTCCCCGCTCTCCTCCGCCACCAGGCGCACCAGGTTATAGGTGCCCGAGAGGCCGCTGGAGAGCATGACGGCGATGACGCCGTCATAGCCCGCGTCCCGGATTTCCTCCAGCACGGCCCCCACCTTCTCCACGGAGGGCAGGGAGGTCTGGGGCAGTTCCCCGGCCTTGAGGCGGCGGTAGATGTCGGCGCTGTGGATGTCCACGCCGTCGGAATACTCCCCGTCGGCGCAGAGGATGCGCAGGGGGACAATGTGGATGTTGCTTTCCGCCGCCAGACGGGGGGACAGGTCCGCGCAGGAATCCGTCAGCAGCGCGATTTTTTGTGGGGCCACGTGTACCCAACTCCTTTTTCCATGGGGTCCGGCTTGTCCCGAGAGCGGGCGCGGACCCTGAACTTATCAAAGCGTATTGCCATTATTATCCCACAAACGGGAGAAAACTGCAAGTGGGATTTGCGGACTTTTCCCAGGAAATTCCTCAAAGCGCAAAAAAGTGGGGGAATCAGGAGATTTTCCCTTTACCTGCGGGACCTTATCTGCTATAATATACAAGTTAAATTTTGTCCGTTTGCCGGACCGGAAGGGGGCGCTCTCATGAAATATCAAAAGTGGAATATCGGCGCCCTCCGGGAGGAGGACGCGGCGCTCCTGCGGGAGGCGGGCTATCCCTATCTGATGTCCCTGGTGCTGGCGGCCCGGGGAATCACCTCGCCGGAGCGGGCGGCGGAGTTCCTGGACCGGGACCGGAAGCTGACCCTGTCCCCCATGCTCATGCGGGACATGGACAAGGCCGTGGCCCGGATTCAGCGGGCGATTGCGGAAGGGGAGACCATCGCCGTTTTTGGGGACTACGACGTGGACGGCATCACCTCCACCGTTCTGCTGATGGACTATCTGAAAAGCTGCGGGGCCAAATGCCTGCGCTATATCCCCCGGCGGATTGAGGACGGCTACGGTTTGTCCAAGCCCGCCATCCAGAACCTCCGGGACCAGGGGGCCACGCTGATGATCACCGTGGACTGCGGCATCACGGGGAACGAGGAGGTGGACTTTGCCGCCTCCATCGGGCTGGACGTGGTGGTGACGGACCACCACGAGTGCAAGGAGGCCCTGCCCAGGGCCGTGGCCGTGGTGGACCCCCACCGGCCCGACTGCCCCTATCCCTTCAAGTTCCTGGCGGGCTGCGGCGTGGCTTTAAAGCTGGTGCTGGCCCTGGGGGGCGAGAACCGGGAGGACGCCCTCTTTGCCCGGTACTGCACCCTGGCCGCCATCGGCACCGTGGCCGACGTGATGCGCATGGAGGGGGAGAACCGGGCCATCGTCTCCTGCGGGCTGGAGGCCCTGCCCCACACGGACTTCGTGGGGGTCCACGCCCTCCTCCGGGAGGCGGGGCTGGAGGGGAAGCCCGTCACCTCCATTCAAATCGGCTTCATCCTCTCCCCCCGGATCAACGCCGCCGGGCGCATGGGGGCGGCGGACCTGGCGGCGGACCTGCTGGAGACCAGCGACCCCGCCCGGGCCGAGGAGCTGGCCCGCGCGCTGTGCGAGCTGAACCGGGAACGCCAGGCCGTGGAGCAGGCCATCTGCGCCGACGCCATTGAGCAGATCGAGTCCCGCCCCGCGGAGGAGCGCAGCGCCCTGGTCCTCTCCAGCGAGGAGTGGCACCAGGGGGTGGTGGGCATCGTGGCCTCCCGCCTCAGCGAGAAATACTCCTGCCCCAGCTTCATGATTCATTTGAAGGACGGCACGGGCCGGGGGTCCTGCCGGTCCTACGGGGGCTTCAACCTCTTCACGGCCCTGGAGTCCTGCGCGGACCTGCTGGACGGCTTCGGCGGCCACGAGCTGGCCGCGGGCTTCACCATCCCGGAGGAGAACATCGACGCCTTCCGGGCCAGGATGAACCGCTGCGTCCGCTCCGCCACCGGGGGAGAGCCGCCGGTCAGCTGCCTGGACGTGGACGCCGCCGTGACCTCCCCCGCCGAGCTGACCCTGGAGCAGGCCGAGCAGCTGGAGCTGCTGGAGCCCTATGGCGCGGGGAACCCCCGGCCCGTCTTCGCCCTGCTGGGGGCCACAGCGGAGGCCGTCCAGCCCGTGGGGCAGGGGAAGCACCTGAAGCTGCGCCTCAGCAAGGGGGTCAGCCGCTTTGACGCTATTTTCTTCTCCGTCACGGAGGAGGAGTGCGGCGTGGTCCCCGGCAGCCGGGTGGACGCCGCCTTTTACCTCCAGGCCAACACCTTCCGGGGGAACACCACGCTGCAATTGCAGCTGGTGGACGTGCGCCCGTCCCTGCTGCCCAGCCGGAACGAGGCGGAGGCCCTGGCCCTGGTCCGCCGCCTGACGGAGGAAAACGGCCCCGTCTCCCCCCAGGAGGCCGTCCGCCTCCGGGCCTCCCGGAGTCAGTACGCCGCCTGCTGGGTGGCGCTGGAAAAGCGCCTCCGCCAGGGGAAGGCGGAGGAGGACCGGCTGCCCTATCTCCGCCGCCTGGCGGCCCGGATGGGGGGGAGCGAGAGCTTCCTCCGGGCGGCCCTGGCCCTGGAGGTGTTCCGGGAGCGGGGGCTCATCTCCCTGAGCCGGAACGGGGACCGGCTGACCCTGTGCCTGGTGCCCATTCAGGGGAAGGTGGACTTGACCGCCTGTCCCTATCTTCTGCGCCTGCAGGAAAAGGAGGCGACCTGAGATGACCGTACAGGAACAGTACGAGCTTTTGGAGAAGACCGTCCGGGGCTATAACCCCGCCGCCGACTTTGACCATATCCGTTCCGCCTTTGAGTACGCCGACCGCTGCCACGACGGGCAGAAGCGCAAGAGCGGCGAGCCCTATATCATCCACCCCCTGGCGGTGGCCCAGATTGTGGCGGAGGAGCTGAAACTGGACTCGGAGTCCATTGAGGCGGCCCTGCTCCACGATGTCATTGAGGACACCCCCGCCACCCACGAGGACGTGGCCCGGATGTTCTCCCCCACCATCGCCGACCTGGTGGAGGGGGTCAGCAAGCTGACCCGCATCCAGTACGCCACCAAGGAAGACGAGCAGATGGAGAATCTGCGGAAAATGCTCATCGCCATGAGCAAGGACATCCGGGTGATTCTCATCAAGGTCTCCGACCGGCTCCACAACATGCGGACCATGGAGTACCAGTCCCCGGAGAAGCAGAAGCAGAAGTCCCTGGAGACCATGGAGAT
>CAJUJW010000081.1 GCA_910586735.1 uncultured Oscillibacter sp. | reverse complement strand
CGAAGGGGCCGGGGACGGCGGCGGTGCCGCCCTTGGCGATGGGGAACATGGTGTCAATGATCCGCTGGCCGGAGCACAGGGGGCGCTGGGGGGAGTATTTCTTCTCATAGGGACGGCCGATACGGACGGGCCACTTCTGCACCATGGTCAGAGGAACGTCTTTTCCGTCCTCGGTGGTCAGGGTGGCCACGGTGTCCGTCACCTTGTAGCTGCCGCTCCGGATGGATTTGATGGTGCCTTTCAGGTTGGGGGGCACCATGATTTTGTGGAGCACCACGGGGGTCTCGGGGACGGTGCCGATGATGTCGCCGCCGATTACCTTGTCCCCGGCCTTGGCCGTGGCGGTGAAGTCCCACTTTTTCTCGTGGTCCAGGGCGGAGACCTCCACGCCGCGGGTGATGTTGGCGCCCACCTTCTCCACGATTTTCTCCAGGGGGCGCTGAATGCCGTCATAGATGCCCTCGATCATGCCGGGGCCCAGCTCCACGCTCATGGGCGCGCCGGTGGTCTCCACCACCGCGCCGGGGCCCAGGCCGGAGGTTTCCTCATAGACCTGGATGGAGGCGGCGTCGCCCTTCATGGTCAGGATTTCGCCGATAAGGCGCTGGGGGCCGACGCGGACCACGTCGCTCATGTTGGCGTTGGAGAGGCCCGTAGCGACCACCAGCGGCCCGGAAACTTTAACAACTTTGCCGCTCAATACTTAACACTACCTTTCTTAAAGGATGTCGGCTCCTACCGCTCTTTCAATAGCACGCTGGATATTGTTCCTGCCGATGCCCAGGGACCCCTGGCGGCCGGGAATCAGGATGATGGCGGGGCGGATCTCGTCCTTGTACCGGGAGATCACGTCCTCCATGTCCTTGGCCAGCTGTTCCGTGAGGTAGATCACGGCACAGTTGCCCTTGGCCAGCTCCTTGATTTTCTCCCTGGCCTCCGCCGCGTCCGCGACGGGGTAGGTGTCCAGCCCCAGGGCCCGGAAGCCCATGACGGACTCCCAATCGCCCACGGCGGCGATTTGATAGGTCATAGCCATATTGTCACCTCACCGCCTTACACATAGCTGTTCCGCAGCCGGGACCGGATCACGCCGGCGGGCAGGCCCGCCCCCCGGCCCATCAGCAGAATGCGGATGTTGGTATACTCGGTCTCCCTGGCGGCCAGATACCCCAGCAGCGGGGCCTCGCCGAAGGGCACGAACTGGGCCCCGGCCAGGTAGTCCCCCACCGCGTCGTCGCAGAGCTTCTCAAAGGCCGTCAGCGGTCCGCCCCGGAGGGCCTCCGCTCCCGCCTCCGCCGCCGCCTGGAGGGCCGTGGGGCCGTAGAGCTCCTGGAGGGAACCGGAGTTCCCGGCGGCGGCCACGGCGTCCGCGCCGACGCCGCCGCCCTCGAGGAGCACGGTTTTCAGGAAGTCCCCGCTCTTGCCCATCCGCAGGGTGCGGACCAGGGCCCGGAGATTGGCCGCGTCAATCTGGATTTTCACGTAGCCCGCGAGAAACGCGCTGCCCGTCTCCTCCGCCACATTGGCCATCTCCTGATAGCACCAGCGGTCCAGGCAGATGTCGGAGAGCTGTGGGTCGCGGGTGGAGTCCAGGATGTCCTTGGCCTCCGCCGCTGCGGCGGCCAGGCCCTCCGGCAGCTCGTCCAGCCGCCCGGAGAGGACGGCCTCCTTTAACTCCGCCGCCGGAACCCGGCCCATATCCATCAGCATGGAGTCGGGGCTCGTTTCCATGGCCTGGGCTTTCAGCACGGCCTTGATGTTGTGATAGTCGTATTTCAGCTTGAAAATGTCGATATACCTGGGGTCCGGCGCGCCGTCCAGAAGGTCGGAGAGGGTGGCCTCCCGGGCCGCCGACAGCGCGGCGTCCATGGCCTCCGGGTCCCGGGCGTCCAGCTCGGGATACCCGCACTCCTGGAGGATCTTCACCGCCTCCTCGACGCTGCGGGCCTCCAGGACCTGTTCCATCCGCTCCCGTGTCAAAAGCCCGGTCTCCATGGCCTTGACGCGGGCCGAGATCGCCAGGTAATCGGTGTCTTTGATTTTTTTAGCCAAGACACTTCCTCCTTGTTATGCGAACAGCTTCTTCACCACTTCTCCCGCGGTCTCCGCCTTTTGCAGGCGGACCAGGGTGTCGAACGCGCAGTTGACCTCCACGTTCTCGGAGCGGAGGATGAAGCCGCCCTGAATGGAGCGGGTCTCGCCGGAGAGGGTCAGCTTTTTGCCCCCGTCCTTGTTGGCCTTTTCCACGGCGGCCTTGCCCACCTTGCGGCGGTCCTTGTCGGAGAAGATGACCTCCTCCTTCCCGGTGGAGGACGCCTGGATGAGGAGCTCCGCCAGCACGGCGGCGTACTTCTCCTCGGGCAGGGAGCAGAGCTTCTGGAGGGCCAGGTCATAGGCCCTTTCCACCATCTCCTGCTTGGCGGCCAGGGCGGCCTTCCGGGCCTCCATCTGGGCCGTTCCGGCCAGGCGCTCCTCCCGCTCGGCGGCGGCCTTCTTGTTCCGGGCGTCCAGGTCCGCCGCCTCAGCATCCGCCTGGGCCTGGTATTTGGCGGTGATCTTCTCCGCCTCGGCCCGGGCCTCGCCCAGGACGCGGTCGATCTCCGCCTGGGCGCCGGCGCTGATACGCTGGGTGATTTTTTCAATTCCGTTCATGGTTCAATCCCCTTTCTGCGGGGCGCTTAAGAAATGTTGATGATCATCAGCATGGAAGCCAGCAGAGAAAGAATGGCGTAGAACTCCACGGTGATGCAGAGGACCATGCCCTTGGACCAGTCGTCGGGCTTCTTGGCCAGGATGTTGATGGAGCCTGCGGCCACCCGGCCCTGGGCGATGGCGGAGAAGAGGCCGCCGAGAGCCATGGGCAGGCAGGCGAAGAAGTACTGGCAGCCCTGGGCGATGGTCATCTGGGGCAGCTCGCCGCCAAGCAGGCCCATGGAGAAGATGGCGAAGAACCACACCACCAGGCCGTACAGGCCCTGGGTGCCGGGGATAACCTGGAGAATCATGACCTTACCGAACTTGCTGGGGTCCTGGCACAGCAGGCCGGTGCCCGCCTCGCCGGCGATGCCGGTGCCCTTGGCGGAGCCGATGCCGGGGAGAACCGCCGCCAGGCCCGCGCCCAGCAGGGCCAGGGCCAGGCCGCCGATGGTGCCAAGGAAGGTTACGCTCTGCTGGAGTTCTACCATCTGTGCTAAATCCGTCATTGTTGTGTTCCTCCTAAAATTTGATTACTTCGTGATGTCCACGTATTTGGTCTCCATGGCCAGGGGCTTGAAGGGCTTGCCGCCGTCCTCATAGAACTTGCCAAAATACTCCAGGCACTGGAGACGCAGGTCGTGGACGTAGCAGCCCAGCAGGTTCAGCGCGAAGTTCAGCGCGTTGCCCGCCAGGGAGATCACAAGGAAAATGATGATGTTGCCGGGAATGGCCCCCAGGGTGTTGAACACCTGGGCGATGACGCTGCCCGCCAGCATCAGTGCCATGAGACGGGCGTAGGACAAAATGTCGCCGAAATAGCCCGTCACGTGGTTGTACAGGGACCCGAAGATGCCCATGATCTTGCCGAAGCCCTGGCCGGTGACCAGGGGGCCGATGACAATCAGGGCGAGCCCCGCGTAAAGGACCAGGTTGGTGACGCCCGCCGCCATCAGCCCGATGCCGAGGAAGACAATCCACCAGGTGACCTCCTCGAAAACGGCGTCCAGCACCTGCCCGGCCTTCAGCTTGCGGATGAAGCTGATGGCCATGCCGGTGACGATCTGGACGAGCCCCAAGGCCATGGCCCCCACCAGAATCATGAGGGTGTCGTTCAGCGGGGTGAAGAGGGCCGGGAGGGCGAAGTCCCCGCCGGTGGTCAGCTTCACCACCTGGGTCAAAAAGTCCCCGAAGAAGCCGCCGGTCAGCGCGCCCATAATAAAGGTGGACACGCCGCAGAGCTGGAGCAGCCCCATCATGTGGCCCATGGTGCCCTTGGGCCGGTACTTCTTCGTGATGATGGTTCCCGCCAGGAACATCAAAAGGCCGTAGCCCATGTCCGCCATCATGATGCCGTAGAACAGAATGAAAAACGGCGCCATCAGGGGGTTGGGGTCCACGTTGTTGTAGGCGGGGAGAGAGTACATCTCCGTCACCATGTTCAGCGGCTTGGTGAGCCAGTTGTTTTTCAGCTTCACCGGCACGTCGGGGATGTCCTCCTCCGACGGGTCCTCCGCCTCCCAGGCGCAGCCCCTGCCGTCCAGCAGGGCCTGTACCTCGCTCATGTTCTCCGCCGGGGCCCAGCCCTCAAAGAAGACGATGGTCCCGTCGGTGAGGAGGCGCTCGGTGTTCTGGTCCTCCGCCGCCTCGGCGTTCAGCCGGTCGGTGTAGAGGCGCAGGGCCTCCCGCTCGGGGGCCAGGGCGGCGATGGCGGCCTCGGCCTCCTGCCGCCGCCTCCGGTTGTCCTCCAGGGACTGGTCCAGGGCGGCCACGTTCTCCGCCGCCGTCCCCGTCACCCCCTGGAAGGCGGTGACGCTGAACCCATGGGGCCGCAGGACCTCCAGGGCCTTCTCCTCCTCCGCCCGGTGGACGATGAGGAGGCAGCAGCGCTGCTGCCGGTCGGCGCTGACCTCGTAGAGCTCCGCCGCCGTGTCCGCCAGCTCGTTGCGGATGGCGGCGGGGTCCGCCGCGCCGGGGAGCACCCCCAGGCGGAAGGCCGCGTGGGCGGTGCCGCCCAGCTCCAGTGGCATGTCCAGGGGGACCCAGGGCTCCAGCCCGGCCCGCCGGCTCAGGAGGCGGTTCTCCTCCCCCTGGAGACGGGAAATCGTCTGCAAATGCCCGTTGATCTCCCGGCTGACCGTCCGGCCCTTTTCCAGAACCGCCTGGCTGAGGAACTCCTCCTGCCCCACGGCCCGGCGCTGAATGAACAGGCCGTCCTTGGTTCCGCCATAGCGCTTCAGGGCCTCCAGGGCGGCGCGGGCCTCTCCCTGCTCGTTCTTGGTCTCCGCCAGCTGAGAGGCGTCCCGCCGCAGCAACGCCGCCCAGGCGGGGTCCGACAGATGGCCGGCGGGCTCGCTGATCTCCACACAGCCCAGGCGCAGCAGCTCCCGCAGGAGCTGGTCCCGGCTGTCGGCCATGGCCATGACGCGGAGCTTTTTCATTTTTACAATGGCCATCTCAGTGCTTCACAACCCTTCCGACAATAAACTCCGCCGCGGCCTCCAGGCGCTTTCCCGCCGCCTCCCGCAGCTTGGCGGCGTCCGCCTCGGCGGCCTTGGCGGTTTTCGCGGCCTCAGCCGCCGCTCGCTCCTCCGCCTGACGCAGAAGCTCACGGCCGGCTTCCGCCCCGGCGCTCCGGGCCTTCTGCAAGAGCGCCTGACCTTCCTTTTCCGCGTCGGCGACGATTTGCTTTGCCTCCGCCTCGGCGGCGGAAAGGCGTTCCCGTGCCTCGTTTTCCACCTGCGTTACCTTTTCGATCGCTTCCAGGGACATTCGTTCTCACCTTCTCTCCTGTGCAGCGGGCTTTGTCTCAGGGCTCAAAACACGCTGGCATTCTACGTTACAGTATAGGCCAAAGCTTCCAGTTTTGCAAGGGAATTTTTGTTAGGTCCCTGAAAAGAAAAACGGTCCCCCAAAAGAGGGGGGCCGCTTAAAAAACCGGAATCCATGCGCCCTGCTCACTCCGCCCGGGCCAGCCGCTCCACGGCCTCCTCCCTGGACGAGATGAAAAAGAAGTGCTTACCCTTGTTGGACTCATAGATGAAGTCCCGAAGGGGCTTGCTGGTGTATCTGGAGCAGTCGCCGAACACGGCGGCTTTCACATGGTAGCTGACAAATTTCTGGAGGATCTCCCCGGCCACGCCGGTGCTGAGGATGAAGAAGCCCTCTCCCAGCGCCCGCTTGTCGATGGCGCTCCGCTCCCGCCTCGTACCGCGCGGTCATGGCCAGGTCCAGGGCGGCCTGGGACGTAGAAGTCTCCGTCTGATCGCCGGAGACGACCGCGATATCCGTCCCATTCACTTTCACATATTCGATGTTCATAAAACTGCCTCCTTGTAAATCAAGATCGCGGCGCGAATTCCGGCTGAGGCCCTATCTTGACACAGGCCGGGCCCCCTGCCAAATCCCGCCTTTCCTTTTTCCCCGGACTGTGGTATACTTCTTTTAAAATCCAAACCACACCGACAAGGAGGGACCTCTATGCGGGCCGAAGAACGGCGGCAGGCCATTTTGGAGCACCTGCGGCAATCCAGCCGCCCCGTCAGCGCGGGCTTCCTGGCGGAGCGCTTTTCCGTCAGCCGCCAGGCAATTGTGGGGGACGTGGCCCTGCTGCGGGCCTCCGGGGCGGACATCTCCGCCACCCCCAGGGGCTATGTCATCCTGCGGGCCGACCAGGGCCTCATCCGCCGGGTGGCCTGCCGCCACGACGCCGCGGGCATGGAGGCGGAACTCTGCGCCGTGGTGGACCAGGGCTGCGCCGTGCTGGACGTGATTGTGGACCACCCCATTTACGGCCAGCTCACCGGGCCCCTCCAGCTGGCAAGCCGCTATGACGTGGGCCAGTTCCTCTCCCGCTGCGGCGAGGCCGGGGCCCGGCCCCTGTCGGACCTCACCGGGGGCATCCACCTGCATACCCTCTCCTGTCCCGACGAGGCGGCTTTTCTCCGGGTCCAGGACGTTCTGCGGGAGCTGGGCGTACTGCTGGAGGGCTGAACCATGAAGCAGTCGAACGGCACGCGGGACATGACGGCGGGCAGCCCCGCCGGGCACATTCTCTATTTCGCCCTGCCCCTGCTGGCGGGCAGCCTCCTCCAGCAGCTCTACAACATGGTGGACAGCTGGGTGGTGGGGCGCTACGTGGGGGACGGGGCCCTGGCCGCCGTGGGGGTGGGCTTCCCGGTTCTGACCATGTTCTCCTCCCTGTTCATCGGCCTGTCCGGGGGCGGGACGGTGGTGGTGGCCCAGTTCTTCGGCGCGGGGAAGATGGACCGGGTCCGGGACGCCGTGGACACCATCTACGCCGCCTTCCTCGCCTCCATCGTCCCCCTGACGGCCCTGGCCCTGCTGGCCGTGGGGCCCATCCTCCGCCTGCTCCAGGTGGAGGAGGCCGCCTACGGCGAGGCGTACCTCTATTTAATGGTGGTCTGTGCCGGGCTCATCGGCAGCATCGGCTACAACCTGAACTCCGGCATTCTGGGCGGCCTGGGGAACAGCCGGAGCACTCTGCTGTTCCTGGCCTCCGCCTCGGTTTTGAACATCGTTCTGGACCTGGTATTGGTGCTGGCCTTTGGCCTGGGGGTGCTGGGCGTGGCCCTGGGGACCATCATCGCCCAGGCGTTTTCCTGGCTCTTCGGCGTGGTCTATATCAACCGGCGCTACCCGGAGATTTCCCTGCGCCTCCTGCCCCGGCGGTTCGACCGGGCCCTCTTCAAGCAGATCATGGGCATCGGCCTCCCGGCGGGGGTGCAGATGTCCCTGGTGGCCCTGGGGGCCATGGTGGTCATGGGGCGGATCAACGCCTACGGCAAGGAGTTCACCGCCGGGTACAACGTGGGCTTCCGGCTGGACCAGCTGGCCTTCCTTCCCATTCAGAGCCTGTCCAGCGCCGTCATCTCCTTTGTGGGCCAGAACGTGGGCGCGAAAAAGCCGGGCCGGGTCCGGCAGGGCATCCGGGTGACGGTGACTCTCTCCGCCGCCTGGGCGGTGCTGATGACGGCGGTCCTCATGCCCTTCCGGGAGCCGTTGGTTGCCTTCTTCTCCCCCACTCCGGCGGTGATCCACGCCGGGGCCGTGTACCTCCAGTGCATCATGCCCTTCTACTTCATGTTCGCCATCATGTTCTGCCTGAACAACGCCATGAGAGGCGCGGGGGACAGCGTGTTCCCCATGGTGGACGTGATTTTGTCCCTGATCCTGGTCCGGGTCCCGGCGGTCTACTGGCTGGCGGACCACTACGGGCCGGATTTTATGTACTACGGCATGGCCGTGGGCTGGACCGTGGGGCTGACGCTGTCCGTGGCGTGGTATCTCTCGGGAAGGTGGAAGCGGCACGGGAGTCTGGCGGACGAGGATGGGGAGGACAGTTAAGGAACCTGCGCCGCACTGCTGCCAGGGCGGCAAACCGGCGCTTGTAAAAACAGCTTGAGAGGTTGGCGGGAGGGCGATATGAAATCGTGACCGCGCTTGAACGCGAACCATTTAAAACTGATTGCGATTATCGCCATGACGATAGACCATGTATGTGATTTGATTTATCCCGGTTTTCCAGCCGAAACGGAGGTCTCCAGCAAGGCAGAAATTATTTAATGCTGTCTAAATATTTAAGCAGATCCCCTTTTTTCAAGGGTTCGCAATGGCTTAACACGCAATACTCACAATCTATATCAGATATCAATTGAATCAACTGTTCCAATTTTTTCTTGTCCATATAACCTTCATTGAAAAAATCCTCACTTGTAGAATCGCCTAAAAACAAAACTTTTTCCTCTGGTATGTAAATACAGGTCGCATCTTCGGAATGAGGCGATATGGTGTGGAAAACACAGGCGGTTATATTTCCTAAATTCAAAGTTATTCTATTAGCAAATTCAACTTGAGCCACTGCGATATTCAATTCATTTTGTCCAGCGTATTCCCTTCCAAAATGAATATCGGTCCTTTTTAAGAAATCCATATATCCTTTAAACTTTTCATAATTTCACCACACATCCAAATATATTTCGGGATGATTGCAGCACACAGTTTCCTCCATATCAACCTGTTCCCACAAAAGCCTCCTCCTCTGAAATCACGCTTGTAATTTCCCGCCATTCCCGGTATAATAAACCAGCTATATCCCCCGTCAATCCCGGCGTCCCTTCCATTCGGGGCCGCCGTTTTAAAGGAGAAAGACCTATGGAAAAGAACAAGTTCTATATCACCACGCCCATCTACTACCCCTCGGACAAGCTCCACATCGGCCACACCTACTGCACCGTGGCCACCGACGTGCTGGCCCGCTATCACCGGCTGCTGGGCGAGGACGTAATGTTCCTCACCGGCACCGACGAGCACGGTCAGAAAATCGAGGACAAGGCCAGGGAGGCCGGGGTCTCCCCCAAGGAGTTCGTGGACCGCATCGTGGAGGGCCCCAGGGGCGTGCTGGACCTGTGGAAGCTGATGAACATCTCCAACGACCGCTTCATCCGCACCACGGACGGCTATCATGTGAAATCCATCCAATATATTTTCCGCCGCCTCCACGACAACGGAGACATCTACAAAGGAACCTACAAGGGGAAATACTGCAAGCCCTGCGAGTCCTTCTGGACCGAGAGCCAGCTGGCGGACGGCAAGTGCCCCGACTGCGGCCGGGAGGTCCAGGACGCGGAGGAGGAGGCCTACTTCTTCCGCCTGAGCAAGTACGCCGGTAAAATCCGGGACCTGCTGGAGAACACGGACTTCCTGGAGCCCCGCTCCCGGGTCAACGAGATGGTGAAAAACTTCATCGACCCGGGGCTGGAGGACCTGTGCGTCTCCCGGACCAGCTTCTCCTGGGGCGTGCCCGTGGACTTCGACCCCGGCCACGTGGTCTACGTCTGGGTGGACGCCCTCTCCAACTATATCACGGCCCTGGGCTATGGAAACGACCGGTACGATGACTACGAAAAAGGCTGGTGGCCCGGCGTGAACATCGTGGGCAAGGAGATTGTCCGGTTCCACTCCATCATCTGGCCCGCCATGCTCATGAGCCTGGGCGAGCCCGTGCCTAAGAAGTGCTTCGGCCACGGCTGGCTCCTCCTGGACGGGGGCAAGATGTCCAAGTCCAAGGGCAACGTGGTGGACCCCTATATCCTGGCGGAGCAGTTCGGCGTGGACGCCCTGCGCTTCTTCCTCATGCGGACCTTCCCCTTCGGGTCCGACGGGAACTTCTCCAACGAGCTTCTGATTCAGACCATCAACACGGACCTGGCCAACGACCTGGGCAACCTGGTCAGCCGCACCAC
>CAJUJW010000080.1 GCA_910586735.1 uncultured Oscillibacter sp. | reverse complement strand
CGGAGGCGGCGTTGGCCTCCTCGGTGGCGTCGGACCAGGAGCCCACGAACTGGACTTTCATGGTGACGCTGGGGCAGACGCTCCGGGCGCCCAGGAAGTAGCTGGTGAAGCCGGAGATGACCTCCGCGAAGGAGAAGGCGCCCACGTAGCCGATGACGGCCTTGTCGGCGGAGATGGTTCCCTCGTCAATCATCTGCTGGAGCTTCATGCCCGCCACCACGCCGGCAAGGTACCGGCCCTCGTAGATGTTGGCAAAGGCGTTGTGGGTGTTTTCCAGGCTGTCTCCCCAGGAGGCCTGGTTGGTGCAGGCGATGAACTCAATCTCGGGATAGTCCGGGGCCACCTTCAGCATGAAGGGCTCGAAGCCGAAGGAGTTGTTGATGATCAGGTCGCAGCCGTCGTCCGCCAGTTCGATGTTGGCGTCCTGGCAGCTGACATCTTCCTTGATGTTCCATTTGGTGACCCATTCCACGTTGATGCCCTTGGCGGCCAGGGCCTCGGTGGCAGCCTCCTTGCCCCGGATGAAGTTGTAGGTGTAGCCCTGGTCGTTCTCGTCTCCGATGCAGATCAGGCCCACCTTGACGGTTTTGCCCCCGGCGGGCTCGCTGCCTCCGTCGGCGGGCTGCTGGGTGTCGGCGGGTTTGGACTCGTCCGCGGGCTCGCTGTCTTCGCCTCCGCCGCCTCCGCAGGCGGCCAGGCTGAGGGCCAGGATCATAGACAGCAGCAATGCAAGAAACTTCTTCATTCTGTTTTCCTCCTTTTTGAAAGTCCATATGGAAAGGAACGGGGACGGAAATTTCTCCCCGGCTGTCTTCATTATACAGGAGAAGGGGAAAAAATTCAATGCGCAATTCGCAGTTTTTGGAAATTTACCTGGGAATGCCGGGAACCCGCCCGAATTTGCCGGGAACCCGGGGGGTGGACAGATGTTTACTGCCCTACATCAAAACGATTTCCCCGCAGACCAGTTTGGCCACGCACTGGTGGGTTTCCTGCCGCAGGCGGAGGAGCTCGTCTCCAAAGCTGATGTCCGTCCCGGCGTAGGCCACGCCGCACTCCAGGCGGGCGCTCTCCTGCTCCTTGGCGTCCGCGGGATTTGCCGCCAGGTCCTCCTCCAGCAGCTTCAGCTTGTGTTCCGTCACGGAGGAGCGCATGCGGACCTTGCCGATGAGGCTGCCCTTGACGGCGCTTTCCGGCTGGCTCTCCAGCCGCTCCATCTCCTGGGCCAGCTCCTTCAGCTTCCGGCGGAGGCGGTCCCGCTCAAAGCTGCCGCAGGGCCGGCCCCCCAGGGCCACGGCGGTGCGGACCTCGGACTTGGCGCCCACGGCGCTGGCGCTGATCTTGCTGGCGGCCCAGACCCGGCCGCCCATGATGCTGCCCCGGCCCGAGCGGACCACCACCTCCCCGCCGCAGTAGACCTTGCTGTTGACCACGCAGTCCGTCTGGAGGTTTTCCTTGACGGAGATAACGGCGTTTTCAATGTACTTGGAGAAGACGCACCGGGAGCAGCGGATGACCGTGCTGCCGTCCCCCAGGATGCCCTTGACCACCGTCAGGTCGCCGCCGGTCTCCACAGAGCTGCCGGACTCTATCACGCCGCCCACGTAGACGTTCCCCATGGCCTTGACGGAGAAGCCGCTGAGGATGTCCCCTTTGATGTTGACATCTCCCACAAAGTTGATGCTGCCCGTGGAGAAGTCCACGTCTCCGTCGATGTCCAGCACCGGCTTCACCTGGAAGCAGCGCCCGGTGAACTCCACGTGCCCCGGCATGGTGGCCAGCAGGGAATCCCCGTCCTCGCTGATCTCGGTGTTCCGGCCCTTGGGCAGGGGCACGTCCTTCCCGCTCTTGGCGGGGACCTCCTGGTTGGTCACGGTCCGGCCGGGCTCGCCCTCGGTGGGGCGGATGAGGCGGCAGATCTCCTCGCCCTCCTTGACGTTGCAGATGAGGTTCAGGGCGGTGTAGTCCACCTGGCCGAACTCGTCCACCTCCAACGTCCGCTGGAGGACCCGGGGGAAGTTGTCCACGATGTTGCCGTTCCGCCCGTCGAAAGCGGGCTTTCCCTTGGCCACCAGGTAGAGGGTGAAGTACCGCTCCCGGTCCCGGGACACCCGGTCGATCAGGGCGGTGTCCAGGCCGAAGGAGATGTCATGGTCCCCCAGGGCCTGGTAGATCATGTCCCTGGAGAGCTCCTCCCCCTGCCCGATGGGGGGGAGAACCAGCATCCAGGCGTAGAGCTTGTCGGAGGAGAGATGGAACCAGGGGCGGGCGTCCAGAATCAGGGGCTCCTCCTCCGCCTCGGCCTCCGCCTTTTTCTTGCTGTGCTTGCCCCGGGTCCGGCCCTTGGCGGCCTTCAAGCGGGTGCCGCAGACGTTTTTCAGGGATGTCTGCAAGCGGCTTTTCTCCTTCTCGATGATCTCCGGGGGCAGGACGCCCTCCTCGTCCATAATCAGCCGGGGCAGGGGCAGGCTGCCGCTCTCCTTCTCCCGCAGCTCGTAGAGCTGGCGGATGGGGTGGTCCGAGGGGATGTCCAGCCGGGAGGGGTCGCTTTGGGCGGCCTCCTGAGTCGCCGGGGTCTCCTGGGGAGAAGGCTCGTGTTTCTCGAAGGGGAGGGTTTCCTCCGTCTCCTCCTCCACCTTCTTGGGGTGGAACAGGAGGGACGAGATTTTGTCCTTGAATGACATGGTATGCACCTCAATTTCTCCGGGGGGTTGATAACATTATAAATCAAATTATACTAAATATTTGTCCTCTTGGGAAGAGGGAATTGTCATATTCCGAAGAATATATTTTGCCGCCCCGGCGCGGCCCGCGCTCCGGGGCGGCGATTGCTATATTAGTAGGATATGGAAAAGCGGCGCTGAAAAGTGAAATTCAAAAAGCTGAGCCCTCCCGTTTGGGAGGGCCTTTTTCATCTTTGGGATTCCTGCCGCTGCCGGGAGAGGCGGCGCAGCGTTTCCATGATGTCCTCCTGGTGGAGGGCCGCCGCGTCGAAGTGGAGCAGAGCGAAGTTCAGGTTGAACAACATCCCCAGTCCCAGGGCGGAGATGAGGGTGCCGATGCCCACCTGGCCCCCCAGAAACCAGCCCGCCAGGAAGACGGCCAGTTCCACGCTGGCCCGGCACAGGCCCACGGACCGCCCGGTCTTCCGGGCCAGAGCCACCATCAGCGCGTCCCGGGGGCCGGAGCCCAGGGCGCTGCGCATGTACATCCAGGTGCCCAGGGCCAGCACCTCCAGCCCCGCCAGCAGCATCACCACCCCGGAGGCCAGCCCCGTCATCTTAGGGAGCCAGCCCAGGGCCAGCAGTCCGTCCATGAAGACGCCGCACAGGATGATGTTGATGAAGGTCCCGGCCCCGATCCGCTCGCCGCAGAGGACGGCGATGAGAATGACCGTGGTCCCCACCAGGATGGAGGCCAGGCCGAAGGTGATGCCGAAGGTCAGGGTGAGGCCCTGCTGGAGCACGCTCCAGGGCTCCAGGCCCACGTTGGCCTGGAGCGTCATGACGATGCCCACGGCGGTGACCACGATGCCGGAGAGCAGCTGGCCCAGCCGCCGGGAGTATTCCCGATACATATGAAGATTCCTCCGTACTTCTTATTTTCTGATCTGGGACAGGTAGCGGTAGACGCTGGCCTGAGAGCAGCCCAGGCCAGCGGCCACGTCCTTCACGGCCCCCTTGAGAAGGAAGATGCCGCTCTCCTCCAGGGCGGCGATGACATGGAGCCGCTCCTCGGAGGTGAGCCGCTCCGCCGGGACCCCCAGGCGCTCCAGCTCGTGGGCGATGGCGTCCTGGGTCACCGCCTCGGTGGAGTTGCGGAAGGTCTCCGGCCGGGGGAGGGGGCCCTCCTCTTCCTCCGGCCGCTCCTGGGCCTGGAAGAAGGGATTCGGGTGGCACAGGGACAGGACCTGCTGGGCGAAGGTCCGGTAGCGGCTGTCGTCAAAATTGACGCAGAGCATCCCGATGAGCTTCCCGTCCTCCTTGATGAACATGGTGCTGGAGCGCAGGACGTTCCCGGTGACGGAGACGCCGGAGTAGTGCAGGCGGTAATCCTGCCACTCGTAGCTCTCGTCCTTCAAAACGCTGAGGGCCATGTTGGTCAGCGGCGCGCCGACCTCCCGCCCGCTGATATACCCGTTGGCTATAGCGATGATGGAGCGGTTTTTGTCCGTCAGGTCGTGGAGGGCCACCTCGTAGTCCGGGCCCAGGGCCGCACCCAGAAATTCCGTCAGCTTCACATACTGCCGCAGCAGGGCGTTGGTGGTATCCGCCATAACAGCCTCCTCTCAATCCCGCGAACCGGGGCGGCCCCGGGCCGCTTTTCTCTCTGGGACTTCTATGCGTAACGCATGGCAGCGCATAATTACACTACCTACATTATATGACAAGAATCCGCTTCTGTCAAAAGAATTTTTTCTCACCGTGAAAGATAATTTTTATTTGGTGTTTCTTATTCTTTTGGCCAGAAAATTCAAAACGAAACTGGATATTCATACAAAATATCCAAATGGGGTTGACATTTTTTAGATGGCCTGATAAAATTGTCTCACGCTAAGAAGCGGCTGCCGCGGGTAACGCGCGCAGCTGAGGGAGGGCCTCCGCCAGGATACCCGGTCATACCGGCACGGTCCCGGCGGACAGCCCTCTCCTTCTTTGTTCCCTCCTTCGGGAGGGGCCGGGCCGCCGTATGGGAGCATATGGCCGCCCTGTATGGTGTGTTCGAGAAAAAGGAGGTTTTCGGTAATGAGCAAAGAGTCCCTGAAAAACCGAGACAGATTCTCAGACCGGCTGGGCTTTGTTATGGCCGCCATCGGCTCTGCCGTCGGTATGGCGAACGTCTGGGCGTTCCCCTATCGCGTCGCGAAGTTCGGCGGCGCGGCGTTCCTGATTCCCTACCTGCTCTGCGTTGTGGTTCTGGCCCGCACCGGCGTGGTGTGCGAGACCTGCTTCGGCCGCTGGGCGGAGACCGGCCCCATGGGCGCTGTGGAAAAGGCCCTGGACGGAAAGGGCCCGGTGAAGCACGCGGGCGTCATTCCCATCTTCTCCAGCTTCGCCATCGCCACCGGCTACGCGGTGATTACGGGCTGGGTCATCCGCTTTCTGGCGGGGGCCGTCAGCGGCGCGGTGGTCAGCACCCCGGACGTGGGGGCCTACTTCGGCCAGATCGCGGGCCCCTTCGGCAGCATTCCCTGGCACATGCTGGCGCTGGTTCTCACCGTTTTGATGATGGTGGGGGGCATCGCCAAGAGCATAGAGAAAATCAACAAGGTCATGATCCCGGTTTTCTTTGTCCTCTTTATCGGCATGGCGGTTTACGTGGGCACGCTTCCCGGCGCCAGTGAGGGCTACAAGTACCTCTTCGTCCCCCGCTGGGAGTACCTGACGCAGCTCGACACGTGGATCTACGCCCTGGGCCAGGCGTTCTTCTCCCTGTCCCTGGCCGGAAACGGCACCGTGATTTACGGCTCCTACCTGAGCAAGGACGAGGACACGGTTTCCTGCGCCAGGAACGTGGCCCTGTTTGACACCCTGGCCGCCGTGCTGGCCGCCTGCGTGGTCGTCCCGGCCGTGTTCGCCTTCGGCATGGACCCCGCCGCCGGTCCCCCGCTGATGTTCATCACCCTGCCCGCCATCTTCCAGGCCATGGGCGGCTTTGGGCACATTTTCTCCGTCATCTTCTTCCTGGCGATTTTCTCCGCGGCGGCCTCCTCCATCGTGAACCTGTTCGAGGGCCCCGTCGAGATGCTCCAGAGCAAGCTGAAGCTCTCCCGCGTGATGTCCGTGGCCATCATCATTGTGATCTCCGGCGTCGCGGGGCTGTTCCTGGAGAACGGCGACATCATCGGGACCTGGATGGACGTGATGTCCATCTACCTCTGCCCCGTGGGGGCCCTGCTGGTTGCCATTTGCTTCTACTGGGTGCTTGGCGACCAGAAGGCCAGGGAGCAGATCCAGCTTGGCCGGACCAAGACCCTGGACAAATGGACGGTGCCTCTGGGCAAATACCTGTACTGCGGCATCGCGATCCTGGTGTTCGTCCTGGGCATTGCCCTGGGCGGCATCGGCTGAGCCATATTGAAGAGAGGATGCCGCCCCCAGGCGGCATCCTTTTTTGCGGCATAGAAATAGGAGGCGCTGCGAATGTCACGGATTAACCCCTATATTGAAAGCTACGTGCCGAAGGACTACGGCGGGGTGGACACAAGCGGCTGTGTTCTGGACTGCTCTCTGGGCGTCAATTGCCAGCCTATCCCAAGCGATGTGCTGCGGACCCTCTCCGCCATGGCGTCCGAGCCGGACATCATCAAGCAGTATCCCCACCGTGAGGACGTGGACGCGGAGAACTGCCGGCACCTGCGCGCGCTGTACAGGGACATCGCGCCCCGGCTCAGGGATGAGAATTTCTGGTTCGGGGACGGGTCCTTTGACCTGCTGTGCAATCTCAATCTGCTGTACGGAAACCCCGGCGTGAAAATCATGGGGACCGCCCCCCAGTTCACGGCCTACGTGGACAACGTCCACTGCATCGGCGTGCCCTTCGCCGCCTACCCCCTGAACAGGGAAAAGAATTACCTTTTCGAGGCGGACGCGTTCTGCGAGATGGTGCTGAGAGAGCGCCCGGCCCTGATCTGCTGTGAGAACCCCAACAACCCCACCGGCCAAGGCGTCGGCTTTGCGGGTCTGCGGAAGATCGTCGAGGCGGCGGGGCGGGTGAACGCGGCGGTGGTGTTCGACGAGGCGTACGGGGATTACCTCCCCAGGTCCGAGTCGGCGATTCCCCTGATTTTCGAAGGGGAAGAACAGGGCGTGGATGTCTTCGTGACCCGCACCTTTTCCAAGGGCTTCGGCATGGCCGGTATCAGAATGGGCTACGTGATGGGTCCGGCGGCGGCGGTGGCCCAGCTGAAAAAGCTGGTGACACCCTTCAACTGCAATTCCCCGGCCCGCCTCCTGGTCTGTTCCTTGCTGAGGAATCACCCCGATTTCCAGGAGCGCCTCAGCGCGGGCGTCCGGGAGGTCAACGTGAGGCTGTACGACGCCATCCGTCAGATGAAAAACGCCCGGAGGGAACCGAAATACCACATTGCGGAGACCTCCCTCTGCACGCCCATCTGTACGCTGTACGTGGACGACGGGGGCGTCGACCTGTGCAGAGCCCTGGCGGAGGCGGGCCTGGCCGCGGTAAGCTGTGCCACCTATGAGAACATGGGCCGGAACGCCGTCCGGGTCATGCTGTGCGAGAACGTGGACCTGCTGATTGAATTGCTGGAAAAGGCCAAGGTGTGAATACGCCGAAGCTGAAAGCGCGGATGAGCGCGCCCGCCGTCCTCTGACGGCGGGCGCGTTTTTTATGGCTGGTTATCACGTTTCCCGGAACGGGTCCCCGTCCGGCGCGTTCGCCTCCCCGTAGGGGTTGACATAGTCCGGCGGGCAGAGGTGTTCCGCGCTCCACTGGAGCATCAGGTCCAAAACCGGCGCGAAGCTCCGCCCCAGTTCCGTCAGAGAGTATTCCACCCTGGGCGGCACCTCCCCGTAGACCTCCCGGTGGAGGAACCCGTCCCGCTCCAGCTCCCGCAGCTGCTTGGTCAGGGAGGACTGGGTGATCCCGTCCAGCCGCCGCATGAGCTGGCCGAACCGCTGGACCCGATAGAGGGCTACGTACCAGAGGATCAGAATCTTCCACTTGCCCCCCAGCACCGCCTGCACGCTGGCCATGGGGACGCAGCGGGCTATCATATCCTGCGTCTGAAATTTATTCCCGCTCATGGGGACCTCCTTCCATTGGTACGAAAAAGGGTACTGACGACAAAAAAATTGCGTACTTGCAGCGGCGGGCGTTTCGGGTTAGGATGGCGGCAGGAACAAAACCGAGAGGAGTTGAATCCATGCACTTTCATGGAACCATCTGGCGGCCGCCCTACGAGGCGGACTCCCTGCTGCTCCAGGCCACGGCGGGCTGCACCCACCACGCCTGCAAGTTCTGCACCCTGTACGAGGACCTGCCCTTCCGCTTCCGCATGTCCCCGCTGGAGGAAATCGAGGCGGACCTCCAGGAGGCCCAGCTCTGGGGCACGGACCCCATGGCGCGGCTCTCCGCCCGGCTTCAGGGCCTGCCGGGGCCCCAGGGGCCCCGGCGGGTCTTCCTGGTGGGGGCGAACCCCTTCGCGCTCCAGGCCCGGCGGCTGGAGGAAATCGCGGGCCTCATCCGGCGGTATCTGCCCGCGGTGGAGACCATCGGCTGTTTCGCCCGGGTGACGGACGTGGGGCGCAAGAGCGGGGAGGAGCTGCGCCGCCTCCGGTCCCTGGGCTATGACGGGCTGACCATCGGCGTGGAGACCGGGGACGAGGAGGCCCTGGCCTTTATGAACAAGGGCTACGGGGCCCGGGACATTGTGGAGCAGGCGGCCCGGCTGGACGGGGCGGGCGTCTCCTACAGCTTTTTCTACCTGGCGGGCATCTCCGGCGCGGGCCGGGGAAGGGAAGGGGCGGCGCGGAGCGCGGAGGTGTTCAACCGGACCCGGCCCAAGCGGGTAGGCTCTTCCATGCTGACGGTGTTCCCTAACTCGGCGCTGTACCGGGAGATTCAGGCGGGAAACTGGAGGGAGGAGAGCGAGCTGGAGAAACTGGAGGAGGTAAGGACCCTGATAGAGAGCCTCAGCATTCCCACCCGCTTTGAGACGGCGGGGGCCTCCAACCTGGTCCACATACGGGGAGACCTGCCGGAGGACCGGGCGCGGCTGTCGGAGAGCCTGACCCGGCTGATGGACGGGACGGACGAGGAGGCCCTGCGGGCCTACCGGGTCACTTTAAGACATCTATGAAGGGCATGCCCTTGACGACCCAGGCGTCGGGCAGGTAGCGCCCGTCCGCCATGGCGGTGCTGGGCTTGGTGATGATTTTCCCGTTGTAGCTCATGGAGGAGCTGGACCCTCCGTCCATGTTCATGGCGGTCCAACAACCGTAGCGCAGGAGAATGTCGGCGCACTCAGACACGGTGGTCCCCAGGCTGTGGCCCACCCGGCGGCCGTCGATGACCAGCATCAGCGTGGCCTTGTCCGCCGTCTGGCCGATGACGGTCCGGGGCTGGATGCCCATGCCGAAGGAGCCGTCGATGTTTTTCTTCCCGTTCAGGACAATGATGGGGTAGAACTGCATGGCGTCCCGCATCTCGTCCAGGTCCAGGCCCCGGCCCGCCCGGAAGTTGTCCTCATAGTCAAAACCGGCGGTCTGGTAGCGGCCCTTGAGGGCCTGGCCGGAGTATTCCCCGCCGGAGAGCACGAAGCCCATGGGCACGTTCCCCCGGCCCTTGCCCTCCGGGTCGTAAAAGCCGCTGGCGTTGACGCCCAGGACGGCCTCGTTGGCCTCGCAGTGCTCCTTCACCGTCCGGCCCCGGCCGGAGAGGGTGTTTTTGGCCAGGATGACCTGGGAGCTGTCCTTGGCGATGGCCAGCTTACCCTGGTAGCCCTCGCCGGAGACGGTGAGGATGAGGATTTTGTTGGGCACGTCGATGGCCCAGACTATGTCCCCGGCGGTGGTGCGGACGCCCTCCAGGCGCTCCTTCTGCAAGATGGGCAGGTCCTCCCAGGAGACGGACTCGGGAAGCGTATCCAGGTCCACCTCCGGGAAGAGGGCGGCGAAGTCGGCGCGGGCCTGCTCCTCCGGCGTTTTGCCGGGGGCCGGGGCGAAGTCCTCCGGGGGCGGCGCGGCCTGAGCGATGTCGCTGGCCTCGATGAGGTTGTCCTCAAAGCGGGATTCCACGTCCTTCATGGCCTCCTGGATGACGGAGTCCGGCAGGAAGGCCGTGGCCAGCCACTGGTGGGTCATGGTGCCCATGGCGGTCTCGATGTAGAGGGTCCGCCACTTGGCGATGAAGGGGAAGCCGGAGAAGGCGAACAGGAGATACAGCGCCGCCAGCAGGACGGCGAGGAGGGCGGCGGCGGCGAGCCGCCGTTTTGCTTTTGAGGGGGTGCGGTTTTCCTCATTCATGAGAAGGGACCTCCATCTGGAAGTTCTGGAATCGGGGCTTGTTTTAAATCAAGGCTTAGTATATCAAGGTTTTCTTGTTTGTCAAGATGGTCCCTAGTGGGGGGCCTTTACTCGCCCTGACGGGCGGGGAAGTCAACAGCCCTTTGAGGGCTGGTGCAATGCACCCCCCATTTCGTCGGAAGAAATTCCGCTCTGCTCCGTC
>CAJUJW010000079.1 GCA_910586735.1 uncultured Oscillibacter sp. | reverse complement strand
CCAGGCCCGCCAGCAGGGACAGGGCCAGGAGGAGGGATAGGAGTTTCTTTTTCATCATGCCGGCGCTTCCTCTCTGTCTGTTTTGGGGCGCGAAACAGGCCCGCCTCATCGAAAGGTTTCCATAAAATTTCAATTATATTATAGCAGACTCCCAGGCAAAACGCAACCTCATTTTGGGTCCTCCTCCGGTCTTTTCCTAATTGGCTATGTCGAAAAATGCCGAAAATCGCCGCAACGCCAGTGTGTTGAGGTATGATATAAAATAGCCACGTGTTTCCAATATAAGGAAGATTTGGGAGGTATTGCCAATGGATGAAAGTAGGGACATTATTGCGGAAATCGGCGGAAATCTCGGTTCGGTGGGATGCGGGGACCTTCGCGGCGTCGTGGCCCTGACCCTGGAGAGGGATATCGAAGGGCTGGAGTATTTGAAGATGGAGACGGTGCTGGAGGAGTTCGAGCGGCGGACGGGCCGGAAGGCCACGACGGTCTCCAAGTCTCTTGGCCGGGTCACGACCGCCATCTGGGAGTCGGGGAACAAGGACGCCCTGCGGGAGGTTTACCATGGCTATCTGCCCTCCTGCCGCCCCTCGCCCAAAAGTTTGATCATCCGGCTGGCCTATTACGAGAGGCAGCGGAGAGAGCGGAAGGGAGGGGATTGACATGGTTCGCTATGAGGTAGTGCGGGTGAAGCCGCCCTGGTCCTCCGGGTATCTGTACGGCGTCTTTGGCCGGGCGGAGTGGAATGGAATCTGGGTCCCGGCGGCCGCCGCCGTGCCGCTCTCCGGGGACCTGGGGGCCGTGGCGGCGCTGTCGGAGAAGTGTACGGCTTTGCAGCTTTCCCCGGAGCAGCTGATGGACGTGGCTTCCGATTTCATCTCCCAGACGGCCTGGGAGCCGTAGGAAAGCGGGGGGGGGCGGTTCGTTCCGCCCTCCGCGTTCTTTTTACAATGGCCGCCGCCGGACTTGACAGTCCGGCGGCGCCGTGCTATACTCACATAGTTCTTAAAAGAACAGTTAAAAAAAGAACGAAAGGGGCCGGGACATGATCACCATCGCCCAGCTGACCCGCCTGCCTCGGAAATTCGGAAGGTACTATGACCGGCAGTTTCTCCCCCTGCTGGAGCGGACGGGGCTGTCCATGCGGGAGATCCACGTCCTCCTCTTCCTGGCGAACCACCCCTGCCAGGACACCGCCAGGGACGTGACGGAACTCCGGGGCCTGGCCAAGTCCCAGGTCTCCCAGGCGGTGGAGGTGCTGACGAGCCGGGGCCTCCTGGCCCGCCGGGCCGACGGGGAAGACCGCCGGGTGGTCCACCTGATGATTACAGAGGAGGGCGCGCCCCTGGCGCGGGAGGCCCAGGCCGTTCAGGCCGCGTGCGGGCAGCGGCTCCTGGCGGGGCTGGACAAAGAGGAACAGGCCGTCTTCCTGAACCTGCTGGAGCGGGTGCTGCGGGAGACGGAAGAACTGGAAAAGGAGCGTTTATCATGAATCGACAAAGCGTGGACCTGGGCAGCGGGAAGGTGAGCCGGCTGCTCTTCTCCCTGGCCCTGCCCACCATCACCTCCCAGGTGGTCAACATGCTGTACAACCTGGTGGACCGGGTCTATATCGGCCATATGCGGCCCGTGGACACCGTGGGGTCCCTGGCCCTCACCGGCGTGGGAGTCTGCCTGCCGGTGATTATGGTCATCTCCGCCTTCGCGGCCCTGGTGGGCATGGGCGGCGCGCCCAGAGCCTCCATCCAGGAGGGCCGGGGGGACCTGGAGGGTTCCCAGCGCATCATGGGCAACAGCTTTACCCTGCTGGTGATTGCCGCCGTGACGCTGACGGTGGTTTTCCGCGTCTTCGCCGAGCCCCTGCTGATGACCTTCGGGGCCAGCGAGAACACCGTCGGCTACGCCCTGGATTACATGAGAATCTACACTCTGGGCACCCTCTTCGTCCAGATAACCCTGGGCATGAACGCCTATATCACGGCCCAGGGCTTCACGGTGGTCAGCATGAAAACCGTTCTCATCGGCGCGGGGCTGAACACCCTGCTGGACCCCATTTTCATCTTCGGGTTCGGCCTGGGCGTCCGGGGCGCGGCCCTGGCCACCATCATCTCCCAGGCGGTGTCCGCCGCGTGGGTCCTCCGCTTCCTCAGCGGGCCCAAGACGAAATGGCGGCTGCGGCGGGAGTACCTCCGGCCCCAGCTCAAGGTGTTCCTGCCCTCCCTGGCCCTGGGTCTGTCCCCCTTCATCATGCAGTCCACGGAGAGTCTCATCGCCGTGTGCTTCAACTCTTCCCTCCTGAAGTACGGCGGGGACGTGGCGGTGGGGGCCATGACGGTGCTGACCAGCACCATGCAGTTCGCCATGATGCCGCTCCAGGGCCTGAGCCAGGGGGCCCAGCCCATCGTCAGCTATAACTACGGGGCCCGGAATCCCCAGCGGGTGCGGGACGCCTTCCGCTGCCTGCTGACGGCCTGCCTGACCTATTCCGCCGTGCTCTGGCTCCTGGTGCAGAGCTTCCCCCGCCTGTTCGTGCTGCTGTTCAACGACAACCCGGCGCTGGTGGACTACGCCTCCTGGGCCCTGCGGATCTACATGGCCACCAGCTTCATGTTCGGCGTCCAGATCGCCTGCCAGCAGACCTTCGTGGCCCTGGGGAACGCCAAGACCTCCCTGTTCCTGGCGGTGCTGCGGAAGATCATCCTGCTGATTCCCCTGATTTACATTCTGCCGAACTTCTTCGCCGACAAGGCTTTCGCCGTCTTCCTGGCCGAGCCCGTGGCGGACTTCGTGGCGGTGGTCACTACCGCCTCCATGTTCGCCGTCCAGTTCAAAGGGAGCATGGCGGAGCTGGAAGAGGGCTAGCAAAAAGCCGGGCCATCTGGCCTGGCTTAGCCTGTTGAAAAGCGCGGAAAAACATTCAACGGGAAGGAAGAGAACTGCGAGAGGAACCCAAAAGGACATTAGTCAAGGGGAAGCTCACCCAAAAGATGAAATCGACAAAACGGAATCAACCTATTCGCGCGGCAAACACCTCACAGTTAACACGCCATGTTCCATCTTTCAAAACACGAAGATTCTGCCAATGAAAGGCAGTCTCTGTCACATCCAAAAACACCCATTTCTCTGTTGGATCATCTTGAACAGTGCAGATGATTTTCCCCTGCTCTTTCCGAACCTCCAGCCGCTTTGTATACTTGGCGCAGACATATGTCCTGTCATAACAGCGCTTTGTTTGATTATACATTCTAACCGCGACACCGTATTCTCCATCCGGCTGTGGACATAGCGCCTTTGTATCTCTGGAAGGGCAGATAAAAATATCCTCGATTGCCGCACCCTCCAAAATCCGTCTGAAAAACCACTCGCCCTTCAATCTTCTTCCATCAGGCTCGGAATAATCAAACCACCAGTGCAAGCGGCTTTCAATCTCTGTTTTTAGGCGTTAAAAGAGGACAGAGCGTCCTGGTCATCCCCGGACGCTCCTGCTTCGGTCCTCTCCCGCTGGTTGCTTACCGCCCCTCCATCCTGTGCCGGGCCGTCTGGCCCGGTTTCTTTTTTCAGGAGTTCTCCTCCTCCTTCTTCCGGCGGTACTGGCCGATGAGGCCGTCGTACTTCCGGCCTGTGAACTGGAAGTAAATGTCAAAACCCACGGTCATGAACAGGAAGATGAGAAAGAAGATGGCAATAAACAGTCTCCAGGCCCCGGCCTGGTCTGCGGGGAACCAGTCGGCCCGCCAGGCAATCAGGGACAGGGCCGGGAGGAACAGGGCCACGAACAGAAGGCTCCTCCAGGTGTAGCGCAGCTTCTTGATGATCCAGTCGGAGAAGCACACCGCCTGGAACAGCGACCCGGCCACGCTGGCCCAGAAGAGGCCCCATAGCGTGGAGGTGGACACCTGCCGGGCTCCGAAGAAAAGACAGATCAACAGGTAGAAGAACACGGCGGCGGTGAAAATGGCGCAGGCCGACAGCTTCCACTCCACGACGCCCTTGAGAAATTTCTTCATTGGAAAATGCTCCTTTCCGCTTGCCGCAATTTTTCCCTCAACTCTCCGGCGTACTGGCGGGACACCCAGATCTGCTCGCCGTTGTCCATGGTCACCAGCCACCGCCGCCCCAGTTCCGGGCGGACGGACCGCACCCGGCGGAAGTTGAGGATGGAGGACCGCCCCGCCCGGAAGAAGTCCAGCTCCTTCAGCGTGTCCTCCAGCTCGTACAGCCGCAGGGCGCTTTGGAAAACCTGCTTTTCCGTGTAGAGGAAGGTCTTCTTGTCCGCTGTGTCGATGTACAGGATGTCCTTCACGTCCAGCAGGTGCCGCTCTCCGTCCAGGATGCCCACCAGCTTTTTCTGGTAGACCCGCAGCATGGCAACCAGCCGCAGGATGTCCTCGTCCGCCTGGGGGCAGTTGATGATGATTTCCGTCTCCCCAAAGGACGGGCTTTGATTCAGCGTGATTTTCATGGCTTCCCACCTCTCGGGACCATTGTAGCAGAGGGGAGGGGAATTGCAAGACGCCCGGGTCTCTGTGGCCCTTTTTCCCCGCTCAGTGGTACGTTTTCCAGAATGGAAAATCCCGCCTCCATTTTTTGGGTTTGAACGCAAAAATTTCGGCGATTTATCCAAAGATTTCGCCCCGGCTTTGTGCTAAAATCCAGGGCAACGGGATAGATCAAAATTTTTTGCAAAAACTACTTGCAATATAAAATGGAATCGTGTAATATGGTATTGAAAACTAGATTATATGATTTCAACAGCGCTGGCTGGGGAGGTGTACTATGGAGGCGGTTTTAACTCAGAGACAATTGCAGAAGGCCCGCCTGCGGGCGGTGCGCAGGGCGAAGGTGCAGGCCCGGAACGAGCCGCCCCGGCTGACCCTGGGGGCGGAGGTGTTCAACGCCGTCAGCCACGGCCTGGGCGCCCTGGGGGCGGCGTGGGCCCTGGCGCTTCTGCTGGCCCGGTCCGACACGCCCATGAAACTGCTGGCCTCCTGCGTCTACGGGGTCAGCATGGTGCTGATGATGCTGATGAGCTGCGTCTACCACGCCATGCCCGCCGGGTCCAGGGCCAAGCGGGTCTGCCGCCGGTTTGACTACACGTCCATCTACCTGCTCATCGGGGGAACCTTCGCCCCCATCCTGCTGCTGTACCTAGAGGGGACCGTGGGCGTGGCCCTGTTCTGCGTCCAGTGGGCCGTGATTTTGACCGGAGTGACCCTGGTGTGCGTGTTCGGCCCCGGCCGCTGGCCGGCCCTGCACTTTACGCTGTACTTCCTCATCGGGTGGAGCGGGCTGGTGTTCCTGCCCAGGATGTATCTGGAGAGCCGGACGCTTCTGCTGTTCATCTTCGCCGGGGGCCTGGCCTACACCCTGGGGATGATCCCCTTTGCCGGGAAGAGGAGGTACGACCACTGCGTGTGGCATGTCTTTGTCCTGGCGGGGGCGGCCCTCCACTGGATTGGCATTTACACCCAGATTTACGCCGCCTGATAAATGCGCGGAAGTCCGGACTTCGTCCCAGGGGGACGGGGCCCGGGCCTTTCGACGTTTTCCGGCATCAAGACTCCGTTAAAAAATCGGAGGCGGCCGCTTTTGTGCAAGCGTTTTCCCTCTTGGAAGACTTGACATTTTCGGAAGAGTTACTATAATCAAACCGTACCGATTCCGCCCCCAGGCCCGCCGGTCTGGGCTTGGGGAGCTGATTGAGAGAAGGGATGCCAGATGAAAGAACACAAGAAGGGCCTGGCGCTGTGGCTGGCGGCGATTTTGCTTCTGCTGGCGGGCGCTGTGGCCGCGGGGTCTCCCGGCCGGACGGAGACCGTGAAGGAGGCCATGCGGGACGCCGTGCTCCACGACGTGAACCGGGTCAGCCTCTTCGGGATTAAGGAGGTGAATCCGGGGCTGGTCTCGGCGT
Source organism: uncultured Oscillibacter sp. (assembly GCA_910586735.1). Classification (GTDB taxonomy): domain Bacteria; phylum Bacillota; class Clostridia; order Oscillospirales; family Oscillospiraceae; genus Oscillibacter. Next base: position 4,760 of record CAJUJW010000079.1, on the reverse strand, counting down.
TCACGGTGACGCTGATTCTCCTCCTGGCCGCCGCCTGTATCCGGGTATTCGTGATTCCCAGGTTCCGGTACGTGCCGGGGAGGTTCCAGATGCTGCTGGAGGAGGCCGTGGGCCTGTTCAGCGGCATGGCGAAAAGCAGCAGCCCCCACCGCTGCGGCTTCCTGGGGGCCTATATCTTCGCCGCCGGGGCGTACATCTTTGTGGGGACGCTGTTTGAGCTCCTGGGGCTCCAGGCCGTGACGGTCCACGGCCACGCCGTCACCCTGCCCGCGCCGCTGTCCGATGTGAACGCCGCCATCGCCATGGGGACCTTCTCCTATTTGACGATCCTCTCCGGCGGCATCGCGGTGAACGGGATAAAGGGCGTGGGGAAGACGCTGAAGGAGTTCTCCCTGCCCATCTCCATGAGCTTCCGGCTCTTCGGAGCGCTCCTCAGCGGGCTGCTGGTGACGGAGCTGGTGTACTACTACGTGAGCCTGAGCTTTGTGCTGCCGGTGATTGTGGGCGTGCTGTTCACCCTGCTTCACGCGCTGATTCAGACTTATGTGCTGACCATGCTGACGGCCCTGTACTACGGCGAGGTGTCCGAGCCCTCCCCGCCGAAGGAGAAGAAAAAGCGCCGGGCCGCCTGAGCGGGGCCTGAAAACAAACATAATGGGAGGATTTTTGTGATGAGCAAGTTTGTAAAGAAGCTGTGGATGCTGGGCCTGGTGCTGCTGCTGGCGGCGGCCCTGGCCGTGCCCGCCCTGGCGGCGGGGGAGGAAACCGGGGCGCCCAACGCCCAAGAGGAGGTCCAGGGAGAGGACGCCTCCGGCGGAAAGGGCCTGGCCTCCGCCGTGGCCATCGGCCTGGCGGCCCTGGGCGGCGGCCTGGGCATGGGTATCGCCACCGGCAAGGCGGTGGAGAGCATCGGACGCCAGCCGGAGGCCGAGAGCAAGATTCGGACCATGCTGATGCTGGGCCTGGTCTTTATTGAGACGGCCATCATCTACGCCCTGCTGGTGGTCATCCTCATCATCTTCGTGTTGTAAGGCAGGTGGAGGCTGTGAATATTCCCCTGAATGTTGACTGGCAGCAGATTCTGCTGCACTGGATGAACCTGGCGATTCTCACCGGCGGGCTGTACTTCCTGCTCTACAAGCCGGTGAAGCAGTTCATGGAAAAGCGGGAAGCCTATTACCGGGATTTGGAGGATCAGGCCGCCGGGAAGCTCCGGGAGGCGGAGGAGCTGAAAGCCGCCTACCGGGCCAAGCTGGATGGGGCGGAGGAGGAGATCCACCAGGCCCGGGCCAAGGCCCAGGCGGCGGTCCAGCAGTCCGTGGAGGAGCAGATGGCCCAGGCGAAGCAGATCGTCGCCAAGGCCAAGGAGGAGGCCGCCAGCAGCCGGGAACAGATCATCCGGGAGTCCCAGCGGGAGCTGCGGGAGCTGACGGTGGCCGCGGTGAAGAAGCTGACGGTGAAGGCCGACACGGACCTCTTCGACCAATTCCTGAATTTGGCGGAGGGAGGAGGAGCCCATGAGGACCACTAGAGGCAGCCTCAAGGCGGAGCTCCGCAGCGCCGTCAAGCCCACGGAGGAACAGCTCCGGCGCTTTGAGAAATTTCTGGCGGACAAGTACAAGCGGAAAATTCCCCTGCAATGGGAGGAGGACCCGGCGCTGAAGCAGGGCTTCCGCCTCCAGGTGGGGGCGGACATGTACGACTGGACCTTGCAGGGCCGGGTGCGGCAGTTCCGGGACTATGTCCGGGGGCTGGAAAGCGGGGCTAACAATATTCTGCCCCTGATGCGCCAGGCGGTGGAGGATTGGACCGTGGCCGTGGCCCCCGAGGAGATCGGCGAGGTGACGGCGGTGGACGGCGAGATCGCCTCCGTCAAGGGCCTGGACCACGCCCAGTATGGCGAGATTTTGCTGTTCAGCTCCGGCGTCAAGGGCATGGTGCAGGACCTGCGCCGGGACGGCGTCAGCTGCGTCCTCTTCGGCAGCGGCGAGGAGGTCTCCGCCGGCAGCATGGTCCGCCGGACCCTGAAAACCGCCGGCATGCCCGTGGGCGAGGGTTTCCTGGGCCGGGTGGTGGACGCCTTGGGCGTCCCTGTGGACGGCAAGGGCAAGATTCGGGAGGAGGCCTACCGGCCCATCGAGGCCCCGGCCCCCGGCATCCTGGACCGCCAGCCGGTGAACGCCCCCATGGAGACGGGGCTGCTGGCCATCGACTCCATGTTCCCCATCGGACGGGGCCAGCGGGAGCTGATCATCGGCGACCGGCAGACGGGCAAAACGGCCATCGCCCTGGACACCATCCTGAACCAGAAGGGGAAGGACGTGGTGTGCATCTACGTGGCCATCGGGCAGAAGGCCAGCTCCGTGGCCCAGATTGTGGAGAACCTGAGCCGCCGGGGGGCCATGGAGTACACCGCCGTGGTCAGCGCCCCGGCCAGCGCCTCGGCGGCCCTGCAATATATCGCCCCCTACGCGGGCTGCGCCCTGGGGGAGCACTTTATGCGCCAGGGCCGGGATGTGCTGATTGTCTACGACGATTTGAGCAAGCACGCCATCGCCTACCGGACACTGAGCCTCCTTTTGGAGCGCTCCCCGGGGCGGGAGGCGTATCCCGGCGACGTGTTCTACCTCCACTCCCGGCTCCTGGAGCGGGCGGCCCACCTCTCCGACGAGCTGGGAGGCGGCAGCATGACCGCTTTGCCCATTGTGGAGACCCAGGCGGGAGACGTGTCCGCCTACATTCCGACCAATATCATCTCCATCACCGACGGGCAGATTTTCCTGGAGAGCGACCTGTTCTTCGCGGGCCAGCGGCCCGCCGTCAACGTGGGCCTCTCCGTCTCCCGCGTGGGCGGCGACGCCCAGACCAAGGCCGTGAAAAAGGCCGTGGGCACCCTCCGGCTGGACCTGGCCCAGTACCGGGAGATGGAGGTCTTCACCCAGTTCTCCAGCGACCTGGACGACGCCACCAAGCGCCAGCTGACCTACGGCCAGGGCCTCATGCGCCTGCTGCGCCAGCCCCGGTACGCCCCGCTGTCCCAGCACCAGCAGGTGGTGGTCCTGACGGCGGCCATGGCCCACGTGATGCAGGAGGTGCCCCTGGAGCGGATGGACGCCTTCCGGGCTCACCTGCTCTCGGAGGTGGAGGCGGAGGCCCCGGACCTCTGCGGCCGGATTGACCGCACGGGCCAGATGGCCCCGGAGGACCGGGAGGAGATTATCTCCCTGGCCCGGCACGCCCTGGAGACCTTCAGCGGGAAGAAGGGCGGCTGACATGGCGGGGACCAAGGAGATCAAGACCCACATTGAGAGTGTGGGGGAGACCCGGAAAATCACCAACGCCATGTACCTCATCGCCTCCACGAAGCTCCGCCGGGCCCGGCAGGAGCTGGACCAGACCCGGCCCTACTTCGAGGCCCTCCGGGGGGAGATCCGCCGGATTTTCCACACGGCCTACAACGTGGACAGCCGCTTTTTCTACCCCGTGGGCAGCGACGCGCCCCTGGAGGGGACCTACGGCTGTCTGCTCATCACCGCCGACAAGGGTCTGGCCGGAGCCTATAACCAGAACGCCATCCGGGAGGCCCAGCGCCTTCTGGAGCGGCACCCGGACACCAAGCTCTTCGTGGTGGGGGAGTACGGGCGGCGGTTCTTCGACCAGCGGCGGATTCCCATTGAGCACAGCTTCCTCTACACCGCCCAGAACCCCACCATGGCCAGGGCCAGGGAGATCAGCGCGCTTCTGCTGGACGGCTTTGACCAGGGAGAGCTGAAAGAGATCTACGTCATCTACACGGACATGGAGAGCGCCATGAGCTTCCAGGCCAGGGCCACCCGGCTCCTGCCCCTGCACCGGACCCACTTCACCGGGGCCCCGGCGGGGGAGGGGGCCATGACGGAGCGCTTCGAGTTCTACCCCGATGTGGGGACCGTGCTGAACAGCATCATGCAGAGCTATGTCACCGGCTTCATCTACAGCGCCCTGATCGACAGCTTCTGCTGTGAGCAAAACGCCCGGATGACCGCCATGGACAATGCGGACCGGAACGCCGGGAAGCTGCTGGGGGAGCTGTCCCTCCAGTACAACCGGGTCCGGCAGGCGGCCATCACCCAGGAGATCACGGAGATTTCCGCCGGGGCCAGGGCCCAGCGCCAGAAGAAGGGGAGGTAAGATTTTTGGAACGAGGGATCATTGTACAGGTATCCGGTCCCGTGGTGGACGTGGAGATACAAAGCGGCGACCTCCCCCGGCTGCGGGAGGAGCTGACCGTGGAAAAGGACGGGGGAACCCGGGTCATGGAGGTGGCCCAGCACATCGGGAAGAACACCGTGCGCTGCGTCATGCTCTCCCCCAGCGAGGGCCTGGCCCGGGGCCTGGCCGTGGATGTGCCGGACCGGACCATCGAGGTCCCGGTGGGCAAAGCCACCCTGGGGCGGATGTTCAACGTCCTGGGCCAGCCCATTGACGGAGAGGGTCCCGTGCCCGAGGACACGCCCCGGAGGAGCATTTACCGCAAGCCCCCGGCCTTTGACGAGCAGAGCCCGGCGGTGGAGATTCTGGAGACGGGCATCAAGGTCATCGACCTGCTGGAGCCCTATCCCCGGGGGGGCAAGATCGGCCTCTTCGGCGGCGCGGGCGTGGGCAAGACCGTGCTCATCCAGGAGCTGATTCACAACGTGGCGACCGAGCACGGCGGATACTCCATTTTCACCGGCGTGGGCGAGCGCTCCCGAGAGGGCAACGACCTCTGGCGGGAGATG
>CAJUJW010000078.1 GCA_910586735.1 uncultured Oscillibacter sp. | reverse complement strand
AGCCCTGCATCCGCTTGAAGCGGGTGAGGATGTCCTGGAGGGTGCAGTCCATGGCGTGGCCCATGTGGAGCTGACCCGTGACGTTGGGGGGCGGCATGACGATGGAGAAGGGCTTTTTGGAGCGGTCCGGGTCGCCCTTAAAGCACCCGGCGTTTTCCCACATCTCGTAGACGCGGCTCTCCACCTGCTGGGGTTCGTACACTTTCGGCAGTTCTTTTTTCATGTCGGTTCTCCTATTCTGTAAACTTGTATTCTTACTTAATATATGCCATCGGCTTTCCGGTTTTTTCGGTGATGAAGGTCCGGAACTCCTCGACTGTGCCGCCGCTCAGGGTTGCTTTATCGTAAATCTGTCCATGCCGCTGGCTGAACAGGAAGACAAAGTAGTCCGCCGTCTCGCATACCTGTTGAACCGCCTCATAGTGAAATTCCGTCAATGCAACCTCGGTAATTAAGGTATAGCCTCCCTCCCTAAAAACGCTCTTTGCGGACGACGTGCCGGGCAGCATCCTCCTTTTTGCGAAGAAGGCGTTGATCTGATTCTTGGTCAGCATTACTGCGATCAAAAACACGCCGACGCCGCAGTTCATGGTGTCCCGAAGGGTCCAAGGTTCGCCCAGCAGCCGCTCCGCAGCAACCAGCAGAGCCGCCAGTACCACGACGCACCAGCCTAATATGAGGCCTATCCGGTTCCACTTTTTATGGATCGTCTTGCGCAGCGCTCGGGCCATAGCGGCCAAGCCCTTTTGATCGTATCTTGTCTCAAACTGAAATTCCATCGCTATTTTATCCTTTCCACAGGCCATCCAAATTCCTGTTCCAGGAAATCCCGGAACTCCTCTTCCGTTCCCCCGGCTAAGCCCCGCTTCGGCAGAACCAAGGGCAGACGGTCCTCAAAAAAGAGGTAAAACCGTCCTTCGTCCTCCCAATAGGCGCTGATGGACGAATATCCCAGGCGGACCTTCCCGGGACCCTCCCAAAGGACAAAGTACCCGTCCCCAAAGAATACAGCCCGGACCGGTGTGTCCGGCATGCCGGAGGGCGGGAAATCCCTGTCGGGCAGCTTTTCAGGCCGCTTTGGAGGGCGGGGAAGCGTCAGAAGCAGCCACCCGCCGCCGCCGATGAGGTACAGCGCTATGATCGCCTGCAAAACGCCCTTAATCACTCCGGGATCCTCCGCGCCGGTCCCATAGAGGATTACCGCGCCGCAACCGGCCAAAAACATTCCCAGGAGCTTCATTGCCAGCCACAGTCCCAGGAATAGGCCATAGCCGCTGCGGGCCAATTTTTCCCGCTTAGCGGAAGCCAGCCGCCACGCCTTCCGGTCCTCCTCCACCAGAACCGCCCGCACCCGGAATACCATCTCAGCTCCTCCCAAAAAGAAAACCGCCCCAAGCCACCTGGCTCAGGGCGAATACAAATCCGCGGTACCACCTGAATTTCCCTTGCGGGACACTCGTCTCCCCTCTAACGGCGGGCCTCCGTCGCGGCCTACTCCGTTCAGCCGCGCCGCTCCGGGACGACTTCCCCCGCCGCCTTGGAGACGCTCTCACCAACCGCGTCCTCTCTTAACCTCGGCAGACCGGGTACTGCTTCCCATCATCGCGTTTGTACGGAGGCCAGTATACTACACCCCCTCCCGCCTTGTCAAGAGAGGCGCAGAATTTCCTTCTTCAGCCGGATGATAATCCGCTTCTCCAGCCGGGAAATGTAGGACTGGGAAATGCCCAGCCGGTCCGCCACCTCCTTCTGGGTCTGCTCCTTCCCGCCCCCCAGGCCGAAGCGCAGGGTGATGATCTCCCGCTCTCTGGGGGACAGGGTGTCGATGGCCGCCGCCAGCAAAGACCGGTCCACGTCCTCCTCAATGGGCCGCATGACCACGTCCTCGTCGGTGCCCAGCACATCGGAGAGCAGGAGCTCGTTCCCGTCCCAGTCGGTGTTCAGGGGCTCGTCAAAGGACACCTCCCCCTTCCGGTTGGCGTTCTTGCGGAGGTACATCAAAATCTCGTTTTCAATGCACCGGGAGGCGTAGGTTGCCAGCTTGATATTCTTGTCCGTCCGGTAGGTCCCCACGGCCTTGATGAGCCCGATAGTCCCGATGGAAATCAGGTCCTCGATATTGATTCCCGTGTTCTCGAACCGCCGGGCGATGTACACCACCAGCCGCAGGTTATGTTCGATCAGCTCCTGCCGGGCCGCCTCGTCCATGTGGGCCAGCAGTTCCGCCTCCCGCTCCCTGCTCAGCGGCGGGGGCAGGGTGTCGCTGCCCCCGATGTAGTGGACCCCCGCCTCCGGCCGGAGTCCCAGGCGGACCAGCGTCCGCCCCGCCGCGTCCCTGACCCAGACCAGCGCCAGCACAATCGCGCTCCAGACGCGGGTCAGCGCCCTTTTGATGATGTCCATGTCGTCCTCCCTTTCCCGCCGGTCCGCCCCACAGCGCCGCGCAGCCCCCGCCCAGCGCCGTGGGGGACAGAGCCGCCGTCAGTCCCGGATACCGGGTCCCGTTGATTTCCGCCCAGTCCGTCCGTATGGTCAGAAGCAGGCCCCCCGCCGTGCCCACCGCCCGGTAGGGCGTCAGATGGGGCCGCAGGTCCGGGGCGGCGGCCCGCAGGGGCTCCAGAAGCGTCTCCGGCGTCTCCAGGCCCCGCCGGGTCAGCAGTTTCGCCGCCGCCGGGGGCAGGTCCAAAGCGCCGGGGGCCAGTACCAGCACCGCCCGGCCGTCCGGGGCCCGGAGGCCGCTGCCCGTGTCCCGCAGGGCCGTCAGTTCCGTCGTCCGCCCGGCGACGCGCACCCGGACCGGCAGCAGTTCCCCCCGGACGGCGTGGCCCGCCGCCGCCCGGAAGACCACCGACAGCACGGCGTAGGCCGCCGTGGCGGCCACCACCAGGGCCCTGGCGTCCACGTTGGTGTAGAACACCCCGTTCACCGCCGGGACCCCGCCCCCTGCCAGCAGTCCCAGGCCCAGCACACAGCCCGCCATGGCGCAGGAGACGGCGAAAAACAACAGTTCCAGCCGCAGCAGTTTCTCCTCCCCGCCGTAGGCGATGAGCCCCAGCAGGACCCCCGCCGCGATTTTCACCGGCGTCTGGGCCAGGAAGCCCAGGCCCGGCAGGAACACCGCCGCCGCGTAGGCCCCCCCGGCCAGGGCCGCCAGGGCGTAGCGCCCCCGTTTCAGCGGCAGCCCCGCAAGGCGGGCGGCGCAGAGGAGGAGCAGATAGTCCATCAGCCCGTTCAGCAGGAACACGCTGTCTATGTAGATGACCGTCACGCCGCGCCCGCCCCCTTTTTTCAAGAGCTATTATAGGACAGGACGGGCGGGAAAGCGGTCGCAATCTGGAGGGGCGTTTTCGCCGAAGTCCGTCGACCCCCCAGCCACAAAAAGAAGGAACCCCAAGAGGGGTTCCTTCCTTGCCGTATGATTCCATGCCCGCCTAGGTGGCGATGCCCCAGAGGTCGTCGAACAGTCCTCCTCCTCCGTTGGGCGCGGGGTCCGTGTTTCCGGGCTCCACCGGCTCAGCGGGGGTCGTCGGATTCGGTTCCGGTTCCGGGTCCGGCGTGGGCGTGGGCGTCGGGGGCTTGGGCGCGGGGCCGTAGCCCTCGTGGCTGTCGCCGCCGGAGCTGGGCTCGTTGGGTTCCGTCGTGCCGGAGGGCGGCGTGGTGATTCCGCCGTTGGGGTCCTCCGGGTTCAGGGGGTCCTCCGGGTCCGTCCGGGGAGGCAGGCCCATGCCCTCGTGGACGGGGCAGCCGCCCAGGGGGTTGGTCTCCGAGGGCTCCTTGATTTTCTCCAGGTTGCTGATGAGGTACTGGTCGTCGTCCGCCTTGATGCTGGGGCCGTAGTCCTCCCGGACGTAGTCCAGATAGGCCCGCTGCTCCACGGTCTCCGCCGGGCAGGTGTCCCCGGCGATGCAGTGGCCCTCGGTGCAGTATTCCACCATCTTGTGCATGGTACACTCCTCCGTGGGCCCGGTGCCCGCCGCCGCCTCAAAGGAGGCGGTCCGGTTCCCTCTGGGGTCCGCCCGGCAGGCGTCCGTGGGCAGCATGCCGCTGTCCAGGCACACGGTGATTTTGGTCAGCCCCGTGGAGGGCTTGTTGTCAAAGTCCTTGTCGGGCAGGTCCATGTGGAGGGGCTCCATGACCTTTTTCCACATGGTGATGGCCGGGTTTCCGTTGTAGCTGATCCGTTCGTTGTTGTCATAGCCCGTCCAGACCGCCGCCACGTAGTAGGGGGTGTAGCCCACGAAGTACCGGTCGTAGTTTTTGTTGGTGGTTCCGGTTTTTCCGGCGATGTGCATGCCGTTGAATTTCGCCTGGTTTCCGGTGCCGGCGGCCACGGCGTTTTTCAGCATCTCCGTCATGAGGTAGGCCGTGGTCTCCTTCATGGCCACGTGGCTCTCTCCCTCGTTTTCCAGCACCGTCACCTCCTGGCCGGTGGCGTTGTCGATCCGGGTGACCCGGACATAGGTCCGGGGCTCGTTGTAAACCCCGTTGTTGGCGAAGCAGGCGTAGGCCGCCGCCATCTCCACGGTACTCAGGCCATGGGACAGGCCGCCCATGCCCAGGGCGCCCACCACCATGTCGTCCGCCACCAGGCCCAGGTTCAGGTTCTCCGTGGCGAAGCGGTAGGCCTCCTCCACCCCCACGGACTGGAGGGCCTGGACGGCGATGGTGTTGATGGACCTCTGGATACCGGTCTTGACGGTGGTAAAGCCGCTGTAGCCCTGGGGGGAGTTCTTGGGCCAGGGGCTGCCGTTGAGCTCCTGGACCGGGTAGTTGTCAAAGACGGAGCCCTGGGTGATGACCCCGGCGTCCAGGGCGGGGGCGTAGGCCGTCAGGGGCTTCATGGAGGAGCCCACCTGCCGTTTGCCCGTGGCGTAGTTCCAGCCCAGGTTCCGGTCCTTCTCCCCCACCTTGCCCACCATGGCCACAATGTTCCCCGTGTAGGGGTCGATGATGGTAATGGCGGACTGGAGGGGCTGGCCGTTCCGGGAGGTCACGTCCAGGTTGCTTCGGTCCTCGTAGACGCTCTCCGCCAGGGACTGAATCTTGGGGTCCAGGGTGGTGTAGATGTGATATCCGCTGTTGTAGAGGCGGGTGTAGGCCTCGTCCTCCGTGATGTGGAACTCGTCCTGGAGGTCCCGGGCCACGTCCCGGAGCACCTGATCCACGAACCAGGAGTTGATCTCGATTTTGCCCACGGCCTTTTCCACGATCTCGTCGGCGGAGGTGGACCCGTCGGCGAAGTGGAGAACCTCCGCTTTGGCGGCGTCGGCCTGGGCCTGGGTGATATAGGGCAGTCCCGTCTCGGGGTTGATGACATCGTCGTCGGCCATCAGGTCCAGGATTAACTCCTGGCGGCCCTTGTTCAGCTCCCGGGGGGTGACTTTGGTGCCGTCTTTCCGGGTGTAGGTGATGTCGTACATGGGCCCGTAGAGGGAAGGGTTGTTGGTAATGGCTATAATACAGGCGCTCTCCGCCAGGCTCAGGTCCTTGGCGTCCTTGCCGAAGTAGAACTGCGCCGCCGTCTGCACGCCGCAGCACTTCTGCCCCAGAAAGATGGTGTTCAGGTACAGCTCCAGGATATACTCCTTCTTGTAGTTCTTCTCAAACTCCAAGGCCCGGAAAATCTCCCGAACCTTCCGGTTGACATAGGGCCTGTTGTCCTTTGTCATGTTTTTCAGCACCTGCTGGGTGATGGTAGACCCGCCGTAGCTGCCGTCCCCGATGACCAGGTCCCTTACCGCGCCCAGGGTCCGAATCCAGTCCACGCCCTGGTGCTGGAAGAACCGCTTGTCCTCCACGGCCACGGCGGCCTGCCACAGGTAGGGGGACATCTCGTCCAGGTCCACCAGGATGCGGTTCTCCACCCCGTGGACGTTCTGGAACTCCTTCCAGGTCCCGGTCTCCTTGTCCTCGTAGTAGACGAAGGAGCTGAGGCTCATGGTGTAGTCCTCCGCCCGGACCTCCACGTTGGGGATCACCGAGGTCTCAATATACTCCTTAAAAAAGTGCAGGCCGATCAGCGCCGTGCACACCCCGATGAGCAGGACTGTCCACAGCGTGATAAATATCCATTTGACGGTGCCCAAGACGATGCCCAGGGGGGTCGGTCCCCTGCGCTTCCTGCGCCGGGCCTGAGGCCGGGGGGGCGGCGCCGCTTCTCTTCTTCCGTGCTGCTCCAAAGTAGCGATTACCTCCTTTGCTTCAAGGGACGGGGGTTCCCAAAAATTTCAGGAAATCCCTATTTTTTATTGTACCACCCCTTGTCAACATTGAAAATGTCACATTTCGCCGAAAAAAAGTTCCCGTATCACATGGATTTATGGATTTTGGGCAGACTAACCTCAGCCCCCGCTGTCAACTTTTCACCTTTTTCACGAATTCACCTCTTGCAATCGGAGAAGTTTCCGTGTAAAATAGAAACGAACCCAAAAAAGGAGGCCCCGTCATGAGCGAAGATTTCGGCCCTACCTTCCTGACCGTCACCGACGAGGAGGGAAACGAGCTGGTCCTGGAGTTTGTGGACGCCCTGGAGTACAGCGGGCAGCTCTACCAGGCTTTCTTCCCCGCCGAGACCGAGGGAGAGGAGGAGGACCCGGACGCCGGGCTGGTGATTCTGAAGGTCCTCCACGAGGACGGCGAGGACATCCTCTCCACCCCGGACAGCGACGAGGAGCTGGAGGCCGTGTACGACCTCTTCATGGAAGCCTTATTTGACGGCGAGGAATAAGAACCCGGAACCGTCCCATAATAGAATCGGTTATAGTACCCTGCGGGGTGCGTGATAGATCTTTTTTTAACCCACATTTCGTTATAAGGGATGCTGGATCAGCCCGTGGTTCGCAGGCCTCCCGGCTGCCGTTCGCGGCTGGAAGTTGGAAGCGGTAAAGCGTGCTGGAGGCGACCCACCTGTCCTAGAAGGTGCAGGTTATAACGGGGTCTACACGGCTCTCGCGGGGTACTATTATGCCCATTTGGCGGCTTCCTGAGCGTGTCCTATCGGCAGATTTTATTTTGTAGGGGCCGCCCCCTGGGCGGCCCGCTGTAAGGCCCAGACCTTGTTTCGAGGGGCCGCCGAGGGCGGCGGCCCCTCGTGGTCCCGTTATAAAACGCGCGATAGGACATTCCCCGGCTTCCTTCCGGCCTTTCAGGATATTTTCAGCCGGAAGGGCTATTGTATAAAGGTGTATTTTAGCGGACCGGCCGGAAAAATTGATGAAAAAACCGTGAATTCTGCGGGATTCTTTCCCGGGAAACGGATTTTAGGCTTGCACAATCGCCCTTCTTCCGCTATAATAGGCAAGTGCGTAAAATCCAAGCCTCCCCAACGGCGGGGGCGAAAAAATGTAACTGAAAACTTGAGAGGACTGAAACACAAATGAGCGCATCGAGAGAAAAGCAAAACCGTCAGGCCGCCGCAGGCCAGACCGACCCCAAAACCGCCCGGGAAGCCCGGCAGCGCAAGGAGGAAAAGCGGACCAACCTCCTCTACGGCGTCATCGCCGCGGCTGTGCTGGTGGCGGTCATCGCCTCCTTCGTCTGGCGCAGCGACTTCATCCCCAAGATGACCACGGCCGCTACCATTGACGGGGAGAAATACACCGTCTCCGAGGTCAACTACTACTATCAAACCTCCTACCGCAACTTCCTCAGCCAGTATTCCTATTTCGCCAGCTACCTGGGACTGAACACCAACGCTACCCTGCGGAGCCAGGCCATCAGCGACACCGCCGCGGCCATGCTGGGCATTGAACTGCCCGAGGTGAGCGACGAGGACGCCGAGGCCGCCGCCGCCGATCCCGATCGGGATCCCCTGATGCCCCTGGGCATGACCTGGCACGACTACTTCCTGGACGACGCCCTGGAGAACATGGCCGCCATCCAGGCCGCGCTCAAGGCCGCCGACGCCGAGGGCTTCCAGTACCCCGCCGGGGTCCAGGCCCAGTATGACGACAACATGGCCTCTCTGAAATCTGTGGCCTCCGCCAGCGGCGTCTCCGTCAGCCAGTACCTGAAGGCCAACTTCGGCGCGGGCCTCACGGAGAAGGTCTACGGCGAGCAGCTCATGCGGGTTCTCCGCTACGGCGCCTACGCCGACGCCCACCAGGACAGCGTGACCTACTCCGAAAGCGAGCTGGAGGAAGCCTACAAGGCGGACCCCAACACCTATGACCACGTGTCCTATGAGGTGGTCTCCTTCTCCGGCGCGGCGGAGAGCACCACCGACGCCGACGGGAACACCGTGGAGCCCACGGAGGAGGAATCCGCCGCGGCTCTGGAGGCCGCGAAGGCCGCCGCCAACACCGTCCTGGACGGCTACAAGGCCGGCGGGGACCTGGAAGAGCTGGCCGATGAAAACGAGGGAACCTATAACCAGAATGAAAAAGGAAGCTACAGCGCCGGAAGCGTCATGAGCGAGTGGCTGTACAACACCGCCCGGAAACCCGGCGACGCCGAAATCGTGGCGGAGGGAACCATCCAATATATGGTGGTCTTCCACGACCGCTTCCGGGACGAGGAGCCCACCATCGACATCCGCCACATCCTGGTTTCCCTGGGAACCGGCTCCATCGCCGAGGGCGAGGAGGGCTATGAGGACGAGCAGGCCCAGCTGAAGGCCGACGCCCACGCCAAGGCCGAGGAGCTCCTGGCCCAGTGGACATCCGGCGAGGCCACCGAGGATTCCTTCGCTGCCCTGGCTATGAAGGAGTCCGCCGACGGGTCCAAGTATGACGGCGGATTGCACACCGAGGTCTACCAGGGCCAGATGGTCGCTGAGTTCAACGACTGGTGCTTCGACACCTCCCGGCAGCCCGGCGACACCGCCGTGGTGGACACCCAGTACGGCGCTCACGTCATGTACTTCTCCGGCGTGAACCCCCTGAACCGCTGGCAGACCCAGGTGGCCGCCAACCTGCGGAACGAGGAGTTCACCGCCTGGGAGAGCGGGCTCATTGAAAACACGCCCGTCCAGCGGAACGAATCCGGCCTGAAACAGATTGGCTGACCATCAACTTACCACAAAGGGGGGCCGGCAAACGCCGGCCCCTTCTCAGTACATATTGCGTTAGAACTTTAAATAAATAAAAAAGAAAGAGGGCAACATCTATGCTGATCGGAACGCTGGTCAACACTGCCACAGTCATCGCCGGGTCCCTGATTGGCCTGCTGCTGGGCAACATTCTGCCGGAGCGGCTGCGGGACACGGTGATGAAGGGTCTGGGGCTCTGCACCTTGGCGGTGGGGATTGAGGGGATGCTGGGGGGAAGCAACGCCCTGATCGCTATCATCTCCGTGGCCATAGGAGCCGTCATCGGGGAGCTCTGCGACCTGGACGGGCACCTGAACCGCTTCGCGGAGGGCCTGGAGCGGCGTATTCAGCGCGGCAAGGGCGGCGTCTCCATTGCGGAGGGCTTTGTGACGGCCTCTCTGGTTTTCTGCGTGGGGGCCATGACCATTGTGGGGGCGCTGAACGACGGCCTCACGGGCAACCACGAGATGTTGTTCACCAAGGCCACCCTGGACTTTGTTTCCTCCATTGTCTTCGCCTCCTCCCTGGGCATCGGCGTCATGCTGTCGGCGGCGGCAGTCCTGGTCATCGAGGGCGGCGTCGCTTGCCTCGCCAGCCTGGTGGCGCCGTTCCTCCAGCAGAACGCCAACACGGTGCCGGAGATGACCGTGGTGGGCTCCATCCTCATCATCGGCATCAGTTTGAATCTGCTGGGAATCACAAAGTTGAAAGTCATGAACTATGTCCCGGCGATTTTCCTGCCGATCCTGCTGTGTATGTTCATGTGAGGCAGTTCCATAAAAGCCGGGCCCCTGTGGAAGGACAGGGGCCCGGCTCTTTAATGGACAGCTTGCAATCCTCCGCCCCCCGTAGTAGAATGAAGGGGACAGGGAGGGGTACGCCATGGTCATATTATTCGCCGCTCTTGCGGTCCTGATATACCTGCTGTACCGGCAGGGCTTCGCTGTGACAGAGAGCGTCACCGCGGTTCTATTCGTATTCCAGCCCGGAAAACAGAGCGACCGCGCTTCCCTGGATTCCTGTACCGGCTGGATGCGCCATGCGGGCCGCTTCCGGGACAGCCGGGTATACGCGTTTTCCCTCGACTGCCGGCTCTCAAAGGGAAGCGCCGAGGTCCTTCTGCTGGACCGCCAAAAACAGGAGTTGCTGCGGCTGAACCAGGACAGGAGCACGGGAGAGATTGAATTGGACGGAAGCAGCCGGTACTACCTGCGCTGGGAATTCAGAAACGCCACGGGAAAATGTGAGCTGCGCTGGTAAGCGCCTCCATACGCAAAAAAGACAGGCTGTCGAAACAGCCTGTCTTGTGTTGGCGCCACCTATCTTCCCGGGCCGTCGCCAGCCAAGTATTGTGGGCAGAAACGAGCTTAACTACCGTGTTCGGAATGGGAACGGGTGGACCCTCGTTCTAATCAGCACCAACTTGCTCGTCGCAAAGTCCGCTTGGCTCCGTTTCCATCTTCGATGAAAACTGCGCCCGCTCCCTTGCTCCTCGCTTTCCTCGGCAAACGCTTCGCTGGTTTACCTCGGAAGTACGAGGGAAAGAAACCTTCGGACCTGCGCCGTATGTCAACCGGGTAAGACCCGGACAACAAACACATTATATGACGCTTCTATTTACTTGTCAAGTACCTTCTCCCTTGAGAAAGTGTGGTGACCCGTACCGGATTCGAACCGATGTTAACGGCGTGAGAGGCCGCTGTCTT
>CAJUJW010000077.1 GCA_910586735.1 uncultured Oscillibacter sp. | reverse complement strand
GCCCTGGAGAGCGACACCACGCCCCCGCCGCCGCCGCCCGAGGACGGCGACGACGGCGATGACGACGGCGATCCCCCGGCCCCGGCACCGGCCCCCGCGCCGGCACCGGCCCCCGCGCCGGTGCCGGACCCTGAGCCCGGCGGGTCCGACAGTCCCCCTGTCCCTCCGGCCTCCTATAATGTGACGCTGGAGAAGGGCATTGTACCGGCGCAGAACGAGGGCGCGGCGGGCGCGTATGTGCCGGGGGTCAACGCGGCTTCCCCGTCCTGGCCGGGCAATATCACGGATGTGACCAGCGGGACGGCCCTGGGAAGCCGCCTCCCGGCGGTGGAGCTGTTCCGCTTTGAAACCGGCGGGCTGTACTCCCCCTCCACCGTTTATAAGTTCGGCGGGTGGAACACGAAAGCGGACGGGTCCGGGGAGACCTACACGGCAAGCACGCCCATTACGGGGAATGTGACCCTTTACGCACAGTGGGTTCCTTTGGAGAAATACACCGTGACGCTGGAGAAAGGCAACGTGCCGCCGCTGGCAGAGGAATCTAGCTGGGGAGGCGATTATGCGCCTGTATATTGGCCTGACGGTCAAGTTCCTTCGGCTTTGACATGGCCGGAAGAAATCACAGACGTGCTTGAGGGATCGACTTTGGGCTCCAGTCTCCGAACAGATTTGAAGCTGGTTTTCGAAGCCGGCAGCGCGGGCTTCACCCAACGTTCCGCGTTGTATGAGTTCGGCGGCTGGAACACAGCGGCGGACGGATCCGGGGAAACCTACACGAACAGCACACCCATTACCAAGGATGTGACCCTCTACGCCCAGTGGGTCCGGGTGTATACCGTGAGGCTGGAGGACAACGTTCCGGCTGGTAGCGGTGCGTGGACCGGCTACCTTTACAATGCTGACGACACGTATCCGACCTCCTGGACAACGAGAAGCGTAACGGCACCCAAAAATACCGGCCTGGGTGACAAGCTCCCGGATATTTTCCTATGCACGGGTACTCATGCAGACCCACAGCCTGCTGGTTACAAATTAACCGGATGGAATACGGCGGCGGACGGAACCGGGACAGAGTACACCGCCAGCACCCCTATCACCAAGGATGTGACCCTATATGCCCAGTGGGTGCGGCAGTAACGCCCGGCGGCTGAGGCTGAAAACGGAAAAACAGGAAGCGCCTCCGGCCCTCTCAGGGGACCGGGGGCGCTTTTCCGTCCGCCGGGTCCCTTCCTTTTCCCCCGGCCCACCCTCTTCTCGTTACCGTTTTGTAACCTTTTCCCGGCCTTTCCCCGAATCTTTTCCAGTCAATTCTTGTCCAAATGGGTCTAAAGTGGGGTTTATCATGCCTCCAGAGCCAAAAAAGCTTGACAAAAGTGGGGACGAGGTGTATACTGAGGCCAGTTTCCAAGCGGTAACAAAAGTTACAAGCCGCTCCCTCACCCGGCGCGGCTGCCCAATACTCCCCAGCGGGGGACCCTGGGGCGCGTCCCGCCCCCGGGGCTCTATCTCACCTTTAGGAGGGTATGAACGTGAACACCGACCAACGACCGAATCTGTTTTACGCCCTTTGCCGGCGGGGCGGCATGCTTCTGCTCTGCCTCTTCGCCGCCGCCGTCACCGGCCTCTCCGCCACCGGCTGGGCCGACTCCATCTACCTGATTACCGGCACGGAGGACGAGGGCACCATCATCCTGGACCCGGACCAGAAGACGCCGCCGGACCTCAGCTCGAAGCTGCTCTACGTCTCCAGCGGGGCCAAGGGCTACGACCTCACCTTACAGGAGGACACCACCGTCACCGTCCGCCACGAGGGCACCGCCGTCACCGTCCAGTCCCACAAGGAGAGCATCTCCTCCATCCTCTCCCGGCTCCACGTGGCCCCCAGCCCCCTGGAGATGGTGGGCGTGAAGGTGTCCGAAAGCGGCGTGGACCTGAACGTCGCCTCGGACCTGACCTATTATGACTACGTGACGGAAAACGTCTCCTTCTCCACCCAGCGTGTGGCCAACCCCGACATGCCCCAGGGGGAGGAGAAGGTGGTCCAGAAGGGGGCCGACGGCGTGCGCTCCTCCGTCTACGAGGTGGTCTGGTCCAACGGGGCCGAGCTCTCCCGCCAGTTTGTGGAGGAGCTGAGCACCACCGCCGTGGACCAGATTGTGGAATACGGCACCAAGTCCAAGGCCAAGCCCGCCAAGCCGGACAAACAGGACCCGGACGCGCTCCTGACCGAGCACGGGGAGACTGGCGGCGGCATCGCCGGCGTCTCCGAAAACACCGACGGAAGCGGCACCTTGACCCTGAAGGACGGGACGGTGCTGAAATACTCCGGTGTCCGCACCATGACGGCCACGGCCTACACCTCCGGCCACGACGGCGTGGGCACCCGCACCGCCAGCGGAACGGCGGTCCACGTGGGCTCTGTGGCCGTGGACAAGAGCGTGATTCCCCTGGGCACCCGCATGTATATCGTCGCCGGGGGCAGCGTGGTCTACGGGCTGGCCGTGGCGGAGGACACGGGGGTCAAGGGCAACAAAATCGACCTCTTCTACGACACCTACGAGGAGTGCATCCAGTTCGGCCGGCGAACCTGCACGGTCTATATTCTGGCATAAGGACCCCCGCGCCCCCGGCTGAAAGGCCGGGGGCGTCTTCCAATTTCTGGGCCCTTTTTGCGAAACCTTCCCAAGCTGGAGAGAGAAAGCCCCTGGGAACTGTCAATTTTGTCAATTGCGGTCCGGCCCGGAAACCGATACAATAGGTATGACCTATCCCGCCAGGGGGCGGGACACCCCTTTCCCGGAATTTTCGTCAGAACGAGGTGTTAGGAATGAACGCACATACATCCCATACCAAGGCCATCCGCGCCCAGCTTCTGGCCTCCATGCGCGACGGCGAGTACGCCCACCGGGAGCGTCTGCCCCGGGAGAGCGTGCTCTGTGTCAAGCTGGGCATCAGCCGCACCCAGCTGCGGGACATTCTGGCCTCCCTGGAGCGGGAGGGCTTCATCACCCGCCGCCACGGCGTGGGCACCGTCATCAACCGCCATGTGCTGGACGTACACACCCGGATGGACATCGAAGTGGAGTTCCTGGACATGATCCGGCAAAACGGCTTTACCCCGGCGGTGGCCTCCATCCGCTCCTGGGAGGAGCCGGCGGACGAAAAAACCGCCGCCCAGCTCCAGCTCCCGGAGGGGACCCCCATGCTCCGGGTCTCCCGCCTCTGCACCGCCGACGGCCGCCCCGCCATTTACTGCGAGGACGTCATTGAAAAGGCCCTCATCCGGGAGGACTACACGGAAGAGGACCTGAAGCCCCCCATCTTCCACTTCCTCCAGCGCTCCTGCGGCATTTTCCCCTACCTGGATTTGACGGACCTCCGGGCCGTCCCGGCGGACGAGAAGCTGGCGCAGGTTCTCCAGGTTCCCCTGGGCGCGCCCCTGCTGTATATGGAAGAGGTGGACTTCGACATCGACGGCAAGCCGGTGTTCTGCTCCGCCGAATACTTCGCCGACGGCATTTTCCGCCACACGGTTCTGCGAAAGAAACTGTAATTTGCAATTTGAAGGGAGACTTCACCATGAAAAAAGTAGCCGTGCTCATGGGTTCCGATTCCGACTGGCCGGTAGTCCGGTCCGCCTGCGCCCAGCTGGACGCCTTCGGCATCCCCTACGAGGCCCATATTATGAGCGCCCACCGCAGTCCCGCCCAAGTGGCGGAGTTCGCCTCCTACGCCCGGAAGAACGGCTTCGGCGTCATCATCTGCGCCGCCGGCATGGCCGCCCATCTGGCGGGGGCCGTGGCCGCCAACACCACCCTGCCCGTCATCGGCATCCCCATGAAGGGGGGCGCCCTGGACGGGCTGGACGCTTTATTAGCCACCGTGCAGATGCCCAGCGGCGTTCCCGTGGCCACCGTGGCCCTGAACGGGGCCAAGAACGCCGCCATTCTGGCGGCCCAGATTCTGGCGGTGGAGGACGGGAACCTGGCCTCCTGGCTGGACGCCGCCCGCCGGGACATGGCCGCTCAAATCGAGGAAAAGGACGCCGCCCTACAGGCGGAAATCTGACCCGTTCTCAATCAATTTCTATCTTACTTGACGGAGGAATTCAATATGCAAAAGCTGGAGCAGCTCTACGAGGGCAAGGCCAAGAAGGTTTTCAAAACCGACGACCCAAACCTGTACATCGTGGACTACAAGGACGACGCCACCGCCTTCAACGGCCTGAAAAAGGGCACCATCGCGGGCAAAGGCGTCATCAACAACCAAATGACCAACCGCTTCATGGCAAGGCTTGAAAAGGCCGGGGTCCCCACCCACTTCGTGGAGGAGCTGAGCCAGCGGGAGACCGTGGTGAAAAAGGTCTCCATCGTCCCCCTGGAGGTCATCATCCGCAACATCTCCGCTGGGTCCTTCGCCAAGCGCTACGGCGTGGAGGAGGGCATCGTCTTCGACGCGCCCACCATCGAGTTCTCTTATAAGAACGACGATTTGGGGGACCCCCTGCTGAACGAGTACCACGCCCTGGCGCTGAAGCTGGCCACGAAAGAGGAAATCGAAACCATTAAGCGCTACGCCTTCCAGGTCAACGACTTCCTCAAGGACTTCTGGGCCTCCTGCGGCGTGACCCTGGTGGACTTCAAGCTGGAGTTCGGCCGCCTGGCCGACGGGACCATCGTCCTGGCGGACGAGATCAGCCCCGACACCTGCCGCCTCTGGGACTCCAAGACCCATGAAAAGCTGGACAAGGACCGCTTCCGCCGGGACCTGGGCGGCGTGGAGGACGCCTACGCCGAGGTCATGCGCCGGATGACGGAGGCGCTGTAACTTGGGCGTCATCGGCGGGCCGGACGGCCCCACCGTAATCTTCGTCTCCACCACTCCCGCCGGGATTGCCCTTTTGGCGCTCCTGGCGGCGGCGCTGGGGGCTGTCATCTGGTTTTTCCTGCGCAAGCGTAAAAAATAAGGAGGCTGCGAATGGGCGGTTTTTTTGGCGCGATTTCAAAACGGGACGTGGTGCTGGACGTGTTCTTCGGCACGGACTACCACTCCCACCTGGGCACCCGCCGGGGCGGCATGGCCGCTTACGACGCCGGGGCCGGCTTTCACCGGCAGATTCACAATATTGAGAACACCCCCTTCCGAACAAAGTTCGAGAAGGACCTGGCGGAGTTCCGGGGCTGCGCGGCCATCGGCTGCATCAGCGACACGGACCCTCAGCCTCTGCTGATGCGCTCCCACCTGGGGCTGTACGCCATCTCCACCGTGGGCATCATCCAGAACGCCGAGGAGCTGGTGGAGCGGTACTTTTCCGACCACGGGCACCAGTTCATGGCCATGAGCTCCGGCAAGGTCAACGCCACGGAGCTGGTGGCCTCCCTCATCAACCAGAAGGACGACCTGGTGACGGGCATCCGGTACGCCCAGGAGCAGATCGAGGGCTCCATGACCATTCTCATCCTCACCCCGGAGGGCATCTACGCCGCCCGGGACCGCCTGGGCCGCTTGCCGGTGCTCATCGGGCAGAACGCCGAGGGCTGCTGCGTGTCCTTTGAGTCCTTCGCCTACCAGAAGCTGGGCTATGAGGACGCCTACGAGCTGGGCCCCCAGGAGATTGTGAAAATCACCCCGGAGGGGTGGGAGACCCTCTCCCCCGCCGGGAAGGACATGCGCATCTGCGCCTTCCTCTGGACCTACTACGGCTATCCCAACTCCTGCTACGAGGGGATGAACGTGGAGGTCATGCGCTACCGCAACGGGGAGATCATGGCCCGGGACGAGGTCCAGCGGGGCCAGCTGCCCAAGGTGGACTACGTGGCGGGCGTCCCGGACTCCGGCCTGCCCCACGCCATCGGCTTCGCCAACCGCAGCGGCAAGCCCTTCGCCCGGCCCTTCGTGAAGTACACCCCCACCTGGCCCCGGTCCTTTATGCCCGCCAGCCAGGACGTGCGGAACCAGGTGGCCAAAATGAAGCAGATTCCCGTCCACGACCTCATCAAGGGAAAGAAGCTCCTCTTCGTGGACGACTCCATCGTCCGGGGCACCCAGCTCCGGGAGACGGTGGAATTCCTCTACGAGTCCGGCGCGGAGGAGGTCCACATGCGTTCCGCCTGCCCGCCCATCATGTACGGCTGCAAGTATCTGAACTTCTCCCGCAGCAACTCCGACATGGAGCTTCTCAGCCGCAGGATTATCCAGTCCCTGGAGGGCGACGAGGGCCGGAACCACCTGGAGGAGTACGCCGACTCCTCCACCGAGCGGGGCCAGTGCATGCTGAAAACCATCTGCGAGCAGATGGGCTTCGACTCCCTGGGCTACCAGTCCCTGGAGGGATTGCTGGAGGCCATCGGCATTGACAAGGACAAAATCTGCACCTACTGCTGGACCGGCAGGGAATAATCTCCCTCCCCATTATCAATTGTCAATTATCCATTGTCAATTATCCATTGTCAATTGTTCATTACGAATCGGAGGTTCAAACATGGAAAACTCCCACTCCTC
The DNA here is from genome assembly GCA_910586735.1 of uncultured Oscillibacter sp. Taxonomy (GTDB): domain Bacteria; phylum Bacillota; class Clostridia; order Oscillospirales; family Oscillospiraceae; genus Oscillibacter. The sequence goes on along the minus strand of CAJUJW010000077.1, from coordinate 4,357 downwards.
CGCCTACGCCGCCGCCGGGGTGGACATCACCGCGGGCTATGAGGGCGTGCGGCTGATGAAGCCCTTCGTGGAGCGCACCAGGATACCCGGCGTGGTCTCCGGCATCGGGGGCTTCGGCGGGCTCTTCGCCCCGGACCTGTCCGGCATGTCGGAACCCGTCCTGGTCTCCGGCACCGACGGCGTCGGCACCAAGCTGCGCCTGGCCCAGCTGCTGGACCGGCACGACACCATAGGGATCGACTGCGTGGCCATGTGCGTCAACGATATTATCTGCTGCGGGGCCCGGCCCCTCTTCTTCCTGGACTACATCGCCATCGGGAAAAACGAGGCGGAGAAAGTCGCCTCCATCGTCTCCGGCGTGGCGAAGGGCTGCGTCCAGTCCGGCTGCGCCCTGATAGGCGGCGAGACCGCCGAGCACCCCGGCGTCATGGCCCCGGACGACTACGACATCGCGGGCTTCGCCGTGGGCGTGGTGGACAGGCCCAAAATCATCGACCCCGCCCGGGTTCAGGAGGGGGACGCCCTCATCGGCCTGACCTCCTCCGGCGTCCACTCCAACGGCTTTTCCCTGGTGCGGAAGGTCTTCGACATTGAGCATGCCGACCTCACCGCCCCCCTGAAGGAGCTGGAAGGGAAAAGCCTGGGCGAGGCGCTTCTGGCGCCCACCAAGATTTACGTCAAGGCCGTTCAGGCCCTGCTGGACGGGGGAACCGACCTCCACGGGGCCAGCCATATCACCGGCGGCGGCTTTTTCGAGAACGTGCCCCGGATGCTGCCCCAGGGGCTGGAGGCCCAATTCTACGCCGCCGCCCTGCCCCGGCCCCCTATTTTTGAGCTTATTCAAAAGCGGGGCGGTATCTCCGAGCATGACATGTACAACACCTTCAACATGGGCCTCGGCATGGTGCTGGCGGTCCCGGCGGACCAGGCGGACCGGGCCCTGTCCCTCCTCCGCGCCGCCGGGGAGACGGACGCGGCTGAGGTGGGCGTTGTGGCCCAGGGGGACCGGGGCGTCCTCTTCTGCGAGGTCTGCCCCCCGGTGGTGTGAGAATGGAAAAGGCAAGAATCGCCGTCCTGGTCTCCGGCGGCGGCACCAATCTGGAGGCCCTGCTGAACGCCCAGGAGGCGGGGAAGATTCCCCACGGGGAGATTGTCCTGGTTCTCTCCAGCGCCGCCGGGGCCTACGCCCTGGATCGGGCAAAGAACCACGGCGTCCCCGGCTTCGCCGTTCCCCGGAAGGGGAGCACCCAGGCGGCCTTTGAGGCCGGGCTGATGGAAAAGCTCAGGGAGTACCGGGCGGACATGATTGTTCTGGCGGGCTTCCTCTCCATCCTCACCGAGGACTTTGTGCGGCGCTGGCCGGACCGGATCATCAACGTCCACCCCGCCCTGATCCCCTCCTTCTGCGGCCAGGGAATGTACGGGCTCAAGGTTCACGAGGCGGCCCTGGAGAAGGGCGTGAAGGTCACCGGGGCCACGGTGCATTTGGTAAACGAGATTCCCGACGGCGGGCGCATCCTGCTGCAAAGGGCGGTGGAAGTCCTCCCCGGCGACACGCCGGAGGTTCTCCAGCGCCGGGTGATGGAGCAGGCGGAATGGGTTCTGCTGCCCCAGGCGGCGGAGCTGGTCGCCCGGAGTCTTTGTGAAGAAAGGAAAGGTTAGGTCTATGGATCGCTCTCAACTCCGCGACTTCCACCCCGCCTGCGCCCCCGCGGAGGGCCTGTGCGCCGAGATCGGCGCGCTGCTCTCCCGGTCCCGGCGGGAACGCCGCCCCTGTGGGCGGGACGCCTTCATCGCGCTGCTGGCGGGGGTGCCCGCCCTGCGAAAGACCCCGGGCCTCCCGGAACCCCGGTCCTCCAGCCCGGACTATTTCACCACCCTGCCCCTCTGCGCCTCGGAGGCCGGCGCCGCCGCCTGCCGGACCCACCTGAAGACGGTCTACGGCATCAAGGACAAGGAAAGCCTCCTGGCTTTCTGCGACCGGCAGTTCCGCTGCCACGAAAACTACCTGGACTTCGAGGCCGTCTGGGAGGGCCGCCCCCTCTTTGAACTCTCGTCCCTGAACCCCGACGCCGCCGCCTTCTTCCTCCGGGCCAGGGACTTCTCCGCCCAGTTCTACCCCCTGGTGGGCCACCGGGGCTATCTGGCCTGGGACATCAGCGAGCGGATGGGCCATCTCCGGGCGGGGCTGGCCTGCGGCCTCATCAGCCGGGAGGAGTTCGACCAGCTGACGGAGGAGCCCCTGGCCCAGGCCCAGATTTTCAAGAGCTGGGAGGAGTACGCCGCCAGCCTGGTCTGCGGCGGGCTGTACTGGGACTTCCGCCAGGGCACGTCCCCGGCGGACCTCCAGAAGACACAGCGGCTCTGGATGGACCTGGTGCGCAGGCTCCTGGCCAACGACGCCGCCTGGGACAGCGGTTTCTGGTACGTGCCTGAGCGGGACAAGGCGTTCTGCCTCTGGCCCTCGGAGATGAAGATGTACCTCACGGACTGGGAGGGACCCAACGGCTGCTTCCTCACGGACCGGGTGGCCGTGGACGGCCTGCGGGTCGGCTGGTGCTATCGGGAAAAGCCCGAGGAGGGCTTCCCGGACAGCGGCTGGCGCTTTTTCTCCGGCGACGAGAGCGAGGAATACATTGCCGATATCCAGCACACCGGCATCTACGACCTCAACTGCGTCTGCAACTTTGACCCGGACATCATCCCCCTGCTCAGCGCCCCCATAAACAGCGCCTTCGTCCGGGGAGAGGACGGGAAGTTCCGCCCCGAGCCCTTCGACCTGCCGGAAAACTGAAAGGAGCGTGTACCCATGAACGAGCTGGAACTGAAATATGGCTGCAACCCCAACCAGAAGCCCTCCCGCATCTTCATGAGAAACGGCGGGGACCTGCCCCTCACCGTCCTGAACGGCAAGCCCGGCTATATCAACTTCCTGGACGCCCTGAACTCCTGGCAGCTGGCCCGGGAGCTGAAAGCCGCCGCGGGGGGAATCCCCTCCGCCGCCAGCTTCAAGCACGTCTCCCCCGCCGGGGCCGCCGTGGGCCTGCCCCTCAGCGAGACGGAACGGAAGATTTACTTCGTGGACCCGGCCGCGGACCTGAGCCCCATCGCCTGCGCCTATATCCGGGCCCGGGGGGCGGACCGCCTGTGCTCCTACGGCGACTGGGCGGCCCTGTCCGACATGTGCGACGCGGCAACGGCGACCTACCTCCAGGCCGAGGTCTCCGACGGCATCATCGCCCCCGGCTACACGGAGGAGGCCCTGGAGATTCTGAAAACCAAAAAGAAGGGCGGCTACAACGTGGTCCAGATCGACCCGGACTACGTTCCCGCCCCCCAGGAGTATAAGGACGTGTTCGGCGTCACCTTCCAGCAGGGCCGTAACGAGTACAAAATCGACGAGTCCCTGCTGACCAACATCGTAACCAAATGCCGCGACCTCCCCGAGGCGGCGAAAATCGACATGGCCGTGGCTCTCATCACCCTGAAATACACCCAGTCCAACTCCGTCTGCTACGTGAAGGACGGCCAGGCCATCGGTGTGGGCGCAGGCCAGCAGAGCCGCATCCACTGCACCCGCCTGGCGGGCACCAAGGCGGATAATTGGCGTCTGCGGCAGCACCCCCAGGTCCTGGCCCTGCCCTTCATCGACGGCATCCGCCGCCCGGACCGGGACAACGCCATCGACGTGTACCTCTCCGGCGAGTGGGAGGACCTGCTGAAAGACGGCGAGTGGCAGCGGGTCTTCAAGGAGCGCCCCCAGCCCCTGACGGCGGAGGAGAAGAAGTCCTGGATCGCGGGCCTCAGCGGCGTCACCTGCGGCTCCGACGCCTTCTTCCCCTTCGGCGACAATGTGGAGCGGGCGAGGAAGAGCGGGGTTCAGTACATTGTCCAGCCCGGCGGCTCTATCCGGGACGACCACGTCATTGAGACGGCGGACAAGTACGGGATGACCATGTGCTTTACCGGAATGAGATTGTTCCATCACTAAGGAGGGCTTCCATGAACTTACTCGTCGTCGGCGGCGGAGGCCGCGAGCACGCCATCATCAAAAAGCTGAAAGAGAACCCCCAGGTTGAAACCATCTACGCTCTCCCCGGCAACGGCGGCATCGCCCAGGACGCGGTGTGCGTCCCGTCCATCGGGGCCAAGGACATCGGGAAAATCGTGGACTTCGCCAAGACCCACGCCATTGACTTCGCCGTCGTGGCCCCGGACGACCCCCTGGCCCTGGGCTGCGTGGACCGGCTCCACGAGGCGGGGATTCCCTGCTTCGGCCCGGACGCCAAGGCCGCCCGCATTGAGGCCAGCAAGGTCTTCTCCAAGAACCTGATGAAAAAATACGGCATCCCCACCG
>CAJUJW010000076.1 GCA_910586735.1 uncultured Oscillibacter sp. | reverse complement strand
GGATGTCAAGTCCCTTTTCTCCGCCCTGCGGAGCGAGCGGCCCCAGACCATCGCCCTGGTCCTCTCCTATGTGGACGCGGACAAGGCGGCGGGCGTGGTGGCCCAGCTGGAGGAGAAGAAGCAGATTCAGGTGGTGGAGAGCATCGCCAAGCTGGACAGCGTCTCCCCGGCGGCCATCAAGATTGTGGAGGCGGAGATGCACAACCGGTTCTCCAACATCATGACAGACACCAATATCAAAGTCGGCGGCATAGACTATGTGGCCGACGTGATGAACAACCTGGACCGGACCAGCGAGAAAAACATCTTCGACGGCCTGTCCGACCAGGACCTGGCGGACGAGATCCGCAAGCGCATGTTCGTCTTCGAGGATATCATCACCATGGACGACCGCTCCGTGCAGCGCTTCGTCCGGGACTGCGACCCCAGGGACCTGGTTCTGGCCCTCAAGGCCGCCAACTCGGAGGTTGCCAACAAGCTGTTTTCCAACATGTCCAGCCGCATGGCCCAGAGCATCAAGGACGACCTGGAAATCACTTCCAATGTCCGCATGAAGGATGTGGAGGAGGCCCAGCAGCGCATTGTGGGCATCATCCGCGGGCTGGAGGAAAAGGGTGAGATCATCATCCTGAAGGGCGGAAAGGACGATATCATTGCCTAGTATTTGGAAATCCATCATGCGTCCCAAGGCCGAGCCCTACCGGTTTCCCAAGGCGGAGGAGCTGATCCTGGAAGAGGAAAAGCCCCCCGAGCCCCCGCCGCCCCCCCCTGAGGAGGGCAGAGAGGAGCCGGCCCTGGACATCCGGGTGGGGGAGGAGGCTGCCCCCCCGGAACCCGAGCCGGAGCCTGAGCCGGAACCGGACCCCGTCAGCTTTGCCCAGATTCAGGCGGAGCAGATCATCGCGGACGCCCGGCGGCGGGCCGACGAGATTCTGGACCAGGCCCGGCTGGAGGCCGAGCTCAAGGCCCAGGAGCTCTATGAGACCACCCGCCAGAGCGCCCTGGAGGCCGGGCGGGCCGAGGGACTGTCTCAGGGCGCGGCCCAGGCCCTTCAGGAGGGCCAGCGGGCCCAGCAGAGGCAGGCCGAGGAGCTGGCCGGGGACTTCGACCGCTTTTTGGAGCGGGCGGGCGCCGCCCTGGACCGGCAGATGGACGACAATGTGGAGGAGCTGCGGGACCTGGCCATCGCCATCGCGGAAAAGGTGGTCTCCGTCAGCCTGAAAAGCAGCAGCGAGGTCATCTGCCGGATGATTCAAACCGCCATCGACAAGCGGAAGCGCCGGGAGTGGGCCCATATCTATATCGCGGAATGCGACGCCAAGCACCTTTCCAAGGTCCCCGCCTCTTTGATGAACGCGCTCTCGGCCCTTTCGGACCGGGTGCGGATCATCCCCATGGCGGACGACGAGGCGGGCACCTGCATCATCGAGACCCCGGACGAAATCGTGGACGCCAGCGCCGCCACCCAAATGAACAACATCCGAACCCTGCTGTCCGACGCCGGACCCGTGGAGGAGGGCGTCAGCTTCAACAATTTGAATTTTAGCGGCGGCGTGTAAAAGGAGTGCCTTATGTTCCGGCAAATGATCCGTCAGGTCTACAACGCGGAGACCTACAGCCTGACCGGGAAAATTGAGAATATTGTCGGAATGTCCATCGAGGCCAGCGGCGGCCGGGCCGCCGTGGGCGACATCTGCCGGATCTACAACGGCGATTCCGGCGGCCAGGTCACGGCCGAGGTGGTGGGCTTCAAAAACGACCACATCCTGCTGATGCCCTACTCGGACATGGCGGGCATCTCGGCGGGCAACTTCGTCCGGAACACCGGGCGGCAGCTGACGCTGCGGGTGGGCGAGTTCCTCCGGGGCCGCATCATCAACGCCATGGGCCAGCCCATTGACGGCGGGCTTCCCTTCGAGGGGGGCGACGCCTACTGCGTGGGCGGTTCCTATATCAATCCCCTCCGCCGCCCCCCCATTCGGGAGCGGATGGAGTTTGGAGTCAAAGCCATAGACGGCATGATCACCATAGGCAAGGGCCAGCGCATCGGCATCTTCGCGGGCTCCGGCGTGGGAAAATCCACGCTGATGGGCATGATCGCGAAAAATGTCAAGGCGGACATCAACGTCATCGCCCTGGTGGGCGAACGGGGCCGGGAGGTTCTGGAGTTCGTCCAGAAGGACCTGGGCGAGGAGGGCATGCGCCGCTCCGTGCTGGTGGTGGCAACCTCCGACCAGCCCGCCATGCTGCGGATGAAGTGCCCCAGCGTGGCCACGGGCATCGCGGAGTATTTCCGGGACCAGGGGTACGACGTGCTCCTCATGATGGACTCGCTGACCCGGTTCGCCATGGCCCAGCGGGAGATCGGCCTGGCCATCGGCGAGCCGCCGGTGAGCCGGGGCTACACCCCCTCCATGTATGCGGAGATGCCCAAGCTCCTGGAGCGAAGCGGCAACTTTGACAAGGGGTCCATCACCGGCGTATATACTGTATTGGTGGAGGGCGACGACACCAACGAACCCATCGCCGACACCGTCCGGGGCATTCTGGACGGGCACATCGTCCTCTCCCGGCAGCTGGCCAACAGCAACCACTACCCGGCTATCGACGTTTCCGCCAGCATCTCCCGTCTGATGGTGGAGATCGTGAGCCAGGAGCACCGGCAGCTGGCCTCCCGGGTGCGGGACATCCTCAGCACCTACGAGAAGAACCAGGACCTGGTGGCCATCGGCGCCTACAAGCCGGGGACCAACCGGAACCTGGACTACGCCCTGAGCAAAATCGACGCGGTAAACGACTTCCTGACCCAGGATATCGACGAGGCGTTCAGCTATGACCAGTGCATCGAGAAGCTGAAAAAGATACTGAACTAACCAAAGGAGAACCGCCCTGTGAAGAAGTTCAAGTTTGCTTTGGATACCGTGCTCTCCTACAAGCAGCAGGTGCTGGGCGTGCTCCAGGGCGAGCACGCCGAGGCCGTGGCCCGGGTGCGGGCCCAGGAGGACGTGCTGGAAAAGCTCTGGCGGGAGTACCGGGACTGCAACGAGGATTACCGGGACCGGGCCCTGGAGGGCATGCCCGTCACCGAGGCCCTCATGTACCAGAACGCCCTCCGGGCCGCCGAGCTGGAGATTCAGCGGGAGACCAAGCGGCTGGAGGAGCTGGAGGCCGAGGCGGAGAAACGCCGGGAGGCCATGGTGGAGGCAAAAAAGGAGACCTCCTCCATCGAAAAGCTCAAGGAGAAAAAGCTGGAAGCCTATCACAAGGAGGAGGCCAAGAGCGAGGAGCTGTTCATCGAGGAGTTCGTCAGCTCCACCCGGGCCCACGCGGCTTCGTAGCCCATTTGGTTCTGAGCGGCGGGAACGCCGTTTGGAAATAGATATCCTGATTATGACAAGGAGGTGAAAACAGAGTATGGAACAGCTGATCAACAACATGCTGGCAAACGCGCAGATTCCCCAGATTCCCACGGCGGTGAAGAAGGGCGAGTCCTCCTCTCAGAAGGACGGCTTCCAGAAGCTGCTGGAGCAGAAGCAGGGCGGCGACGCCTCTCAGCCCGCCAAGGCGGAGAAGACGGAGACCCCGGATAAGCCCCAGGATGCCCAGAACCCCCAGAAGACCCAGGAGAGCGGCGAGACCCGGCAGCCCGTGCCCGGCCCAAAGGACGAGAAGGAGCTGGAGGCCCAGATGGCCCTGGCGGCCATGGCCATGCTGCAAACCCCGGTGGTGCCTGTGGAGCAGGTCATGACGCCGGAGGTTCAGGCGGAGGCCGCGGCGGATGAGATCGCCCCCCTGATGGCGGAGACCGTCCTGACGCCGGAGGCCCGGAACCTGGCCCCGGAGACGGAGGCCGAGACCCTGGAGACCCCCGTGGAGGGGAACGAAAACCAGCCCGTGGACCAGGCCCTGGCGGAGGAGCTGCCCCAGACCATTGAGGCCCCGGAGGCCGCCCGGAACACCGAGGGCAGGACCGTGGAGGTCAAGGTGGAGACCGGCCCGGCGGAGGACGGCGCGTCCGGCACCGAGGACGGGCTGACGCCCCAGGGCGCGGAGGTGGAGACCCCCGTGTTCGAGGACGTGAAGGCCGTTCCCGTGAAGGTGGGCGAGGCCCACAGGGCCCCTCAGGCCGACGAGGTCACGGAAAAGCAGATCGCCCCCAAGGTGAACGAGGCCCTGGCCGCCGGACAGACCCGTGTGGAGCTCCAGCTGAACCCCGAGAACCTGGGCAAAATCGCCATCGAGATGACCACCGGCGAGGACGGGAAGCTGGTTGTGGTCCTCCACGCGGAGAACCGGGACACCCAGAACCTGCTGTCCAAGGACATGTCCAGGCTGGCGGAACTGCTGGGCCGTGAGAGTCAGCAGGAGGTCCGGGTGGAAGTCCCCCGTCAGGAGGAGAGCCAGAGGCAGGACCTCTATGAGCAGCAGCAGGAACAGCAGAGGCAGAGGCAGCAGGAGCAGCGCCGCAGGCGGGAAACCGGCGGCGAGGATTTCCTCCAGCAGCTTCGCCTGGGCTTGATTCCCATGGACGGGGAGTAATCCCGAGAGGAAAGGAAGTGAATACGTGAGCGACTTAATGACCGATATCAGCGGTCTGTACGGAACCCATAAGCTGGACAACGGCAAGGAAATTACCGTCTCGAAAAAGGGCAGCAACCTGGACCTGGACATGACGGACTTCATCCAGCTGATGATTACCCAGCTGACCAGCCAGGGCATCGACAACACCATGGATACCTCCGAGATGCTGAACCAGATGGTCCAGATGCAGATGATCACTTCCATGGTCAACATGACCGACGCGGTCACCATGAACTACTCGGCCTCTCTGGTGGGCAAGTTCGTCACCGTTGGCAAAATGGGCGACGACGGCAAGTTACAGGAAGTCTACGGCGAGGTGACGGGAACCGGCACCATGGACGGACAGCAGGTCATCTTCATCGACAACGACAAATATTACTACCTGAGCGACATCATGGCCGTGGGCAAGCTGCCTCCCAAGAAGGAAGAAGAGGACGAGGAGGGCGGCGACAAGGTGGAAGGCTCCGGCGAGGCTGGAGACAAACCGCCGGAAACCGGCTCCACCGAGACCACGAACCCCGGCGAGACCGTGACCCCCGGCGACCAGACGGAGACCCCGGAATACGGCGGGGAGAACGGCGCGCCCGCTGAGAGCGAAGGCTGAGGTGATCCCACGTGATCGAACGCGTAGCGAGACAGAGCCAAATCCAGCAGATACCGGACGCAGGGAAGCGCACGGCTGCCGGCGGCTTCGCAATGGCTTTGCAGGCGGAGCTGACCAGGGCCGGACAGGAAGGACAGGATGTCCAGTTCTCCAAGCACGCGATAAGCCGCGCCGAGGAGCGGGGAATCGAGATCACCCCCGGCCTCATCGACCAGATCAAGGGCAGCATGGTGCGGGCCCAGGCCAAGGGGGCCACCAATATCCTGGCCATGGACGCGGAAAAAGCCTTCATCATCAACGTCCCCCATGCCCGAGTCATCACGGCAATCACCCAGGACGAAATGAAGGACAGCGTATTTACCAACATCGACGGCGCCGTGTTCCTGTAAAAGAAATGGCAGGACCGGTTTACGGAGGCCATCGCGCCCCGCCCGACTGACGGGGCGCGGGCGGCGCCACGAATCGAAAGGAGTTCAAATTCCCTATGACCGGATCAATGTACGCATCCGTCGCGGGCCTGAAGGCCCACATGCAAAAGCTGACTGTTATCGGAAACAACGTGGCCAACGTCAATACCCAGGGCTACAAAAAACAGAGGACCGTCTTCCGGGACAGCGTGTACAGCCTCTACTCCGCCGGCTCCAACGGAACCACCAGCGTCGGCGGCATGAACCCCTCCCAGCTGGGCTACGGCTCCATGGTGGGCAGCATCGACCTGAATATGTCCTCCTCCAGCTATAACCCCGGCAACCCCATGGACTGCGCCCTGGTGGGCGACGGGTTCTTCCTGGTGGGAACCAAGGACAACCAATACGGCGTGAACCCCGACGACTACAGCACCTTTACCTCCGAGAACCTGAAGTCCCTGAACCTGACCCGGGTGGGCGACTTCGAGTTCAAGGCCGACAACTACCTGACGGACGCCAAGGGAAACGTGGTCTACGGATTCATGACCACCAACGAAATAGAAGAGTACGTCGACGTGGACGGAAAAACCAAGACCCGGCACAAGGTCAGCGACCAGCTGGTGCCCATCCGCCTCCCCCGCTGGGATGAGAACCACCAGATCAAGTACGCCCGGACGGATATCAACCCCGAAACCGACGCCCCCGCCGGGGACGGAACCGGAGGCGGCGGCGGAACCGGAACCACGGACACCCAGGCGGCCTATCGCCTGGTGGACGACAAGCCGAAATATAACGTAACGGACGGAGCCGGCGGCGGAACCGGAACCACGCCCCCGGACGCCACAGACGTGCCCGCAGAATACGAGTTCGCCCAGCTGGATTCCATCAGCATCGACGCGAAAACGGGATGCATCAAGGGAATCAGCAAGGAGGACGGACAGCCGGTCATCATCGGCTATCTGGCCGTGGGCAGCGTCACAAACCCCAACGGCGTCAGCCACATCGGAAGCTCCTACTACCACTGCGGAGACGGCGCGGGCGCGCTGAACATCTCCATGCTGGGCAACGTCCACAAGGACCTGGGCATCACCCATGTCAACGGCTCCCGTGCCACCGTAGGCGCCGGAGACGGACAGAATCCTCCCGCCGCCGGAACCGACACCACCCCGGATTACGCTCCGGGCACCGACGTGGTCGGCACCTCCACGGAGATGCTGGTGGGCTTCCTGGAGTCCCCCAACGTGGACCTGGCGGAGGAAATCGCCGAGCTCATCACCACCCAGAGAGGCTATCAGGCCAACACCCGTATCATCACCGTCACCGACTCCATGCTGGAGGAACTGGTGAACATGAAGCGCTGATAGAGCGGAACGCTCATTGAACTGCTGAGTAAAACAGTTGCCCGCCGGGGCCGGAAGAGGCCCCGGCGGGAGAAGAAAGGGCGGTCTTATATGATTCTTTTGACAAAGAGAAACCACGACAAGTTCCTGGTGAACCATTTGCAGATTGAGCACATCGAGTGCATCCCGGAATCCAAGATCACCATGATGAATCACGACTACTACCTGGTCCGTGAGAGCGTGGAGGAGATCATTTCTAAAATCGCGGAGTACAACGCCAAGGTTCAGGATATCCACCGCGAAATCGTGGTATCGGACAAGCGTTGATTCAATATAGACAGACTAGGCCGGGAACTGACGGCCGGCCGAGGGGGCATACTTCATGAATATAAACTATATCATCGGCATCGTCGGCGCGCTGGGCGTGTTCCTGCTGGGCTGCGTCATGGGCATCAACATCGGGCCCGACGCGGCGGCGGCGGGACTGAAGCTCATCACGTTCACGCCGAAGAACCTCTGGAACTTCTTCGACGCGGCGTCCATCTTCATCACCATCGGCTGTACGATTTTCGTGGTGCTGGCCAGCTTCCCCGGGGCCATGCTCAAGGCCATGCCCAAGCACTTCAAAATCATCCTGAACAACAAGATGTTCGACCCCAAGGGGTACATCGACCAGCTGGTGGAGCTGGCCCAGATCGCCCGGAAGAACGGTCTTCTGTCCCTGGAGGAAAAGGCCAACGAGCAGACCGACCCCTTCTTCAAGCAGGCGATTATGCTCATCGTGGACGCCAACGACCAGGATAAGGTCCGGGGCATCCTGGAAAACGACATCGAGTGCATGTCCGCCCGGCATGAGGACGCCGCGGCCATGTACGACAAAGCCTCCAGCGTGGCCCCGGCCTTCGGCATGGTGGGCACCCTGGTGGGCCTGATCAACATGCTGAAATCCATGAACCTCTCCGGCGACGGCGGGGCCAGCTCCCTGGGCACCAGCATGGGCACCGCCCTGATCACCACCCTGTACGGCTGTATTCTGGCCCACATCGTGTTCGGGCCCGTGGCCCAGCTCCTCCGGGGGCGGGACAGCGAGGAGGTCCTCTGCAAGCAGATCATCGTGGAGGGCGTCATGGCCATCCAGGCCGGCGAGAACCCCAAGTCCCTGCGGGAGCGGCTTCTGACCTACATGTCCCAGAAGCAGCGCGAGATGGGCGGCGAGGGCGCCGGCGAGGCGAAGTAAAGAAAGGTGAGCGGCAATGGCTCTTAAGAAAAAATCCGGCGGAGGCGGCGGCGCCAACTGGATGGATACATACGGCGACATGGTGACGCTGCTTCTCTGCTTCTTCGTGCTTTTGTACTCCATGTCCACCATCAGCGAGGACAAGTGGAAGGCCATCGTCCAGAGCTTCAACCCCTCCGCAGTGGAGGACCCCAGGGCCACCGCCGGAGCGGACGGCCCCAACGCCGACGACTTCGGCAGCTCCGGCCAGATGCCCGTGGAGGACATCGAGGAGATGCAGAAGCAGGTGGAGCAGGATATGCAGGAGCTGCTCCAGCAGATCCAGGAGTTCGTCCAGCAGCAGAACCTTCAGGACGCGATTACGGTGAGCCAGGACGGCGGGAAGATTTTCATCACCTTCAGCCAGTCCGTGTTCTTCGACGGGGAGAGCGCCGTGGTCCGCAAGGAGGCCTATCCCATTCTGGACTCCGTCAGCGAGATGCTCAGCAGTGTGGCGGGCTCCCTGGACGAGGTCCGCATTCAGGGCCACACGGCCCGGGCCCGGCAGACGCCCAACAACGTGCAGAACGACCGGACCCTCTCCAGCGACCGGGCCACCAACGTGGTCATCTACATTCAGCAGCACAGCTCCGTGCCCGCCAGCTGCCTGGTCAGCGAGGGCTTCGGTGAGTGGCGGCCCATTGAGCGGAACGACACCGCCGAGGGCCGGGCCAAGAACCGCCGGGTGGAAATGATCATCAGCGGCCGGGACATTGAGGCCGAGGTGGAGGAGCACGGCGGCATCCAGCAGTACATTGTTCTGACTTCTTAAGGTTCAAATAAGAATGAGCGAAAGCGGCCTTTGGCCGGAATCAAGGTAGAATAGGGGGGATGACATGGCAGACGTATTATCGCAGGCGCAGATCGACGCTTTGCTGAACGCGGTTCGAAGCGGAGACAAGGACCTGGAAGACTCCGGCGAGAAGCAGGAAAAGAAGTATCTGAAATACGACTTCAGCAGTCCCCGTAAATTCACCAAGGACCGCATTAAAATGCTCAACGGCATTTTCGATAACTACTCCCGGGTAATCAGCTCCCGCCTGAACGCCCGCCTCCGCTCCACCTGTGAAATCACGGTGGAGAGCATCGAGGAACAGCGCTATTACGAGTTTTCCAACGCCCTGACCGAGGGAGACGTGCTGGGCATGATCAACGTAGAGCTGAAAGGGCAGCTCCAGGAGACCCCGGCGATGCTCTATATCTCCACCACCACGGCCCTGAGCATGATGGACCGGATGCTGGGCGGCGAGGGCGCCGTGGACGACAGTCTGGAGGACGACTACAGCTATACAGACCTGGAGCTGAAGCTGTACGAGGACCTGGCGGAGGACACCGTGAAGGTGATGGACCGAAGCTGGGAGAACTACGTGCCCATCCGCTTCACCTACAGCCGCACGGAGGTCAACCCCACCTTGAACCAGGTCATCGGCCTGGACGAGACGGTGGTCATCGTGGACCTGAAGCTGATGTTCCCCAACATGTCGGGGCGGATGAGCGTGTGCCTCCCCGGCGAGGTCCTGGCCAACGTCTTCGCGGAAATCAGCCGGGAGAGCCCCATGCGCCGCTCGGCGGCGGAGGACAAATCCGACGAGATTTTCGACAAGCTGCGTGATTCCAAGCTGGAGATCATCGCGGAGCTGGCCAGCGCCCAGCTCTCCCTCAGCGACATCTACCACCTGAACGTGGGCGATGTCATCGACCTGGGACAGTCCAAGGAAGCTCCCATTTACCTGGAAATCGGCGGCTATCACTGGTTCACCGGAAAGATGGGAACCCATAAGAAAAACATGGCTGTGAAAATAGATGAAGTATGCTATCAGCTTGAGCAAAGGAGCGAGTAGACGGAATGGAGAAAGTATTATTCAGCCCGATGGAGATTGACGCCCTCGGGGAAATGATGAATATCAGCCTTGGCTCCTCTGCCACAGCGGTATCCAACCTTCTGGAGCACAGAGTAGATATCACCACGCCGAAGGTCACGGCCATCAAGACAGCGGACTTCGCCTTGGGCAATTTAGAGCCCGCCATGGGCATCGAAATCAAATACGTAGAGGGCCTGGCGGGCAGCAACATCATGCTGCTCAAACGCAGCGACATCAAGGTCATTGTGGATATCCTCATGGGCGGAGAGACGCCGGACGAGGAATTTGAGCTCAACGAGCTGACCATCAGCGCCGTCTGTGAGGTCATGAACCAGATGATGGGCGCGGCGGCCACGGCCATGAGCGACTTCCTGGGCTATCAGGTGGACATCTCCACCCCCCAGCCCTTCGAGCTGGAGGACCTGGACGCCTTCAAGCAGAACCACCTCCCCCAGGGGGCGGACACCATCGTCATCGTCCGCTTCGCCCTGAAAATCGAGGGGGCCCTGGAGAGCGAGTTCATGAACGTCATGAGCGTGGAGCTGGCCAAGGACCTCTTGAAGGGCCTGGGCCTGGGCGACGACGAGGAGGAGCTTCCCCCCGCGCCGGAACCCGCACCGGCCCCCGCGCCCGCACCGGCCCCCGCCCCGGCGGAGGAATCCTCGGGCCACAAGATGAGCCAGGAGGAGATTGAGGCCATGATGGCGGGCATGGCCGGCGGCGCGCCGGAACCCGCACCGGCCCCCGCGCCCGCCCCGGCGGCGGAGGAATCCTCGGGCCACAAGATGAGCCAGGAGGAGATCGAGGCGATGATGGCCGGTATGGCCGGCG
>CAJUJW010000075.1 GCA_910586735.1 uncultured Oscillibacter sp. | reverse complement strand
ATCGAGTGGGGCAGCCAGATCCGGTCCTACGTCTTCATGCCCTACCAGATGGTGAAGGACACCCGGACCAGCTTCGAAACCGCCAATATCGACGGAGTCATGGACGGGGACCTGGACGGCTTCCTCAACGCCTACCTGACCCAGCTGGCCACCGGCGAGCTCAAGAAATAAGGAAGCGGCATGAAACCGATCCTGCTTTTGACTCTGGTCCTCTGCCTGACCCTCCCGGCCCCGGCGGGCGGCGGCGTCCCGGAGGCGGAGGAGCGGGCCGTAACCAGTACGTCCATGGAAACCGGGACCGCCTGGTCCATCGCGGACCCCCAGAACCCCACGGGCGCCCTCCGAAACGGGGAGCCCATTACCGAGGAGAATGTCCTGGCCCTGCTGGCCGAGGCCAAGGAGCTCTGGCCCGGCGGCATGACCTGGAACTACCTGGAAAAGGCGGAGTCCGGCAACAACATCTATGCCTCAGACCCGGACATGTCCATAGGCGCCGCCTGCGTGACGGAGTGGCAGCTGTCGGGCGCGGAAGCCTGCGGGGCCTTTGCGGCCATGCTCAGCGACTATGTGTTCGGCCCCTCCGCCAACCCCGCCCGGAGGCTGGAGGACAACACGCGGGTGCGCCCTGGGGACATTGTGTTCCGCGTCAAGCCCGACGGTTCCGCAGCCCACGCGAATATTGCCCTGTCAACCGCCCATTACGTGGGCGGCCTGCCCTGCATCCAAACCGCCGACGGCAACGTCGGGGGCAAGGTCCGGTGGTTTGACACGGCCTCTAGTTACCCCACCCGGGTAAACGCCAGGCCGAGATATCCGGGCGAGTCCGTCCGCGTCATCTACACCCGCTACCCGGAATAACCCCCTAAAGATCATCTCCAGGCCAACCGCCGGGGAACTCAAGAAATTAAGAGGGAGGACTTTTCGATGAAACGGCTTCTGCCCCTGCTGCTGGCCCTGGCCCTCTGCCTGGGCCTCTCCGCCCCGGCGCTGGCGGCGGAGTTTTCCGATGTGCCCCCCACCTACGTCTTCCACCAGGCCATCTCGGACTGCGTGGAAAAGGGGATTCTCTCCGGCTATGACGACGGCACCTTCCGCCCCGCCCAGCGCGTCACACGGGCCCAATTCTGCGTCATGCTGGCCCGGGCCTTCTACCCCGGGGAGGACGCGGCCTACGCCGGGCTGAAATCCGGGGGCTGGTATCTTCCCAGCGCCGCCCTGTTGAATGACAAGGGCGTCATGTTCTACGGGGACAAGTCCTGGAAAGCGCCCTCCGTTATGAACGTCCGCATCACCCGGCTGGACATGGCCCAGTTCATCGCCAACGTCATGAAGAACAAGGGCTATACGGTCCCCGAGGCCGGCCGGACCGCCGCCCTGTCCAAATTCGCCGACGCCGCCTCCATCGACGGCTATTACCGGGACGCGGTGGGCATGGTCGCCTCCCTGGGCATCATCACCGGCTATGCCGACGGCGGCTTCGCCCCCCACGAGACCATGACCAGGGGCCAGGGGGCGGTGGTCCTCTACCGCATGGCCCAGTGCATGGCCGGCGGCCCCGGGACCGCCGTGCCCGTTCAGAAGGAGCAGGAGGCCCCCACGACGCTGTCCAACGGCAAGGAGCCCACGGAGGAGAACGTGCTGGAGATCATCAACGGCCTCCGGGAGACCTGGCCGGAGGACACGGATTTCTCCGACGGCTACCCCATCGGGAACTCCAGCCCCGTACGGGCCGCCACCCATCCCTATCCCAGGGCGGAGGACCCCAGCACCCACACCAGCAACACCCTGGGCTGCGGCGGCTGGGCCACCCTGGTCAGCGACGCGGTCTTTGGCCAGGCGGGCTTTCCCGCCCGGAAGGTCCCCCTGGAGGAGGCCCGCCCCGGCGATGTCATGGTCCAGCTGAACGGCGACGGGCGGCTGGTTCACGTAACCTGCGTCGCCTCCCGCCCCCAAAAGGACCAGGACGGCAGGGTCTCCTTCACCGTCACCCAAGCCTCCACCGGGGGCAAGACCGTCTACCGGATTCACTGGGACGACGAGTACACCTGGAAGACAGGGGACAAATACACCTACGACATCTGGACCCGCTATCCAGAATAACCCCAGCCTCAAAAAGGCGCGGCCATAGAGCCGCGTCCTTTTTCCGCGAAGCCCTGTATATATAGAAATATATAGAAAGGATACTACAGATGAAAGCCAACAAAACGCAATCCGCTTCCCCCGCCCCCCAGGAGAACAAAATGGGCGTTATGCCCATCGCCCCCCTGCTGGCGGGCATGGCGGTGCCCATGATGATCTCCATGCTGGTCCAGGCCCTGTACAACGTGGTGGACAGCATTTTCGTGGCCCGCATCAGCCAGGACGCCCTGAACGCCGTGTCCCTGGCCTTCCCCCTCCAGAACCTGATGATCGCCGTGGGCGGCGGCACCGGCGTGGGCATGAACGCGCTCCTGTCCCGCTCCCTGGGGGAGAAGAAGCAGGACCAGGCGGACCGGGCCGCCAACACGGGCATCTTTATCTTCCTCCTCAGCGCCGTGGTCTTCGGCGTGTGCGGCTTTCTGCTGGCCCGGCCCTTCTTCCTGGCACAGACAGACATCGCCCCCATCGTGGACTACGGCACGGACTACGCCCGCATCTGCCTGGGGCTCTCCATCGGCATCTTCAGCCAGTTCTGCTTTGAGCGGCTCCTCCAGTCCACGGGCCGGACGGTGTACTCCATGCTGACCCAGATGATCGGCGCAGTGATCAACATCATCATGGACCCCATTCTGATCTTCGGCCTCTTCGGCTTCCCCCGGATGGAGGTGGCCGGGGCCGCCGCCGCCACGGTGCTGGGCCAGGTGGTGGCCGCCCTGGTGGGCCTGTGGATGAACCTCAAGTTCAACAAGGACATCCACCTCAGCCTCCGGGCCGTCAAGCCGGACCGGTTCATCGTCCGGGAGATCTACCGGGTGGGCCTGCCCTCCATCATCATGCAGTCCATCGGGTCCATCATGACCTTCGGCATGAACAAGATTCTGATTTCCTTCACCGACACGGCCACGGCGGTCTTCGGGGCCTATTTCAAGCTCCAGAGCTTTATCTTCATGCCCGTCTTCGGATTGAACAACGGCATGGTTCCCATCATCTCCTACAATTACGGCGCCGTCCGGATGGACCGGGTGCGCAAGACCTTCCGGCTCACCGCCACGGTGGCCACGGTGATCATGGTGGCGGGCTGCGCCGCTTTCAACCTGATTCCCGGGGTGCTGCTGGGCTTTTTCAACCCCTCGGAGGAGATGCTCTCCATCGGCACCGTGGCCCTGCGGGTCATCAGCTACTCCTTTATTCTGGCGGGCTTCGACATCATCGCCGGGTCCGTGTGCCAGGCCATTGGAAACCCGGTTTATACCCTGATCTGCTCCATCTGCCGCCAGCTGGTTGCCCTGCTGCCAACGGCGTGGCTGCTGGCCCAGACGGGAAAGCTGGACCTGGTGTGGCTCTGCTTCCCCATCTCGGAGTTGGTGTCCCTGGTACTGAGCATCATCTTCCTCCGCAAGACCATGCGGTCGGCGGAGGAGCGCATTGCGGAAATCCAGCGGAAGAAACAGGCCAACGGATAAGGGAGGATTTATGGACGCCATCATCATCCAGCTCGCCAAGGAGCTGAACCAGCCCCAACAGTACGTGGACAACGTGGTCCGCCTGCTGGACGAGGGCAACACCATCCCCTTCATCGCCCGCTACCGCAAGGAGCTTCACGGAGCCATGGACGACACCACCCTCCGCAATCTGGAGGAGCGGCTGAACTACCTCCGGGGCCTCCAGGAGCGGCGGGAAACCGTGAAGAAGTCCATCGAGGAACAGGGCAAGCTGACGGAGGAACTGGCCGCCGCCATTGACGCCGCCGCCACCCTGGCGGAGGTGGAGGACCTGTACCGCCCCTATAAGCAAAAGCGCCGGACCCGGGCTACCGTCGCCCGGGAGAAGGGGCTGGCCCCTCTGGCGGAACTGCTGTTTGCCCAGGGGCCGGACTGCCCGGACCCCCTGACGGAGGCGGCGAAGTACGTGGACCCGGAAAAGGGCGTGGAGACGGCGGAGGACGCCCTGGCGGGGGCCAGCGACATCGTGGCGGAGCTCCTCAGCGACGACGCGGAATTGCGGAAGGTCCTCCGGGCCCTGCTGGCCAAAAACGGGAAGCTCCGCAGCGAGGCCGCCGACCCGGAGGAGGACTCCGTCTACCGGCTCTACTACGACTTCACACAGCCCCTCTCCCGCATGCAGGGCCACCAGGTGCTGGCCGTCAACCGGGGGGAGAAGGAGGAGAAATTAAAGGTCTCTGTGGAGATGGACCGGGACCTGGCCCTGCGGACCCTGCGCCGCCGGGTGGTGGTTCCGGGGACCCCCGCCATGGAGTTCGTCAAGGCCGCGGCGGAGGACGCCTACGACCGGCTGATTTTCCCCTCCCTGGAGCGGGAGGCCCGGTCCGGCCTGACGGAGGAGGCCAACGAGGGGGCCATCGGCCAGTTCGCCCTGAATTTGAAGCCCCTTTTGATGCAGCCCCCGGTGAAGGGGAAGGTCACCATGGGCCTGGACCCCGGCTACCGCATGGGGTGCAAGGTGGCCGTGGTGGACGGGACCGGCAAGGTGCTGGACACCGCCGTGGTCTATCCCACCCACGGCGAGCGGCAGAAGCGGGAGGCCATCGCCGCGCTGTCCCGGCTCATCAAAAAACACGGAGTGCAGCACCTGGCCATCGGCAACGGCACCGCCAGCCGGGAGACGGAACAGATGGCCGTGGAGCTCATCCGGCAGGTGGGCGAGGCCGGGATGCGCGTCAGCTACATGATCGTCTCCGAGGCCGGGGCCTCCGTGTACTCCGCCAGTCCCCTGGCGGCGGCGGAGTTCCCGGAGTACGACGTGAATCTGCGCTCCGCCGTGTCCATCGCCCGGCGCTTGCAGGACCCCCTGGCGGAGCTGGTGAAGATCGACCCCAAGGCCATCGGCGTGGGGCAGTACCAGCACGACATGCCGCCGAAACGGCTGGACGAGGCGCTGAACGGCGTGGTGGAGGACTGCGTCAACGCCGTGGGCGTGGACGTGAACACGGCCTCCCCGTCCCTGCTCCAGCGGGTCTCCGGCCTGACGGCGGCCACGGCGAAAAACATCGTGGCCTACCGGGAGGAGAACGGCCCCTTCACCGCCCGGAAGCAGATTTTGAAGGTGCCCAAGCTGGGGCCCAAGGCGTTCCAGCAGTGCGCGGGCTTCCTCCGGGTGCCGGAGAGCAAGTCCGTCCTGGACAACACCGCCGTCCACCCGGAGAGCTACGCCGCGGCGGAAAAGCTCCTGGAGCTGACGGGCCACTCCCTGGCGGACGTGCGGGCGGGAAAGCTCCAGGGCCTCCCCGCCCAGGTGGCGGCCTACGGCGAGGAAAAGGCCGCCGGGGAGGCGGGGGTAGGCGTGCCCACCCTACGGGACGTGGTGTCCGAGCTTTTGAAGCCCGGCCGGGACATCCGGGACGACCTGCCCAAGCCGGTGCTGCGGACGGACGTGCTGGAGATGAAGGACTTGAAACCCGGCATGGTGCTGACGGGGACGGTGCGGAACGTCATCGACTTCGGCGTCTTCGTGGACATCGGCGTCCACCAGGACGGGCTGGTGCATATCTCCCAGGTGGCGGACCGCCGGGTCCGGCACCCCTCGGAGGTGGTCTCCGTAGGGGACGTGGTGAAGGTGCTGGTCCTGGAGGTAGACGAGAAGAAGAAGCGCATCTCCCTCTCCATGAAGCAGGCCAAGTAAAAAAGCACATGAGAAAGGGCCCCTTCGAAAGGGGCCCTCAGCTTGTCGAAAAACATGGAAAACTAATTCGACGGGAAGGAAGAGAGCTACGAGAGGAACCCAGGAGGGGGTTCCTTTCGTTTTCAATCATAAGTTTTCAGAACTTCCCACGGGTTCTGAAAACTTGCTCAGGCTGGCGAAAAGACTTTTTCGCCAGCCTGAGGCCCCCTTCGAAAGGGGCCCTTTTCCATTTTACGTTGTTGGGCGCGGGGGACCGTCTTTATGGCTGACGGCTCCTCTGCCGGTAGGGCCTGGGGTCCTCCGTCAGCCCCAGCAGATAATCCACGCTGGTGCGGTAAAACCCCGCCAGCGCGATCAGCGCCCCGCTGGGAATGTCCAGCCCCCCGCTCTCATAGCGGGAATAGGTCGCCTGGGACACGTGGAGCAGCTCCGCCAGGGTCCGCTGGGGAAGGTCCCGGTCCTCCCGCAGGTCCCGCAGCCTCTGGTACATGGCACTTTCCCCTTTCCCGCCCTCCCGAATCTTCTCTATTTTAGGATATGCGAAAATTGCATATTGATTTTTATACGAAAATCGCATAGAATGGAGAAGACCGCACAGCGGGGGGAAGGGGGATCGCGTTGCCCACGAGAAAAAAAGAGGAAGGCCGGGTCTGGCGGGTGTGGGTGGATACCCGGCGGCGGGTGGTGTCCTTCCACAAGGCCCCGGGCTATCAGCTTCTGGAGTTTCACAGCTACGAGCTCTTTCAAAGCTGCATCGACGGCTACACGGCCCAACGGTACCGCTATCAGTAAAAGGGAAGCCCCGGCCGGAATCCGGCCGGGGCTTCCCTTTTTATCCCCTTATCCCTCCACCCGGATGGCGTTTACGGGGCACCCATTGGCGGCGTCCCGGACCTTGGGATTTTTCCCCTCCGGCTGGGCGATGACGGTGGAGGACCTTCCGACGACGCGGAAGACCTCCGGCGCGGCGTAGGCGCACATGCCGCAGGCGATGCAGCGCCCGGAATCGACGGCGACGGTCACTGGCAGTTCCTCCTTTGCGTTCTCTCTATGTATCATAGCGCGAAAGCGCGCCCTTGTCCAGT
Source organism: uncultured Oscillibacter sp. (assembly GCA_910586735.1). Taxonomy (GTDB): domain Bacteria; phylum Bacillota; class Clostridia; order Oscillospirales; family Oscillospiraceae; genus Oscillibacter. Next base: position 4,074 of record CAJUJW010000075.1, on the reverse strand, counting down.
ATGGAAAATTCTGGATTCCCCACCGGATTTTGTTCACGATTTATCATTTACTTTTTCCCCGGATTGTGGTAAGGTGGAAAATACTCACCCTGGACAAGTATGGAGGAACCCTATGAAACGAATCTTTCCCAGAGCGCTGTCCCTGCTGCTGAGTCTCTCCCTGCTGGCGGCGCTGACGGTTTCCCCCGCCCTGGCCTCCGAGGCCATGGGGGACGACCTCACCGCCACGGACACCCTGCTGAACCGGGAGACCCAGCTCTCCACCAACGTCTTCTGGAGCTCGGTCAGTTCCGACTACCGGACGGAAAACCTGATTACATACACCCCCAACGCCTCCGTCACCCCCATCGTCACCTACGGCGGCGTCCTGACGGACCGCAGTTCCGTCTCCAACACCGCCAAGGCCCTGGAGGAGCAGGGCTGGCGGGTGGTGGCCGGAATCAACGGGGACTTCTACAATGTGAACAACGGCCTGCCCATCGGCATTGTGGTCACCCAGGGGCAGCTGCGCTCCAGCGACGGGGGCTATCACGCCATCGGCTTCCGGGCTGACGGCACCGCCGTCCTGGGCAAGCCCGCCGTCACCATGAGCCTGCGCTACGGCGCCCCCGGCAATGGGGAGGGCGGGCCCCTGCTGGACGAGCTGGGCAGCCCCCTGCTGGACCAGGACGGGAATCCCCTGACCGCCCCCGTCCAGGGGGACCAGGTCACCCTCTGGCCCAGGGCCTTCAACAAGGCCCGGACGGAGTCCGGCATCTATCTCTACACCTACGACTTCAACGCCGCCCACTCCACCGGCTCCACCCAGCCCGGCGTGGACGTGATCTGCACCGTCCTGGAGGGGTCCTTCGCCCTGGGCGGGACCACCACCCTCCTGGTTCAGCGGGTGGCGGAGACGGAAACCGCCACCGTCCTGGAACCCAATCAGGTGGTCCTCTCCGCCAACCTGAACGCCGGGGAGGAGACCCTGAACAGCCTCCGGGCCATCCCCGCCGGGGCGGCGCTGACCCTCACCCTCACCCCGGCGGACCCCGCCTGGAACGACGTGGCCTACGCCGTGGGCAGCCTGTACTCTCTGGTGGAGAACGGCCGGGCCGTCTCCGGCCTGCCCACCGGGACCGCCCCCCGCACCGCCATCGGCCAGCGCTATGACGGCAGCTTGATCTTCTACACCATCGACGGCCGGAAGTCCGGCCACTCCATCGGGGCCACCATGGACCAGGTGGCCCGGCGGCTCATCGAGCTGGGCTGCGTCACCGGCCTGTGCCTGGACGGCGGCGGGTCCACCACCCTGACCGCCACCCAGCCCACGGACCTGGCGGCCGAGCGGATCAACCAGCCCTCCGACCGGGTGGAGCGGTCCGTCAGCAACCAGGTCTTCCTGGTGGCCTCCAACCAGCCCACCGGGCAGCTGAGTCACTTCCACGTCAGCGCCGACAACGCCTATGTCCTGGCGGGCAGCAGCGCGGAAATCTCCGCCGCCGCCATCGACACCAACTTCATCCCCATGAACCAGCGCTATGACCTCACCGCCTCCGCCGGGGCCCTCTCGGGCAGCACGCTGATCACCCCCCTGGAGGGCGGGGACATCACCGTCACCGCCGAGGGCGGCGGAAGCCGGGGCTCCGCCGTGGTCCACGCCGTCACCGCGCCGGACGCCGTGGCCGTCCGGGACGACCAGAACGCCATCATCACCTCCCTCACCGCCGCGCCGGACAGCTCCGTCCAGCTCCACGGCTCCGCCGCCTACAAGCATCTGCCCCTGAAGGCGGACCCGGCGGCCTTCACCTGGTCCCTGGAGGGGGACATCGGAACCATTGACCAAAACGGCCTCTTCACGGCCACGGCCCTGGGCACGGGGAAGATCACCGTCTCCGCCGGAACCCAGAGCGCCACAATTGACGTGACCGTCTCCGACCGGCACCTGGAGACCCTGGAGGACTTCGAGGGCGAGACCACCATCTTCCGGGGCTCCGGCGAGCGGGCCTCCTTCAGCCTGAACCGGGACGGGAACTACGTCCGCTACGGCAAGGCCTCCGGCAAGCTGGAGTACGACCTCACCGAGGGCTCCGCCCAGTGGCACGCCACGGTTCAGCCCGCCGTTCTGAAGGAGCCCTACACGGGCCTGAACCTCTGGGTGGACAGCAACGGCTCCGGCAACACCCTGTCCCTGCTCTACTCCATCGGCGAGGAGGAGGTCCAGACCCTGCCCCTGACCACCCTGGACGTCTCCGGCTGGAAGCAGGTGTCCGTGAACAACCTGACGTCGGGCATCACCCTCCGGGGTCTGGCGGTGGACGGCACGGGGACCGGCGTCATCTACCTGGACCAGCTGGTGGCCGCCTTTGACGGCATTGTGGACACCGCCGCCCCCGCCATCACGGCGGAGCTGGACCAGGAGACCTGGACTGTCACCGGCTCCATCTCCGACGGGGCGGACGGCATCCTCCCGGCGGACCGGATCAGCATCACCACCGGCGGCATCTACGAGCCCGCCACGGGCCGCTTCACCGTGACCCTCCCCGCCCCCCAGGAGGGGCTCAGCCGGGTCACCGTCAAGGCCAAGGACTACTCCGGCAACATCAGCCGGGCCTCCGTGGACATCCCCGCCTCCGGCGTCACGGAGCGCAGGTTCAGCGACACGGCGGAGTATTGGGGCGCGGACTACTGCGACTTCCTCTACGACCGGGGCATCACCGGGGGCTATGACGACGGCACCTTCCGCCCCGACGCCCTGCTGACCCGGCTGGACTTCGCCGTCATGCTGTACAACGCCCTGCGGCTGGACGAGGCCAAGTACGCCCAGGTGGCCCTGCCCTTCGCGGACCTGGATAAGATCCCCGAGCGGGCCCTGCCCGCCGCCCGGGCGCTGTACGCCGAGGGCGTGGTCACGGGCACCCAGGGGAAGGGCGGCAAGCTGTACTTCAACCCCTCCGGGAACCTGACCCGGGCCCAGGCGGCGGCCATGATCGGCCGCACCCAGGAGAAGGGCTACGCCCTGGCGGACCTGACCTTCACCGACGCGGCCCAGATTCCCACCTACGCCGCCTTCTACATCCGCACCATGGTGGCCCAGGGCATCCTCAGCGGCTACGCCGACGGCACCTTCCGTCCCCAGGCCAACATCACCCGGGGCCAGATGGCGAAGATTCTGTACACCATGCTGTGAGAGCCGCCCCGCTGTGAAAATCCCTTTGCTGTATGAATGAAAGCAAGTCCCGGCGCAAGAGCGCCGGGACTTGCTTTTGTCAAACCCTGTGGTATTCTGACTGCAAGGATGTCGTAGCAACTAGGTTGGGCGGCTGGCCGGCTCCTCCGAAAGGGGGTGAGGCTGTATGCGTATTACGGTACATATCGGTGCCTTTACGGTAACGATCGTAATCAAACGCAGAAACCGCCACCCTGGCCGGTGACGGTTTCTATTCTGAAACGCTAAACTGACAGGGCCAGCCGCAATTGCTGCGGCGTCCTTGTATCTGCATTATAGCGGCATCCCGCCGCCCTGTCAAGTCAAATCTCCCGCCGCCCCTCCAGGGCCCGGGTGAGGGTAGCCTCGTCGGCGAACTCCAGGTGTCCCCCCACGGGGATGCCGTAGGCCAGCCGGGTCACCCGGACGCCGAAGGGCTTCAGGAGCCGGGCGATATACATGGCGGTGGCCTCTCCCTCGGTGTCGGGGTTGGTGGCCATGATGACCTCCTGGACCTCCCCCTTGGAGACCCGCTCCAGCAGGGGCTTGATGGCCAAATCGTCGGGCCCCACCCGGTTCATGGGGGAGATGACGCCGTGGAGGACGTGGTAGTGTCCGTTGTACTCCCGGCTGCGCTCAATGGCGGCCACGTCCCTGGGGTCGGCCACCACGCAGACGACGCTTCCGTCCCGCTTAGGGGAGGCGCAGATGGGGCAGAGGCCGCCGCTGGTAAAGTTCTGGCACACGGGGCAGCAGGTGATGCTGCGCTTGGCGTCCAGGATCGCGCCGGCGAAGTCCTTGGCCTCGGCCTCCGGGAGGCCCAGGACGAAGAAGGCCAGCCGCTGGGCGGACTTGCCGCCGATGCCCGGCAGGCGGGCGAACTGCTC
>CAJUJW010000074.1 GCA_910586735.1 uncultured Oscillibacter sp. | reverse complement strand
GCCACCAGGCCGAAGCTGTCCTGGGCGGCGTTCTCGTCGCTTCGGATGGAGGAGACGCCCAGGCCCAGGGCCATGATGAAGGGCACCGTCATGGGCCCCGTGGTGACGCCGCCGGAGTCGAAGGCCACGGCCAGGAAGTCCCCCGGCACGAAAAAGGCCGCCAGGAGGAACGCCACCGCGTAGGACCCCACCAGAAGCCACTGGAGGGAAACCTGAAACAGGATGCGAAGCAGGGCCACCACCAGGAAGACTCCCACCCCGGCGGCCACGGCCCCCACCAGCACGGCGCCCGGGATGCCGGGCACCTGGGAGGCCAGCACCTGGAGGTCCGGCTCGGACATGGTGACCACCACGCCGATCAAAAAGCTGACGGAGGCGATGACCCACAGCTTCCGGGAGGCGGCCATGTGGGCGCCCGCCTGCTCGCCGATGGGGGTCATGGCGGCCTCGGCCCCCAGGGTGAAAAAGCCCATGCCCAGAATCAGCAGGACGGCCCCCGCCAGAAAGGCCAGGAGCACGTCCACCGGCAGGGGGGCCACGGTGAAGCACAGAACCAGCACGATGGCCGTGATGGGCAGCACGGAGGCCAGCGCCTCCCGTACCTTCTCCCCCAGGATGGTCTTCGTCCGGCCCATCCGGCTTTTCCAGCGTCCAAGCCTGCCCATTGCCCCGCCTCCTTGGAATCAAAATTAGAATATGGTACATCTTAGCACAAAAAGGGGTCCTTTCGCAAGGAATCCCCCGTGTTCTTTACAGGCAATTTACACCTTCGGCCCCCGGAAAAAAGCGGTTGCATTTCCGGGGCTTTTCCGGTAGAATGAATGTTTGACAACCACTGTCGGAAATCCCAGCGGCCAGCGCCGCTGAAAGCGAGGTACTGCCATGAATCAAAAAGAAGTCGGCGAGCTGCGCCGCCGGTTCCGCCCTGAGAAATCCGCCGTCAGCCGGGTCTACGGCTGCTACGTCAACGGCTCCAGCCGGGAGATCATCTCCTACCTGGACGAGTCCCTGGGGAACATGCCCCTGGAGGAGGCGGAGAAGTATCTGAGCCTCCTGAAAAAGTCCCTCTCCGGCGCTCTGGGGAAGAACCTCATCGACGTGGTCTTCTCCACGGCCCAGGTGGCGGACAGCGACGAGCACCGCCTCCTCTCCGCCCTGCGGGAGTCCCAATTGAAGGACGGGGAGTTCCGGGAAACCTTCTACCGGACGGTCATCGACGCCCTGGACATGGGGGACAGCAACTATCTGATTCTCCTGGCCCACGACGCCTACGACGTGCCCCGCCGGGGGAAGGACGGAGAGACGGACATGGACGGGTCCGACCAGGTGTTCTCCTATATCCTATGCAGCGTGTGCCCGGTGAAAAACTGCAAGATGGAGCTGGGCTACTTCCCCGGAGAAAACGAGTTCCACAGCTGCGCCGCCGGGCAGGTGGTCTCCGCCCCGGAGCTGGGCTTCCTCTTCCCGGCCTTTGACGACCGGGCGGCCAACATCTACAACGCCCTCTTCTACTCCCGGAAGGCGGACCAGATTCACCAGGAGTTCCTGGACGCCGTCTTTCACACCGAACCCCCCATGTCCGCCGCCGAGCAGAGGGAGGCGTTCCAGGGGGCCCTGACCGGGGCCTTGGAGGACGCTTGCAGCCTGGAGGTGGTCCAGGCGGTCCACGGGCGGCTTTTGGAGAAGATCGAGGCCCAGAAGGAGGACAAGGAGGCCGAGCCCCTGGCCCTCTCCGCCGGGGAGATCGGGGGCATCCTCCGGGACTGCGGCGTGCCGGAGGAGAAAGCGGCGGCTTTCCAGGAGCAGTGCGCCCAGGCTTTCGGCGGGGCGGCGCTGAACCCGGAGAACCTCATCGACGCCAAGCGCTTCGACGTGAAGACGGAACAGGCCACCATCTCCGTCGACCCGGCCTACAGCTATCTGGTGGAGACCCGGATCATCGACGGGCGGAAGTACCTGCTCATCCCCGCCGGGGAGGGCGTGGAGGTGAACGGCCTCAGCGTGGAGGTGGAGGCGGCGGAAGCCCCGGAAGCGTGAAAAAAGCGGCCCCCGAAAGATGACCGGGGGCCGCTTCTATCTTGGTTGCCGTCGCTTCGGCCCGGTTTACCACCAGACAGCCAGAGCGGACCTAAAGTTCTTTTTGGATACTTTTTCTTTCAAGAAAAAGTATCACGCTTGTAGGTTAATCTCCCCACCGGCGGGGGCGGGGGGCAGCTCCTCGGGCAGGGCCATGGCGGCGCTGTCCGCGGCGTACTGCTGGGCCACCGCCTCCATGGACGGCTGGATGGAGGAGGCCAGCTTCTGGGCCTGCTCCCGCAGCTCCATGTCCACGGCGGCAATATGAGACTGCATGCGATTATCCACTTCCGCCTCCCGGAGATAGCCGGATTCCCGGATGCGCCGCATGGCCTGCTTGCGCAGCAGCTCCTGCTTCTGGCGGCGGGCCTCCCGGCTTCGCTTCTCCTGTATCAGTTTTTTCTGCCGGTCCTGGTCCAGCTTTTCCCGGTTCAGCTCCCGGTTCTTCTTCCCCGCCCGCTGGACGGCCTTTTGCAGCTGGTTGATGGCCGCCTGGATGCGCTTGGCGTTGTCCGGGTCCGTCTGCTTGGCGGCTTTCAGCCGGGCGATCTGCCGCCGGGCGTATCCGGCGGCGGCGTTGACCTCGGCGGGGCGCCGGGCCCTGGCCAGGCGGGAATACGCCTCCAGGGGCGCGTCGCCGTACCGGGGCTTGGGCTTGATGGAATTGAATTTCTCCCGTGTGGCGTCGGCCTTTTCCTTGGCGTCCTTCATCATCTCGCAGATGGTCTGGGAGGTGTCCTCCTTCTCCCGCGCCTGAGAGGCGGAGGGCTGCGCGGCGCTCTGGCTCTGCCAGGAGGAGGCCGCAGGGGCGGCAGTGCTGTTCACTTGCAGATTGCCCATGGCGGGGCCTCCTTTCTTGACAGCCGGGCGTTACGCCCGCAGGTTTACGCCCCCGCCCCCGTACTGGGGAAAGCGGCTGAAATAGCCGCCGGGGTAGAGCTGGAGATTTTTCAGGAACTGATTCACGGCCTCCTGGGCCTTGCCGGACCGGCCGGAGAACTTCAGCAGGGCGGCCACGCTCTTCAAGTCGCCCTTGGAGAAGTCATAGGTGAAGTCCGCGCTCTCATAGCGCCACGTTCCGCCCTCGTCCTTATAGGCGGCCCAGGTGGTCCCCTTGGCGGGGTCCGTGGGGTCAAAGCCCGGCTTGGTGTAATCAATGAAAGTCGTGGTCCCGTCCGGGTGCTCTATGGTCAGGGAGGTGACAGAGCCCGTCTTCCCGTTGTTCCCGCCGGACTGGTAGAACCAGCGGAAATCTTTAGGCGGGACCTGGTCCGGGTCCTTGACAAACTGGTCGTCCACGTTGAAGTGGTTGGACAGGGCGGAGTTGAAATTGTAGTAGAGATTCAGCCCCTTGGCCTTGTAATCCGGGACGGAAACCGTGTCCTGCCAGCCCCGCTCCTCCGCCATGGCGTTGAATTTCTCCGTCAGGGCGGAGACGGCCTCCTCGCTCTTATAGTAGTAGTCCGAGTTGTAGTATTTCCAGTTCCGCTGGGCGGTCATCTCCCCGGTGATATACTGCTTCCCCTCGGCGTTGTTCCGCTCCACGGCCCCGTCCAGGACCATGCGGCGGAATTCGCCGTAAAAGGTCTCCTGGAAAGCGGGGCCCATCATGCCGCCCCATAAGGGCATGGGGTATCCCCGGTCCTTGCAGGCGTCCAGCAGACGGTCGGACAGGCTCTGGTAGGCGTCCGCCAGCTCCTCCGCTGAAATCGCCCCGTCGAAAAACCTGCCGACGGCGGCCTCCGCCTGGCCGTACACCTCCCGCTTCACGTCGGAGATGACGGGGCTTCTGTCCATGGCGGCCTCGCTGAACTCCGTCCGGAAGCTGTCCTTCTGCTCCTCCACCGTGGGGTTGAAGATCACGCAGTTCTCCTGGAATTTCCGGACCTCCTCCGGGTCCGTCACCTTCCGCAGCTGGTCCGTGGCGTTTTTAAAGGTCCACTTGCCATACTGCACGTACTCTCCAAGGACGCTTCCTCCGTTGACCTGATCCATTTTGAACATCGCTCCTTTATATAAACGTACCGCTTCCTACACTTACTATATCGGCAGAACGCCGGAAAAGTGAAGGTCCCGGCGGAAATTTTTGGGCCCTCCGCCGCCCGTCCCGATTTCCGGTAGATTTTTTCCCGGATTCGTGGTATGCTGTACTATCATCTTTCAGAGAGGAGGCCCGGCCATGACCCTGCCCGAGCTCCTGGCGGCCTATCCCGCCGTCGGGGTTTTCTACACCGCCTTCGTCCGCTTCCTGTTCCCCGTCCTGGCGGGGGCCATCCTCTGGCGGGCCGTTAAGTCTCTCCTCCGGGCTCCCCACACGCCGGAGACCTGGGGCCAGCTGAGCCTCCCCGGCGGCGGGTCCGTGCCCCTCACCCACTGGGAGAACATCCTGGGCCGGGGGAAGAGCGCCGACGTTCTGCTGAACTACCCCAGCGTCTCCCGGCAGCACGCGGCCCTCTGCCGGGGGGAGGATGGAAACTGGACCCTCTACGACCTGAACTCCAAGGGCGGCGTCCTGCTGAACGGGGAGCGGGTGGAGAACTCCGCCCCGGTCCAGATGGGGGACCGGATTGAACTGGGGGGCGTGCCCCTGCTGTTCCTGCCCCAGACTGTGGAGGAGCGGGAGGAGCAGGCGGAAAAGCGCCGGGCCGAGGCCCCCGCCGCCATGTGGCCCTCCTTCCTCTGGCTCACCGTGTTCCAGCTGCTATCCTGTGTCCAGCTGATGATTGCCGCCGGGGAGGACGCGTCCCCCAGCCTGCCCCTGGCCTTTCTGGGCCTCACGGCGGTGATGTGGCTCTACGCCCTGGCTCTGCGCCTCTGCCGCCGGGTGGGCTTTGAGATGGAGACCATCGCCTTTTTCCTCTCCACCCTCTCCCTGTCCGTCACCGCCTCCAGCGCGCCGGGGAGTCTCTATAAGCAACTGCTGGCCATCATCCTGGGCCTGTTCCTGTTCCTCACCCTGGGGCTCTTCCTCCGGGACCTGGAGCGGGTCCAGCGGAACCGCTGGGTGATGGCGGCGGCGTCCATCGCCCTGCTGGCCGTGACATTGGTCCTGGGCAACCGGAAGTACGGCGCGGTGAACTGGATCTCCCTGGGGGGCCTCAGCTTCCAGCCCTCGGAGATCGCCAAAATATGCTACATCTTCGCCGGGTCCGCCACGCTGGACCGGCTGTTCCGCAAGCGGAACCTGACCCTCTTCATTGTGCTGACTGGCGTCTGCGTGGGCCTCCTGGGCCTCATGAGCGACTTCGGCACGGCGGCGGTTTTCTTCGTCACCTTCCTGGTGCTGGCCTACCTCCGGTCCGGGGACTTCGCCACGCTGTCCCTCATCTGCGGCGGGGCGGTGTTCGGGGCGGGCATCATCGTGAAGTTCAAGCCCTACATTCTGGACCGCTTCGCCGCCTGGGGCCGCGCCTGGGCGGACGCCTCCGGCCGGGGCTATCAGCAGACCCGCACCATGTCTGCCGCCGCCTCCGGGGGCTTACTGGGCATGGGGGCCGGGGAGGGCTGGCTCCACCGGGTCCCGGCGGCGGACACGGATCTGGTGTTCGGCATGCTCTGCGAGGAGTGGGGCCTGGTGATCGCCTTCTTCGCCGTGGGGGCCATCGCGGCCCTGGCGTTCTTCACCGTCCGGGCCTGCCGGGCGGCCAGGAGCAGTTTTTACTGCCTGGCGGCCTGTGCCGCCGGGTCCCTGCTGGTGTTCCAGACCTGCCTGAACGTCTTCGGGTCCGTGGACATCCTGCCCCTCACCGGCGTCACCTTCCCCTTTGTGTCCAACGGCGGGTCCGCCATGATGTCCGCCTGGGGACTGCTGGCCTTTTTGAAAGCCACGGACACCAGGGAGAACGCCAGCTTCGCCATCCGGCGGCGGCGGGAGAGGAGGCCCCATGAAGAAGATTGAGAACCGGGCGGTTGTCTGCCTCCTGCTGGCCCTGGCCCTGGCGGCGGGGATGGTCTTTTTCCTCTTCCGCTACCTGACCCAGGGGGGAGACTGGGCCTCCTCCGCCTTTAACCGGCACCTGTACAACACCCAGGGCCAGCTCACCGCCGGGACCGTGCTGGACCGGGACGGGGACGTGCTGTCCTCCGCCCAGGACGGGAAGCGGACCTACTACGACAGTGAGACTGTCCGCAAGGCCACCCTCCACGCCGTGGGGGACCTCCAGGGGAACGTGGGCGCCGGGGCGCTGAACGCCTTCGCCGGCCGGCTGACGGGGTGGAACCTCTTTAACGGGGCTTTCGGCGCGGACCGGGGCGGGGAGCTGACATTGACCATCGACGCCCGGTACAACTACGAGGCGTACCAGGCCCTGAACGGCAGGGCCGGGACCGTGGCGGTCTACAACTACAAGACCGGGGAGATTCTCTGCATGGTCTCCGCCCCCAGCTACGACCCCCTCCATGTACCGGAGGACATCGAGACCAACGACCGCTACAAGGGGGCCTATGTGAACCGCTTCCTGTCCTCCGCGTTTACTCCCGGCTCGGTCTACAAGACCGTCACCCTGACGGCGGCGCTGGAGACCATCCCGGGCATCGAGAGCCGCACCTGGAACTGTGCCGGTTCCGTCCAGATCGGGGAGGAGACCATCGTCTGTTCCGGGGTCCACGGGGAACAGGACATCGCCGCCGCCTTTGCCAACAGCTGCAACGCCGCCTTCGCGTCCATTGCCGTGGAGCTGGGGGCGGACACCCTGCGGAAGTACACGGAAAAGGCGGGCCTCACCGCCAGCTATAACATCGACGGCCTCGCCTCCGCCAGGGGCTCCTTCGACTGGGCCATGGACGACGGCCGCCTGGGCTGGGCGGGGGTGGGTCAGGACAAGGACCTGGTGAACCCCTGCGCCCTGATGGTCTACATGGGGGCTATCGCGGGCGGCGGCAAAGCGGCGGAGCCCTACCTGATTCTGAAAACCAGGAACGGCCTGGGCCTGCCCTCCCTGCCTCACTGGACCCGCCGCACCGGGGCCCTCATCGACCCGGCCACGGCGGAGAAGCTGGCGGACCTGATGGCCGGGAACGTGGAGAAGACCTACGGCAAAAGCCGCTTCCCAAATATGGACCTCTGCGCCAAGTCCGGCACCGCCGAGGTCGGGGAGGGGGAGGCCCCCCACGCCTGGTTCGCCGGGTTCCTGCGGAACGAGGACGCGCCTTTGGCTTTCGTGGTCCTGGTGGAGCACGGCGGCGGCGGCAGCGCCGTGGCCGGCGGCGTGGCGGGAAGGGTCCTGGATGTCATCGTCAACGGCTACGCGAAATAAGTACAAATTGTAATAGAAAATCTAAACTATACGGAGGGTATGCAAATGAAGCCGAAGAAATCCCTTCTCCTGCGGGGCGTCCGGCAGCTGAACCGGGGGGCCATGGTCTCCGGCGCGGGCTTTCTGCTGTATCTGGGGGCCGCGGCCCTGGGGCGGCGGGGACTGGCGGACGGGCTGGCCCTGGTGTTTGGCCTGGCGGCGCTGTATGTGTTTGTCTCCGCGGCGGAGGAGCGGCGGCGGGATAAGGAGGCTGTCAGCTACAGCCTCCTGTGGGGCACAGGGGCCCTGGCGGGGCTGCTGTGCCTTTGCGCCGCGGCGGGGATTCGGCAGAGAATTGGACTCTAGGGCAGGGAAAAGGCGGACCCTTCGGGTCCGCCACCATTTGAGGCCCGCCGGAAATGATGCCATCCCAATAAATCCAACTTTTAAAAAGGAGGCGCTTACTATGCTAAGGCCAAAGGAAGTCGTCCAGCTCTGGGTGGACGGCTTTAACGCCGGGGAATTTGCCGCCGCCAAAATGGTCTGTATCGTGGAAAACCTGTTTGAAGGCGGCCAGTGGGCAATTCTGGAGTGGCGGGACCCCCTGGGACTGCGGGGCTGCGGGTTTTTTCAGGTGGTCAATGGGGCCATCGTCTTCCAGCGGGGCTATTGGGATAAGCTCTCTTTTTTGAGGCAGCACGGCCTCCCCATCGAGTGACCGGCGCGGCTCACGCCCCCTGCTCCTTCCGCATGGCAACCAGGGTCCCGTTGAACTCGGCGCCCAATATGAGGACGTTGGCGGACATGTACAGCCAGATCATCAGCACCACCACCGTCCCGATGGACCCGTAGAGCAGGGAGTAGTTGGCGAAGCGGTCCACGTACATGGCGTACAGCCAGCTCAGGCCCATCCAGACCGCCAGGGCCGCCAGGGTGCCCGGCCAGAGGTTCCGCCAGGGCTGGCGGCCGTCCTGGGCCAGGGCGTAGAGAAAGAACAGGGCGAAGTAGCCCACCACCGCCGCCGCCGGGAAGCGCATCCGGGCCCACAGCTCCGCCAGGAAGAGGGGCAGGCGGAAGTTCCCCACCGCGTAGCCCAAAAGCCGCTCGCCCACCGTCATCAGCGTCAGCGTCAGGGCGATGGCGGAGATCAGCACCACGGTATAGAGCAGGGTCTTCAGCCGGTGGATCACCGCCCGCTTGGGGGGACCCAGGTGGTAGGCCGTGCGGACGGAGACCATCAGGGCGTTGGTGGCCCGCATGGGGAACCAGATGGAGAAGAACAGACCGAAGACCATCAGCTTGGGGCTGGGGTTCCGGCTCACGTGGAGGAGGTAGGCCCGGATGATGTCCACCACGTCCCGGGGCAGGAACTCCCCCAGGGCCAGGAGGATGGCGGTGACGTTCAGATTCAGCATGCCCAGCAGGGCGCTGATGAAGATCAGGAAGGGGAAAATCATAAACAGCAGGTAGAAGGCCAGGGCGGCGCTCTGGACCCCCACGTTGTGGCGGAAGTAGCGCTGGACGAGGAGATAGGCCCCCCTGGGCAGCTTGCGCTTCACGGCGGACTCACCACGCTTTCTATGTCAAAATAGCCGGGGAACGCGACGCGCGCTTTTGCGGTCCGGCGGCACGGGGGTCATTCCCAAGTTTCCCACACCTCGGGGTGATACCCCACGGTGGCCTCTTTCCCGTTGCGGACGATGGGCGTCTGGAACAGGACCGGGTTCTCCAGCAGTTTCTCCTCCTGGGCGGCGGGGGCCACGTAGGCCATGTACAAGTCCTCGTAAGCCCGGCATCTTGTGTTCACCAGGGCCTGGAGGCCAACTTTCTGCTTGACGGATTGGTACTCTCTGGGGGATAATCCCTTTGAGGGGAGATCGACGTACTGGAATTTGATCCGGCGCTCCTTGAACCAGCGCTGGGCCTTCTTGGTGTCGAAGCACTTGGAGGAGCCGAAGATTTGAATGTTCATGAGACGTTCTCCTTCACACGATTCTATTATAATCCGCAGGGAGGGACATTTATGACGGAAGCAGTCGAGACCTTGAAGACCTGGGTACAGGAGGCCAAAGCCATCGCCTTCTTCGGCGGCGCCGGGGTCAGCACGGAGTCCGGCATCCCGGATTTCCGCTCCACCGGCGGGCTCTACCACCAGGAGTGGAGGTATCCGCCGGAGACCATTTTAAGCCATACCTTCTATAAAAGCAACCCCGAGGAGTTCTTCCGCTTCTACCGGGCCAAAATGCTGGCCCCCGAGGCCAAGCCCAACGCCGCCCACAAAAAGCTGGCGGAGTGGGAGGCGGCGGGGAAACTCACCGCCGTGGTCACCCAGAACATCGACGGGCTCCACCAGGCGGCGGGCAGCAAACACGTCTGCGAGCTCCACGGCAGCGTCCACCGGAACTACTGCGAGAAGTGCGGGAAGTTCTACGGCCTGGACTTCATCCTGCGCTCCACCGGCGTGCCCCGCTGCGAGTGCGGGGGGACCGTCAAGCCCGACGTGGTCCTCTACGAGGAGGGCCTGGACGGGGACGTGATGAGCGACGCGGTGAACTCCATCGCCCGGGCGGACCTGCTGATCATCGGGGGGACCTCCCTGAACGTGTGGCCCGCGGCGGGGCTCATCAACTACTTCCAGGGGTCCCGCCTGGCCCTCATCAACAAATCCGCCGTGGCCCGGGACCTCTCTGCGGGCCTGGTCATCACCGACCCCATCGGGGAGGTCATGGCCCAGCTGTAAAAGACTGGAAGCCCCCTGTTCCTTCGTCTCCGGGCGGAGGAACGGGGGCGGAAAAAATTCGGGAAAAAGCGAAAATGGGTGTTGACAACCGGGGCGGTTCTGGCTATAATAATCAAGCAGTCTTTTTTGGGGGCCGTTTGATTACGCGGCTGTGCTGGAACTGGTAGACAGGCCAGCTTGAGGTGCTGGTGTCGATTCGACGTGTGGGTTCAAGTCCCGTCAGCCGCACCACAGGTCTTCCCAGAAGACCGCCGAAGCCATGCGCGAGTGGTGGAATTGGCAGACTCGCTAGATTCAGGTTCTAGTGTCCTTTACGGACGTGCGGGTTCAAGTCCCGCCTCGCGCACCAGGAAGAAAGACAAGGTCCCGCTCCAGCGGGGCGGGACCCTCTTTCCCCTTCCGTCCGTAAGGCAAGAAAGTTCATATCGATGCGCGCGAGTGGTGGAATTGGCAGACTCGCTAGATTCAGGTTCTAGTGTCCTTTACGGACGTGCGGGTTCAAGTCCCGCCTCGCGCACCAGAAAGAAAAGACAGGCGGTGCCTGTCTTTTCTTTCTGGTGCGCGAGGCGGACCGTGCCGGGGCGGTACAAGTCTCAGATCACTTTGGTGGAGCGGCGGATCAAGGCTTTTGAAATCGCGGTGGGTTTGATAGATGAGAAATTGGGGAATTTATAATAAGGAAAGGGGCAGCACCTGGTCAATTGGCCAGGTGCCCTTTTTCCCAGTCTTTCCGCAACCACCGATGAGCGGCAGCGAAAAGAGGAGCTGGTCGATTCGACAACCTCCAACCCCCCGCTCGCACCACGCCGCGGGCAGGGGCATTCGTATCAAACAGTCTGTACCGTGCCGCGCCCCCCGTTTTCTCTCTTCCACCGTGCACGGCGCATTCTCTCTTTTCGCAAAAGAG
>CAJUJW010000073.1 GCA_910586735.1 uncultured Oscillibacter sp. | reverse complement strand
GCATCTATGAGGACATGGTGGCGGGACGGCTCAGCCCGGAGCGGTTTGACAAACTCTCCACGCAGTACGAAGAGGAGCAGAAGCAGGTGCGGCAGGTCATTGGGGAGCTACAATCACTGATTGACGATGGCGAGCAGGAAACCCACGACCTCCGGCAATTCCTGAAAAGCGTCCGAAAGTATACCGACCCGGAAGAACTGACGGCGGAAATGCTGAATGAACTGGTTGACAAGATTATCGTCCACGCTCCTGACAAGAGCAGTGGGCACCGCAGGCAGAAGATTGAGATTTACTACAAGGCCGCTGGAATCATCGACATCGCTGACGACCTCTGTGAAGCCGGGGATGGCAGGGGACAGTGGCGTAAAGAGCGGAAAACGGCCTGAAAAGGCAAGGCTGTGACCTTTTACAGTCACAGCCCTGCCTTACATAGAATACTTCGTTGCGGCACCTCACTTCAGCGCGTCCCTCCGTCTTTTCGTCCCCCCCAGGGGCCGTATTTCTTTTTCTCTTTTGGACCGTGCACGGCCCGTTTTCTCTTTTTCTTTCTGATAAGAAAAAGAGAAAATGGGGGGTGCAATGAACCAGCCATCGCTGGCTGCCAAGCCCCCCGCCCCGGCTGGGGCGAGTAAACGCCTCCCCCTTTCGGGGGAGAGGAAGGCCCCCGCTCCTGGCAAGGGGCGCCCCCCTCAGTCCGGCAGGGTCAAATCCCCGTCCTTCACCCAGCCCGCCCTCCGGCAGAGCTGGTTAATCAGGGGGCAGATGACCGCCGGGAGGACGAACGAGATCAAGATCAGCCCCGCCCAGTCCATGGCCCCGGGGACAATGGCCGCCGCCCCGTTGGCCAGGGCGTCCTTGCCGGGGGCCACCCAGCCGGTCCACACGCCCAGCTGGCCGCAGAGGCCGCAGGTGCCCATGCCGGAGTTGATGGCCGCGCCGTTCATCTCCAGGCGGAACAGGCAGGTGGCGATGGGCCCCGTAATGGCCGAGGTCACCGTGGGGGCGATCCAGATTTTGGGATTCCGCACGATGTTGGGCATCTGGAGCATGGAGGTGCCCAGGCCCTGGCTCACCAGGCCGCCCCAGCCGTTCTCCCGGAAGCTCATGACGGCGAAGCCCACCATCTGGGCGCAGCACCCCGCCACGGCGGCCCCGCCCGCCAGGCCCGTCAGCCCCAGGACGGAGCAGATGGCGGCGGAGGAGATGGGCAGGGTCAGCGCCACGCCCACCAGCACGGAAACCAGAATGCCCATCCAGAAGGGCTGGAGCACCGTAGCCTGCATAATCAGCTGGCCGAAGGCGCTGGCGGCGGACCCAATGGGGGGCGCGATGACCCAGGCCGCCCCGATGCCCACCAGGGTGGTGACAATGGGCGTCACCAGAATGTCCACCTTGGTCTCCTTGCTGACGGCTTTTCCGCACTCGGCGGCGATGATGGCCACGAACAGTACCGCCAGGGGGCCCCCGGCCTTCCCCAAGGCGTTGCAGGCGTAGCCCACCGTGGCCAGGGAGAAGAGGACCATGGGCGGGGCCTGGAGGGCGTAGCCGATGGCCACCGCCATGGCCGACCCGCTCATGAAGGAGGCCATGCCCCCGATGGTATAGCCCACCTTGTTGATGGTGATGATTTCAGTGGTCAGAAAGCCGATGTGGAACTGGGAGCCCAGGGTGTTGAGAATCGTGCCGATGAGCAGGGAGCAGAAGAGGCCCTGCGCCATGGCCCCCAGGGCGTCGATGCCGTATCGGCGGGCGGAGAGGACGATGTTTTTGCGTTTCAGAAACGCCTTGACGTTTTCCATAGGGATGTACCTGTCTCTTTCATAGTTTCTTTCATGGGGTGTAAAAATAGGCATTACAGATGTCATGACACCTGTAATGCCTATCATACGCACACGGAGGACGTTTGTCAAGAGGCCCGCCGCCAAAGTTTCGGCCCTCCGGGGCGGGGATTCTCTGTAAATTTTTGCCGAAGCCTGTGGTATAATGTCGTTGCTGTCGGCCCTCCGCAGTGAGAGGAGGTGAGCCGAATGAATGGCATCCTGACTTTTCTCTCTTCTGCTGCGGCAGACGTAATCGCGTATTTCGTCTGCAAATGGCTGGACAGAAAGCGACGGCAGCACCAGCCTAGCATGGGACCCCCGGAAGAGCACACTTCCGGGGGTCCCGCTTTTGGTGAGCCTAGATAGCATCCTTACCTCGGTCGCTCTCCGAGTTGCTTTTATTATAGCCCCCCCGGAGGGGCAAAGCCAAGGCCGAATCTTTACTCTGCCCGGCGGGGCCGGTTCTCCAGCAGGGCGTCGTAGGACTTGGAAACCCCCGGCCAGTCCACCCTTCGCCACCAGCTCTCGAAGTAGTCCCCCCGGCGGTTCTGGTAGTCCAGGTAATAGGCGTGTTCCCACACGTCGCACAGCAGCAGGGGCGCCAGGGGCATGGGCGTGTCCTGGTTGGGGGTCTTCACCACGGAGAGCCGGCCCTCCCGGTCGCTGACCAGCCAGGCCCAGCCGGAGCCGAACTGCCCCAGGGCGGCGTTCTTCATGGCGGTTTTCAGGCCCTCCAGGTTTCCGAAGTCCCGGACAATGGCGTCGTCCAGGGGGCCTATGGGAGAGGTGGCGGGGCCGGGGGCCAGGGTCTTGAAGTAGAGGTCGTGGTTATACACGCCCCCGGCGTTGTTCCGCACCCCCTGGCGGAGGTCCTCCGGCAGGCGGGGCCACTCCTGGGTCAGGCGCTCCAGGGGCCACTCCTGGGCCTCGGGGCAGCGCTCCAGAAGCTTGTTCAGGTTCTCGACATACGTTGCAAAGTGCTTGTCGTGGTGGAAGTGCAATGTCCGCTCCCCGATCTCCGGCAGCAGGGCGTCGTAGCCGTAGGGCAGGGGCGGGAGGGTGAAGGGATAATGTGCTTCCATAGGGTTCTCCTTTCTTGGCGGTTGTTTCGTGGATAGTATATGTTGGAAGGGGGCCTGTCATACAGTGAGAAAAATTTGAAAATATTTTTGAAAATCTTGTAACAAAATTCAGCCGCCCATCGTCTATAATAAGGGAAAACGGTCACAGGAAAGAGGTCGCGATATGAAACACTTTATCTGGATGCTCTGCGGAATTTTTATCTCCGGGCTTCTGCTGGGAACCCTCACCGCCTGCGGGGCGGACCAATTCAGCACGGCGGTTATCACCACGACGAAACAGGCCCCCACTTCGGAGGCGGCCCCCGAGACGGAGGACCCGCCCGCGCCTGAGAAGACCCCCAGGCCGGGGGACTCCATCACCGCCGAAGAGGACGAGGCCCGGCGGCTGGCCTACGGCAAGGCGCTGTGGGACATGTACCTGCTGGGCCTCCGGCCCGACGGGGAGACGCTGGAGCGCTCCAGCGACCAAGGCCCCGCCGGGGGGAACCGCTTCGCCCTGGCGGACCTGAACGGCGACGGGGCGGAGGAGCTCATCGTCTGCTGGGATCAGGCGTGCATGGCCGGGATGGAGGGGCTGGTCTACACCTACGACTACCCCGAGGACGAGCTGCGGCTGCTCCTCCTGGAGTTCCCCTCCATGACCTTCTATGAAAACGGCGTCGCGGCGGCGGACTGGTCCCACAACCAGGGCTGGGCCGGGCGCTTCTGGCCCTACACCCTCTATCAGTACAGTGAGGACAGCGGCGTCTATGAGGAGATTGCCAGCGCAGACGCCTGGGACCGCTCCGTCACGGAGGGAGACCCGCAGCTTTCCGCCGCTTTCCCGAAAGACGCGGACGCCGACGGGGACGGGCTGGTCTACTACATCCTGACCGGGGAGTGGTATCAAAATCCCCATGCCTCGGAGGAGGACAACTTTTCCACGCTCTGGGGGGCTGCCCCGGTGGACGGGGCGGCCCTGGAGGAGTGGCTGAATTCCTACACCGGCGGGGCGGAACCTCTGGAGATTCCCTACCAGCCCCTGGAGGACGTGAGCATCTCCGCCCTGGGGTATCCCAAGCCGGACGTGACCTACCCTGAACCTGTCGGATAACCATTCACCATACAATACAAGGAGGAAGTATCATGAAGAAACTGCTGAGCGTACTGCTGACCCTGGCGGCCCTGGCCGCCCTCTGCGTCCCCGTCCTGGCGGCTGAGGAGAACGGGGAAGCCCCGGAGAAGGCCCCCGTCTTCGTCCGCATTTGGGGCAAGGTCTCCCCCTGGGAGGGGAAGGGCATCTATCTGAAAAACGACAGCGGGGACGGCTCCCTGGACCAGGTGGTGGTCCACCCCGGCGAGGCCCCGGCGGTGGACGCGGCCACGGGCCTGCCCCTGGACCTGGAGAAGGTGAAGGAGGGGGACACCCTCTACGTCTGGGCCAGCCCCATGATGGCTCTGAGTATGCCGCCCCAGGTCAACGCCCTGGCCGTCGTGGGCAACGTCCCGGCGGACGCCGCCGCCCCGGAGTTCTGTGAAATCGCCGGGCTGCCCACCCTGGCCCCCGGCTCGTCCATCGACGGGAAGGACGCCGCGTTCCCCCTGGCCGGCGGCGGGACGCTGGAGGTGACGGAGGAGACCGCCTACAGCCCCTGGCGGACAAAACAGATCGTGGGCATGCGCGACCTGCTCCCCGGAAGCCGGGCGCTGGTCTGGAAGGGCAAGGACGGCGCGGCGGAGAAGGTCCTGGTGTTCCCCTACGGCTATCGGGGCTATATGACCGCCGGCGCCATGCCCCACGGGGACAAGCTGGTCTGCGTGTTCGCGGCGGAGGAGATCCAGGAGCTGCCCTACAAGACGATGGAGGGCGGCGTGCTCCTGGCCCCCATCCGGACCGTGGCCGAGGCCGCCGGGTACAGCGTCAGCTGGGACAAGAACCGGGGCGCGGTGGTGTATGACGAGAACACCGAGGCGGTGTTCTACGTCTGGCCCGGGGACGACGTTCTCTGGACCGCGGAGCTGGGGGAAATGACCCTCTCCGCCCCCTGCCTCAAGGAGAACGGGACCACCTATCTGCCCATAGGGGACCTGTGCCACTGGCTGAACCTGTACCTGGCCCAAGGATAAAAAAAGGCCCTCCGCCGTGCTGGCGGAGGGTCCTTTTTTTATTCTCTCACTCGAAGGTCAGCTGGAATTTCGCGCCGGGGTTTCCGGCGAAGACGATCATGTCTCCCTCGGACAGCTTGGCGGAGGTGGAATTCCAGAGGACGGAGGAGGCGGTCACATAGCCCTTGGCGTTGTAGACCCAGAAGCCCGCGTCCCTGGGCACGGAGACCGTCATGGTCTTCCCGGCGGCGGGATCTGCCTTGTACCAGCGGGCGTAGCCGTTGGACTGGATGGTGCAGGACACGGCGCCGTCCTTTCCGGTGGAGATGGCCGGGATCGAGTCCATTTCCACGCCGACCACGCCGTTGCTGCTGTACATCCAGAGTACGCCCTTCTCATCCCGGCGCAGCTCCACGTCATAGCCGTCCCGGCCCGCGCCGCCGGGGGCACGGAGGACATAGCTGGCATGGTACTCGTCGTCGATCCGCAGATTCCCCACGTAGCCGGGGATGCTCTCGGTCTTCTCCTCCGCCGCCTCCAGCTCCTTCAGGGCGTCGCCCAGGGCCAGATAGGTCTGGGAGCTGTAGCGCTCGCTGACGGGCAGGAAGCCGGTGTGGTTCATGTTCTTCTCCGCCGCGGCCTGGAGCTCCTGGCTCACGGGGTTCTCCGCCATCTTCACGGCGGCGTAGTTGGACGTGGGCAGGTTCCCCAGGCCGGGGATGTTGGAAAAGCCCCACTGATAGAGGTAGGTCTGGCCGTCCTTCTCCTTCACCAGGCGGAAGGCGGAGGTTCCCCCGTCGTCCCGGAAGGTGCCGTCGTCATAGTAGCTGTAGGTCCGCTTCGGCAGGCTGGGCATGTCCGGGTAGCTCATGGTCATGACGCCCTCCTCGGTCAGGCCGATCTTGATGACCAGCTGAGCGCCGTAGTAGCCCGCGCAGTCCAGCATCTCCTTGGGCAGGGCGGTCTTCTTGGCGCCGGGGAGGCGGAAGCGGATCTCGGCCACCTCTTCCCCCTTCTGGGCCAGGGCCGCGATGAGCATCTGGGAGGCGGCCATCTCGTTGTAGGTGGACACGCCGCCGCAGGTGAGCACCGCCGCCGCCATCTTCTTCTCCGGCAGGACCACAAGCCCGGCGTGGTAATAGCCGGTGTCGCCGCCCTTGGCCAGGGCGGTGATGCCGCTCTGGTAGAAGGGATAGGTCTTCACGCTGTCCCAGCCCAGGCCGAAGGACACGGCGTTGGGGTAGTTCTCGCTGGCCCAGACGCCCTTTTCGCACTCCGCCGCGGCCATGGCCTCCCGGGAGCTCTTCTTGATCAGGGTGCTGTCCGTCAGGGCCCCGCCGAAGACGGCCAGGTCCTTGGCCGTGGCGTAGAGCCCGCCCGCGCCGGTGACGCCCAGGCACTCCTTGGGCAGGGGCTTCTCATAACCGGGCTGGTAGATGGCGGCCCGGCGGGACTCCACGTTTTCCTCGGGGGACCAGGTCTCTTTCAGCCCGGCGGGGTCGAAGACCTTGGCGTGGAGGTAATCCTCAAAGTTCATGTCCGTCACGGCCTCCACCACCAGCTGGGCCAGGGTGAAGCCGTCGTTGCAGTAGGAGCTGTAAGCGCCGGGGTCCGCCTTGAGGCGCTGTTTCGCCAGATTGTCCAGCAGCGTCCCCGTGGCCTGCTGGCTGGAGTCCCCCAGAAGCAGGGCGCTGCCAAAGGTGGAGCCCATGAGGCCCGAGGAGTGGTTCAGCAGCATGCGGACGGTGATGTTCTTATACCGGGGGTCCGCCATCTTGAAGGCGGGCAGGTACTGGACCACGGGCTTGTCCAGCTCCAGCTTCCCCGACTCCACCAGCTGCATGACGGCCACCGTGGTGAAAATCTTGCTGACGGAGCCGATGCCGTAGGCGTCCCCCTGGGCCTCCAGGTAGTTTCCGGTGCTGTCCACGGCGTTCTTCCGGGAGCCGGAGGAGATGATCTTCCCCTCCTGCCACACGGCCCAGTCCGCCTGAGAAGCCTGGGAGGTGCTCAGCAGCGCGCCCACTGCCTTCTCGGCCACCTGGTCCACGGCGGAGGGCTTGCTCTCCGCCGCCGAGACCGGCAGCGAGAGGCTGAGGCACAGCGCCAGGGCCAGCGCCAAGGCGCTGAGTGATTTCAATTTCTGTTTCATATTCGGTTTCCTTTCCCGCCCCAACCGGGGCGCCCTTGTGGATTGCCCTTTCAGGATACACCTTCCACAAGGGGGAATGTCAAGGGGGTCTGTGTAAATTTTTCATTTTCCCGCTTCCTGCGGGCCAAATTCCGCCCCCGGCGCCGGGCCTCTTGACTTCCCGCCCGCTTTGTGCTAAACTGACGGAAACAATCACCCGCCTTTCCAGAAACCCCCGGCGGTGCGTTTTCAAAATTCTATCAGATGGGAGAAGATCATATGAAGAGAATCAAGACCCTGGAGACCCGCAGCCTCTGCGAGAGCGCCAAAAAGGGCGGCTGCGGCGAGTGCCAGACCTCCTGCCAGTCCGCCTGCAAAACCAGCTGCGGCGTCGCCAACCAGAAGTGCGAGCAGAAGTAAAGGAAATTGCGTGAAGCGCCGCCCGGTGAGGCGGCGCTTTTCATAGGAGGACCTCCCATGGTACATCAATACAAGCTGAACGGCTTCAACATCGTCCTGGACACCTGTTCCGGCGGGGTCCACGTGGTGGACGACGTGGCCTATGACGTGATCGCCCTTTACCCGGACCGCTCGCCGGAGGAGATTGTAAAGGCCCTGCTGGAAAAATACCCGGACCGGCCCGACGTGACGGAGGAGGAGCTGCGGGAGTGTATCGCCGACGTGGAGGCCCTGGAGAAGTCCGGGCAGCTCTACACGCCGGACACCTTCGCCGATATCGCCGGGACCTTCAAGGAGCGCTCCGGGGACGTGGTGAAGGCCCTGTGCCTCCACGTGGCCCACACCTGCAACCTCAACTGCTCCTACTGCTTCGCAAGTCAAGGCAAGTACCATGGGGACCGGGCCCTCATGTCCTTCGAGGTGGGAAAACAGGCCCTGGACTTCCTCATCGCCCACTCGGGAAGCCGGACCAACCTGGAGGTGGACTTTTTCGGCGGCGAGCCGCTGATGAACTGGCAGGTGGTCAAGGACCTGGTGGCCTACGCCCGGACCCAGGAAGGGCCCCATCACAAGCGCTTCCGCTTCACCCTCACCACCAACGGGATGCTGATTGACGCAGACGTGATTGACTTCGCCAACCGGGAAATGGACAACGTGGTCCTCTCCCTGGACGGGCGGAGGGAGATTCACAACGCCCTCCGGGTGGACTACGCCGGGAAGGGCAGCTATGACCGCGTCGTCCCCAGGTTCCAGGAGCTGGTGAGGGCCCGGGGCGGCACCCGATACTACATGCGGGGCACCTTCACCCACCGGAACCCCGACTTTACAAAGGACCTCTTCCACATGGCGGACCTGGGCTTTACCGAGCTCTCCATGGAGCCGGTGGTCTGCGCCCCGGGGGACCCCGCCGCCCTGACCCCCGAGGACCTGGAGGTCGTCAAGGAGCAGTACGAGCTGCTGGCCGTGGAGATGCTGAAACGGCATAAGGAGGGCCGGCCCATTACCTTCTATCACTACATGCTGGACTTGACAGGGGGGCCCTGCGTCTACAAGCGGGTGTCCGGCTGCGGAAGCGGCACGGAGTACATGGCCGTCACCCCCTGGGGGGATTTGTACCCCTGCCACCAGTTCGTGGGGGAGGAGGCGTACAAGCTGGGGGACGTGTGGAACGGCGTGACCAACACCGCCCTGCGGGAGGAGTTCCGTGCCTGCAACGCCTACGCCCGCCCTGAGTGCGCCGATTGCTGGGCCAGGCTCTACTGCTCCGGCGGGTGCGCCGCCAACGCCTACCATGCCTCCGGGTCCATCCGGGGGGTCTATGAGGCGGGCTGTGCGCTCTTCCGCAAGCGGATGGAGTGCGCCATCATGCTCCAGGCCGCCCTGGCGGAAGAGGCGGAGGCATGACCACCCCCCTGGCGGACTTCCTCCGGGCCTACGCCGCCTCCGGCACGGCCCGGCTCCACATGCCGGGGCACAAGGGCCGGGGCCCCTTGGGCTGCGAGGCCTGGGACCTGACGGAGATTTCCGGGGCGGACTCCCTCTATGAGGCAGCGGGCGTCATTGCGCGGAGCGAGGAAAACGCCGCCGCCCTCTTCGGCTCCGCCGCCACGTTCTATTCCACCGAAGGGTCTACCCAGTGCGTCAAGGCCATGCTGTTCCTGGCCCTCCAGAACCGGCCGGCGGGGACCCCGCCGGTCATCGCCGCCGCCCGGAATGTCCACAAGTCCTTCGTCCACGCCGCCGCCCTGCTGGACTTCGAGCCCCTTTGGCTCTGGCCGGAGGAGGGGACAAGCTCCCTCTGCGCCTGTCCCATTACGGCGGAGGGCCTGGACCGCCGCCTGTCCGCCCTGGACGCGCCCCCCGCCGCCGTGTATATCACCAGCCCGGACTATCTGGGGAACATGGCGGACATTCCTGCCCTGGCGGAGGTCTGCCGCCGTTATAAAACCCCGTTTCTGGTGGACAACGCCCACGGGGCCTACCTCCGTTTCCTGGAGCCCTCCAGGCACCCGCTGGACCTGGGGGCGGACCTCGCCTGCGATTCCGCCCACAAGACCCTGCCGGTCCTCACCGGCGGGGCGTATCTGCATATCTCCAAAACCGCCCCTGCCGCCCTTCGGGACCGGGCCAGGGCGGCCCTGGCCCTCTTCGGGTCCACCAGCCCGTCCTATCTGACCCTGGCCTCCCTGGACCTGTGCAACGCCCGGCTGTCCGGGGACTACCCCGCCCGGCTGGCGGAGGCCGTCCGCGGCCTGGAGGCCCTGGGGAAAACCCTTTCCGCCAAGGGCTGGCAGGTTGAACCCTCCGACCCTCTCCGCCTGACCCTCCGGGCCCCTTCGGGCCTGACGGGTCTGGACCTGGCGGACCGCCTCCGCCGGGGCGGCGCGGAATGCGAGTACGCGGACCGGGACTTCCTGGTCCTCATGACCACGCCGGAAAACACCCCGGAGGACCTTGCCCGCGTTTCCGCCGCCCTGGGGGAAAACCGGGCCCCCGCCGCCCCGGCGGTTTCCCTGCCCCTGGCGAAGGGAGAGCGGGCCCTGTCCATCCGGGAGGCCCTGTTTGCCCCCCAGGAGTCCGTCCCGGCGGAGGAGAGCCTGGGCCGGGTCTGCGGCGCGCCCACGGTGGGCTGTCCCCCGGCGGTGCCCATCGCCGTGTCCGGGGAGCGGATTGGGCCGGAGGCCCTGGCGCTGTTTCACTATTACGGCGTAAAATGCGTGGACGTTTTAAAGAGTGAAAATTAAAAAATGAGGCACACTAGCCTTGCCGCCCCGTTCCTCTGGGACGGGGCAAATTTTTTTCAGAATAGGAGAAACGCGATGAACGCGACGGTAAATGAAAGCTGCATCGGCTGCGGCCTGTGCGCCGGGAACTGCCCGGAGGTATTTTCCATGGGAGACGACGGCTTTGCCCACGGCGGAGAGGTCCCTGACGGAATGCTGGACGCGGCCCAGAGCGCCCGGGACGAGTGCCCGGTGAGCGCCATCAGCATCGGCTGAGGCCCGCGCATACGCGTATAAAAGAGGGGAGCTGCCCAAAGTGGGCAACTCCCCTTTTACGCTTATTCGTCCAGCTTCAGCACCGCCAAAAACGCCTCCGTGGGAATCTGCACGGAGCCCAGGGAGCGCATCTTCTTCTTGCCCTCCTTCTGCTTTTCCAGCAGCTTTTTCTTCCGGGTGATGTCGCCGCCGTAGCACTTGGCCAGCACGTCCTTCCGCATGGCCTTGACCGTCTCACGGGCAATGACCCTCCCGCCGATGGCCGCTTGCACCGGCACCTCGAAGAGCTGGCGGGGTATGTTCTCCTTCAGCTTCTCGCAGAGCTTCCGGGCACGGGGGTACGCCTTGTCCTTGTGGGCAATGAAGCTCAGGGCGTCCACCTGGTCGCCGTTCAGGAGAAGGTCCACCTTCACCAGCTCGCTGGGCCGGTAGCCGGAGAGCTCGTAGTCCAGGGAGGCGTAGCCCTTCGTGTTCGCCTTCA
>CAJUJW010000072.1 GCA_910586735.1 uncultured Oscillibacter sp. | reverse complement strand
GAGCAGATTCCCACGGCCTGCGGCCTGGGGGTGCTGGTGGACCGGGACCAGAGCGTGCTGTCCGCCGGGGGGTATCTGGTCCAGCTCCTCCCCGGCGCGGGAGACGAGACGGCCGCCGCGCTGGAGGCGTCCCTCCGTGCGGCGGGGCCGGTGACGGAGCTCTTGAAAGCCGACCCGGACCCGGAGGCCCTGCTGCGCCAAGCCCTGCCGGGGCTGGAGCTGGAGGTTCTGGAGAAGCGGCCCATCGAGTACCGCTGTGATTGCAGCCGGGAGCGGATGGAGCGGGCCCTCATCAGCCTGGGCCGGGAGGAGCTGCGGGATATGATAGACCAGCAGGGCGGCGCGGAGCTGACCTGCCGGTTCTGCGACCGGGTGGAACATTTCTCCAGGGAGGACCTGGAGGCCCTGCTGGCGGGCTGCTGAAAGAAAATGGGTGGATTTTGGAAAACCCCATTGACAAGCCCGGAGTCTGCTGATATACTAGGGAAGCCGCTTTGAATGGGCTTTGAAAAGTGCGCTTCCGCGCCGCCCCCGACAGCGAGCCCGTAATGAAGGAGTTGAAACAAGCGTGAACGCAATCATCGTGACCGGCGGAAAGCAGTACAAGGTGGCCGAGGGCGACGTGGTCTACATCGAAAAGCTGGACCAGGAGGCCGGGGACACCGTCAAGTTCGACCAGGTTCTGGCCGTCATCGACGGGGACAAGGCCACCTTCGGCGCCCCCACCGTGGCCGGCGCCTCCGTGGAGGCCAAAATCGTCAAAAACGGCAAGGGCAAAAAAATCCGCATCTTCAAGTACAATCCCAAGAAGGGCTACCGCAAGCGTCAGGGCCATCGCCAGCCCTATACCAAGGTCGAGATCGGCAAGATCTCCGTCTGAGCATGACCAGCGTCGTATTCCACACGGAAAACGGCCGGATCACCGGCTTTGACGCCCGAGGGCACAGCGGGTATGCTCCGGCGGGGGAGGACATCCTCTGCGCTTCCGTCACCGCCGCCGTCACATTGGTGGAGGCCGCCGTCAACGACGTGCTGGGCCTGGCCGCCGCAGTGCGGGTGGACGAGGAGGAGGCGCTGGTGTCCCTGCGCCTTCCCGGCGGACTGGCTCCCACGGCGGAGAGCACCTGCCAGACCCTGCTGACGGGGCTGATGCTCTACTTCACCATGCTCCACGACGAGTACCCGGAGAATATCGAAGTCCTGGAGGCGGACTGAAGGTCCCCCTCCCCATCTAAAAATCTATGAGAAAGGATGGTCCCTGACATGATTCGCATTGGTTTACAGTTCTTCGCCCACAAGAAGGGCGGCGGCTCCACCAAGAACGGCCGCGATTCCAAGGCCAAGCGCCTGGGCCCCAAGCGGGCCGACGGGCAGTTTGTCCTGGCGGGCAACATTCTGGTTCGCCAGCGCGGAACGCACATTCACCCCGGTGTGAACGTGGGCCGCGGCAGCGACGACACCCTGTTTGCCACCGCCAGCGGCACGGTCCGCTTCGAGCGGCTGGGCAAGGATCGCAAGCAGGTCTCTGTTTACGAGGCTGAGTAAGCGTTGAAAAGGGCCTGGACATCCTGTCCGGGTCCTTTTTTCTCCCCCCTTCCCAGGGGTGGGGGGGGTCCGGCCCTTCGGGCGGGGAGGATTGGATACCAGCGATGGCTGGTTCATTGCACCCCCCATTTTCTCTTTTTCTTGCCAGAAGAAAAAGAGAAAACGGGCCGTGCACGGTCCAAAAGAGAAAAAGAAGTATCGCCCCTGCGGGGGGACGTGGGACGGGGGTCGCGCAAGAGGTGCTTCCTCCGGGTACGCATGTCTTCTGCCCGCGGCGTGGTGCAAGCGGGGGTTTGGTGCTGGACGAATCGACTCTCTCCTCTTTTCGCTGCCGCTGACCCGGCGCTTGCGCTACAGGCGGCCCAGAGTTAGCCCTATGGAGAGAGCGGAGCGAAAAACCGCTTGCTCCTCCGTGAGCTTCACGGTGAACTGACGGGATAGGAGACCCTCCAGCCGCCGGTCCTGTTCCGCCGTCAGGGAGGCACGAAATCCGCTCCAGTCCCGTTCCAAATCGCAGACGGCCTGGTTATACTCCGGGGTCTCCAGGCACTGAGGGACGCAGTGGTCTTCGGAGTAAAAGAAGAGATGATTGATTAGGTCAGTCATAAAGTCACTCCCCCAAATAGTGCAAAAAATTATGTTCAAAATTGTATGATTTAAGTATAGCTGACAGGCCCACATTTGTCAAGGGGTGTAGAGAATATATGAGCGCTTTTTCTGAAAACCTAAAGACCTGCCGGAAGCGGCTTCATGAAAGTCAGGAAGTCGTGGCGGTCCACTGCGGCATGTCTTCCATGTCCTACCGCCGTTATGAAAGCGGAGAACGGGAACCGCCTTTACGCAAGCTGTGCATTCTTGCCGACTATTACGGCGTCACCCTGGACCAGCTGGCGGGCCGGGACCCCCTGCCCTTCGGAGAAGACGAGTAGGGGGCGGGCTCTGTCCCGCCCCGCCCGCAAGGGCGAGTACAGACCTCCCCCTTACGGGGGAGAAGAAGGAGGTGCCCCATGGCATCATCATTTATTGACAAAGCCCGTATCACGGTCAAAGCGGGAAACGGCGGCAGCGGCGCCATCGCCTTCCACCGGGAAAAGTATGTCGCCGCGGGCGGCCCCGACGGCGGCGACGGCGGCCGGGGCGGGTCCATCATCCTCCAGGTGGACGACCACATGTCCACCTTGATGGACTTCCGCTACAAGCGCAAGTACGTGGCCGGGAACGGCATGGACGGCCAGGGCAAGCGGAAGTTCGGCAAAAACGGGGAGGACCTGGTCATCCGGGTCCCCAGGGGCACCCTGGTCCGGGAGGCCGAGACCGGCGAGATCATGGCCGATATGAGCGGAAGCGAGCCCTTCGTCCTCTGCCGGGGCGGCCGGGGCGGCTGGGGCAACAGCCACTTCGCCACCCCTACCCGCCAGGTCCCCCGCTTCGCCAAGGCGGGTCTCCCCGGCGAGAGCCATGAGGTGATTCTGGAGCTGAAGCTCCTGGCGGACGTGGGGCTTGTGGGCTTCCCCAACGTGGGGAAATCCACCCTTTTGTCCGTGGTCAGCAAGGCCCAGCCCAAAATCGCCAACTACCACTTCACCACCCTCTTCCCCAACCTGGGGGTGGTCTGGGTGGACGAGGGGGTCAGCTTCGTCATGGCGGACATTCCCGGCATCATCGAGGGGGCCAGCGAGGGGGCGGGCCTGGGCCATGACTTCCTCCGGCACATCGACCGCTGCCGCCTGCTGGTCCACGTGGTGGACGTGTCCGGCAGCGAGGGCCGGGACCCCCTTCAGGACTTCGACGCCATCAACGAGGAGCTGAAACGCTACAGCCCGGACCTGGCGGAACGGCCCCAGATTGTGGCCGCCAACAAGACGGACATTCTGGAGGACCCGGCGCCGCTGGAGGCCCTCCGGGCCCACGTGGAGGGCCTGGGCTATCCCCTGGTGGAGATCTCCGCCGCCGCCCATAAGGGCACCCGGGAGCTGGCGCGGCTGGTGGCGCGGCGCCTCTCCGCCCTGCCGCCCATCGCCGTGTACGAGCCGGAGTACGTGCCCAGGGCCCCCCAGGCGGAGGGGTCCGCCGCCTCCCTGGACATCCAGCACGAGGACGGCGTCTGGATTGTGGAGGGCCCCTGGCTCCAGCGGGTCATGGCCAACGTGAACTTCGGCGACTACGAGAGCCGCATGTGGTTTGACCGCACCCTCCGGGAGGCGGGGGTGTTCCAGCGCCTGGAGGACATGGGCATCCAGGACGGGGACACCGTGTCCATGGACGGCTGGGAGTTCGATTACTTTTCCTGAAAGAAAAGCCAGATAACCTCTGGGCCTTGGGCCGCAAGGGCCTGGGAGATAAAAGGATAGAATTTGCAGCGAACTTCACGATGGGGGGCCGCTGATGATGGCGCAATATCTGGAAAAGCATATTGAGGAGGAAATCTCCGCCCTGGCCCGCCGGTGTGAGATAGAGCGGGTTTTCCTGTTTGGTTCTCGGGCAAGGGGGGACTGCCGCCCCCGAAGTGACATTGACCTGGCTATCCGGGGCGGCGGTACAACCGCGTTTATTTTGAGCGTTGACGAAGCTGTGCAGACCCTGCTGCTGTTTGACGTTGTCGATCTTGGAAAACCGGTTCAGCCTGAGCTTCTGGCGGAAATAGAGCGGGACGGAGTTGTCATCTATGAAAAAGTTTGAGAATTTCTGCAAGGCCCTGGATAATCTGCGGCTTGTCCGGGACACGCGGGAACCTTATGATGTGATGACCTTGACGGGAAGTATCGCGCTGTTTGAGTTTTGCTTTGAGCAGGCGTGGAAGGCGATGAAGGAACGCCTGACCGGCCATGGCTTCCCCGAGGGGCAGACCGGTTCTCCCAGGCAGATTGTCAAACTTGCGTACAGCGCCGGAATGGTACGGGATGAAAAGGGCTGGCTGGCGATGCTGGTTTCCCGGAACGACGCGGCGCACTCCTACAATGAGGAGATTGCGTTAGGCTTGATGCAGGCCATTAAAGAGACTTATATCGCCCTCTTTGAGGATTTGAAAGCTGAGCTGGCGGAAAATTGGATGTAACGAGAAATACAGCAAACCAGCCGCCCATATAAGGACGGCTGGGAGTTTGAGCATCAGAAGTAGGTGCGCGTGGACCAGCCGGGCCCGGCGCTCCTATGCCGGGAGACGGCAGGACGATTCTTGACGTGGGAGGGATTTATGGGCTTGCTTGATAAAATGATTGACACGGCTGCGAAGAAGGTCCTCATTGACGCCGCGGGGGAAGCCATTTCCAAAACAGCCGGGGCGGTGATGGAACACCAAAGCGCCCGCGCAAGCGTAAAGGTCCCTCAAAGCGCGGACGATTACACCGGCCGAAACTGCGAGGAGGTTAAGGAGGAGCTCCAGGCGCACGGGTTTGTGAACATTGCGCTCCTCGCGAAGAAGGACCTGATAAAAGGCTGGCTGACCAAGCCGGGGGCGGTTGAGGAGGTGTCCATCACCGGAAAGACGAACTTTAGGAAAGGGCAAAAGTATCCTGCGGACGCCCGTGCCGTGATTACCTATCACGACTTTCGCTGATCCGCACCCAGCCCTCCCTTATGAAACCGGTCCAATCTTGTAAAGGCGAACTGGAATATTCCGGACGCGAAAAAAGCGAGGGACGAGAGTCCCTCGCTTTTGCTCTGTCTGCTCACGCCCCGGCGAAGCCGAAGACCACGCCCACCACGGCGGACAAGCCGATGAACACGATGGGGTGCAGCCCCTTCACCTTGGGCACGTAATTGGTCAGCACCAGCAGTACCGCCGCCAGGAGGAGGCCCGGCACGTTGAAAAGGCTTCCCCCGCCCAGGACCGGGGCTTTGACGAGGCCGCTTTGCTGGGCAACCAGCTGTACGCTGGTCAGCACCTCCAGGATGACGGAGACGCAGGCCGCGCCGATGAGCCCCGTGGAGGCGGGCCGGAGGCCGTAAAAGGCCCGGTTCACGTACTTATTGTCCCGGAAGCTGTGGAGCACCGCCGCCACGATGAGAATCACGATGATGGAGGGAGTCACCTCCCCCACGGTGGCCACCACCGCGCCGGGCACCCCCGCCGCCGTGAAGCCCACGTAGGTGGCCATGTTGATGCCGATGGGGCCCGGCGTGGACTCCGACACCGCCAGCAT
Source organism: uncultured Oscillibacter sp. (assembly GCA_910586735.1). Classification (GTDB taxonomy): domain Bacteria; phylum Bacillota; class Clostridia; order Oscillospirales; family Oscillospiraceae; genus Oscillibacter. Next base: position 6,070 of record CAJUJW010000072.1, on the reverse strand, counting down.
GTTCATCAGGTCCGTGTAGGTGTACCAGCCGGTGGACTCGCCGATGGCCTGGAGGAAAGGCAGCGTGGCCATGCCGCCGCCCACGGCGAAGAGCCCGGTCTTGAAAAACTCCCAGAAGAGCTGTAAATAAATCATGCCGCCCGCGCCTCCAGATTCTTCAGAATGACCCCCGCCAGGGCCGCGCCGACGACAAACCACACCGGGGAGAGCTTCAGGAACAATCCCCCCAGGAGGACCAGGACGAAGATGACCGCCGTCCGCTTGTCCACCACGGACTTTTTCAGCAGCTTGGTCACGGCGTTGAAAATCAGCACGCAGACGCAGACCTGGATGCCCGCGAAGGCGTTCTTTACCCAAGCCAGGTCCGCGAAGTTGGAGATGAGCCCCGCCAGAATGGAGATGATCACCACCGAGGGGAACACCACCCCCAGGGTGGCCACGACGCCCCCGAGTGCGCCGTCGTATTTCTGGCCGATGAAGGTGGCCGTGTTGACGGCGATGATGCCCGGGGTGCATTGGCCGATGGCGTAGTAGTCCGTCAGTTCCTCCTCGGTGGCCCAGCCCTTGTTGTCCACCACCTCCCGCTGGAGGATGGGCAGCATGGCCATGCCGCCGCCGAAGGTCATGACCCCCATTTTCGCGAAGGTCCAGAAGAGGACCCAGAGGTTTTTAAAGCTGTGCTGTTCTTTCATAAAACCACCCCTTGTGAGAATTGTCAATTATCCATTATTCATGATTCTGTGTACCCGTACAGCCCCCGGACGGAGACCTCGCCGGAGCGGACGGTCCGCTCTTTGCCGTCCGGCCCCCGGACCACCAGGCTGAAATCCTCGTCGATGTCCACCGCCTGGGCGGTCTCACGCTCCCCGCCGCCGAAGGGGAGGAGCTGGACGGTCTTGCCCAGGTTCACGCAGTCCCGGCGGTAGGCCGAGAGGTACGCCGACAGGTCCCCGGCTAAAAGCGCGGCGTAGGTCCGGTCCAGCTCCTCCAGCAGTGCCGCCGTCAGCCGGGGGCGGGACACGGGCTTTCCCAGGGCCTGGCCCAGGGACGTGGCCATCTCCCGGACCTGGGGGGAGAAGTCCTCCGGGCCCTGGGACACGTTGATCCCGATGCCCAGCACCAGGGACTGGACCCGGCCCGTCTCCGCCTCCAGGGACATCTCCGTCAGGATGCCGCAGAGCTTTTTCCCGTTCAGCACCGGGTCGTTGGGCCACTTGAGCCCCGGCCGGACACCGCAGACCCGCTCCACGGCGGCGCACACCGCCACCCCCGCCAGGGCCGTCACCGGCGGCAGCCGGTCCGGGGAGAGCCGGGGCCGCAGGAGCACCGAGAGGTAGATTCCCTGGCCCTTGGGGGACTGGAAGGAGCGGTCCATCCGCCCCCGGCCCGCCGTCTGGCTGTCGGCGGTGACGGCCAGGCCGTCGGGGGCCTCCGGCAGGGTTTTCAGATAGTTGTTGGTGGAGTCCAGCTCCTCGAAGCACCGCAGCTCCCGGCCCACCACCGCCACGGGGCCCAGGAAGTTTCGGATCTCCGGCTCCGTCAGGGCGTCCGGCGCGGCGGAGAGGCGGTAGCCCAGGCCCGTCCGGGCCTCGATCTCGTAGCCCTCCCGCCGCAGGGCGTCCACCGCCTTCCACACGGCGGCCCGGGTCAGTCCCAGGCGGCGGCTCAGCTCCTGGCCGGAGAGAAAGCCCTCCTCCCCCCGCAGAAGCGACAAAACGGCTTCCCGGCTGCTCATAGCATCCCTCCTTGTCAAACGGATTTAGTGTAGCACATTTTTTCGGGCCTGTAAATACTGCAAACAGGATTGACAAAGAGGTGGACCTATGTTATGATAACAATGCCGGAAGGCTACACTGTTTGCTGTCCCTGATTTATGAACAGCGGATTTTGTAGTCTTCTTTTTTGCGCTTTAAGGGGGTGCGCACGGCCGATTGATCCAGAATGCTGAGGGAGAAAAAGACGGGGCCGGGCGGCAGGGCGTCCGGCGGTTCCGCGGCCTGCCCCGGCCCAAGGGGCGCAGAAAATGAGGAGGAAAGAAAGATGAACAAAAACGAAGTGAAGCAGAAGACCGCAGAGTACACCAGCCCCTACGATTTCCAAGGGCGCATTCCCCTGCGCCAGGCCATCCCCCTGGGGATGCAGCATGTACTGGCCATGTTCGTGGGCAACCTGACGCCGCTGATGATCATCTGCGGCATCTGCGGCATTACCAGCGGGGAGCCCGCGCTGTACGTCACTCTGCTCCAAAACGCCATGCTGGCGGCGGGCCTCATCACCTTGATTCAGCTCTGGTCCATCGGCCCCGTGGGCGGGCAGGTGCCTATCATCATGGGCACCAGCTCCGGCTTTTTGGGAGTCATGAAGGGCGTGGCCGCCAACCCCGCCATGGGCGGCGGCATCCTGGCCTACAGCGCCATCATCGGCGCGGCCATGGTGGGCGGCGTCTGCGAGGCGGCCCTGGGCTTTTTCATTAAGCCCCTGCGGAAGTTCTTCCCGCCGGTGGTCACCGGCAGCGTGGTGCTGGCCATCGGCCTGAGCCTCATCAGCGTGGGCGTGAACTCCTTCGCCGGGGGCAGCGGGGCCAAGGACTTCGGCTCCCTGCCAAATCTCCTGCTGGGCCTGCTGGTGCTGGCGGTTATCGTGGTGCTGAAGCACTTTACAAAAGGTATTACATCCACCTCCTGTATCCTCTGCGGAATCATCGTGGGCTACATTGTGGCCTCCGTCATGGGCTTTATGCTGCCCCATGAGCTGGTGGACGCGGAGGGGAACGCCTTCACCGCCTCCTGGTATGTGAACTGGTCCCGGATCGCCGAGGCGAAATGGTTCTCCGTGCCGCAGATTCTCCCGGTGAAGCCCACCTTCAACCTCCACGCCATCCTCTCCATCTTGATCATGTTCCTGGTCACCGCCGTGGAGACCATCGGGGACATCTCCGGCTGCATCGAGGGCGGCATGGGCCGGGAGGCCACCGCCAAGGAGCTCTCCGGCGGCGTGGTGTGCGACGGTGTGGGCTCCGTCATCTCCTCCCTGTTCTCCTCCCTGCCCACCACGTCCTTCTCCCAGAACGTGGGCCTGGTGACCATGACCAAGGTGGTCAACCGCATGGCCCTGACCTGCGGCGCGGTGTTCCTGGTGCTGGCGGGGCTGAGCCCCAAGCTGGCGGCGGTGATTTCCATTATGCCCCAGAGCGTCCTGGGCGGCGCGGCGGTGATGATGTTCGCCTCCATCGCCGTGTCCGGCATCAAGCTTTTGACCAAGTACGGCGTTACCAACCGGGTGGTGACCATCGTGTCCATCGCCATGGGCCTGGGCTATGGCCTGGGCGCCACCGCCGGGGCCCTGGCGGGCCTGCCCCAGCCGGTGCAGCTGATTTTCGGCGGATCCGGCATCGTGCCGGCGGCGGTGCTGGCCATCATCCTCAACATCGCCATCCCCAAGGACCAGGAGGACCTGGACAACGAGGCCCGGGCCAACGGGGAGAAGGGGGAGGCGTAAGAGCCCCCTGGTCCTGCCTCCGCGTCATAAAACCAAGCGCCCGGAATCAAGAGATTCCGGGCGCTTGTTCGCGTTTTGGGGCGGTCCTTACAGGGCCTTGTCCAATACCTCCTGGTAGGCGGCAGGGGGGAAGGCCCCTACCTTCCGGTCGAACTCCCGGCCCTGGTTCAGAAAAACCACCGTGGGGATACTCATCACGCCGAAGCGCCGGGCCAGCTCGGGCTCCTCGTCCACGTTGACCTTGGCCACCAGGGCCTTGCCCTCGTACTGGGTCCCCAGATTTTCCATCACGGGCCCCAGTATCTGGCAGGGGCCGCACCACGTGGCCCAGAAGTCCACCATGGCCAGGGGGGCCTGGCCCACGGTCTCGTCAAATTCCGCTGTCTTCAAATGCTTTACTGCCATGTTGTTTTCCTCCTTTGTTTTGCCTGAAACGCTGTTCTGCGCTGCCGTCGCAGAGGCTTCCGCAGCCTCCTGGCTATAGAGCGCGCTAAAGTTCTTTTGCTTCTTTTCCCCTTCGGGGACGTACTCCACTAAATTTTGCCGCGCAAAATGAAGTGCCGTTACAGTCTTTCAAGAAAAGAAGAAGCGGATTGTCCGGCAATCAGGCCCTCGCCTACGGCCTTGGAGACCTGGAAGGGCTTTCCGGTGCAGTCCCCGGCGGCGAAAACGCCGGGCAGGCTGGCGGCCATGTTCCGGTCCACGGCCACAAAGCCGTTTTCCATGGCCAGCCCTGGGAACAGCTCCCCCGGCGCCACGGCGGGCCGCAGGAGAAACACGCCCTCCACCGCCTCCGTCGCGCCGTCATGGACCAGGGCCTCCACCTTCTCCCCGCCCTGGATGGCGCAGTCCCGGGGTTTGTCCAGGTAGAGGACCTGGCAGCCGATGCTCTCCAAATAGGCCGCCTCCTTCTTGGCGGAGGGGGTCCAGCCCAGGACGGCCACCCGCCTGCCCCGGTAGAGCATGCCGTCGCAGGTGGCGCAGTAGCTCACGCCCCGGCCCAGGAGCTCCGCTTCGCCGGGGAGCTTTTTCCCACGGGGGACCATCCCCGCCGCCAGCACCACGGCCCGGCCCTGGACCATCTCGCTGCCCACGCCGATATACCACGTGTCCCCCATGGACAGGGCGCTGAGGGCCCGGCCCTCCCGGAACGCCGCTCCGGCGGAGGCCGCGTGGGCCCGGAACACGGACAGCATCTCCGCCCCGGAGAGGCCGGGAAGCCCCAGGTGGTTGTCCACCAGCCCCGCCTTCCAGAGGGGATTGTCCTCCGGGGGATTGGAGACCACCAGGACGCTTTTGCCCCTGGCCCGGACGTTCAGCGCCGCAGACAGCCCCGCCGGGCCGCCGCCCACCACAATGACATCTGCCGTCATGTTTCCGCCTCCTTTCTGAGTGTATGATCTTCTCTTATATTATACCGCCTCCCCGGAAATTAACAGTCGTATTTACAACAAAATCCCGGCGGGGAAAAATATCCCGGACGGCGGTTGCTTTTGGCTCGGGAATTTGGTATATTAAATTAGGCATTGTTTGAAAACTGCCGACGTTGGGCATTCCGCCAATTTCCAAACAAGGCATGGAGAAACCGGCCCGCCGGAGGCTCGCCCCAACGGACCGGTTCCCTATATTATATTCAAAAAAGCGGCGGCGCCGGACGCAAGAGGGCGGACGCTGCGCGGAGTAAGGGGCGCCTTGACCGCTCAAACCATCCTATGCGCACCGTGCCTCCCCCGTCACCGGGCCCGGACCCCATGTCCCGGCACTTTGGCCGCCGCAGCCACAGAAAAGAGGGGCTTTCTATGATTAAAATCGCGCCGTCCATCCTCTCCGCCGATTTCGCGAATCTGGAGCGGGATATCCAACGCATCGCCGCCGCCGACTACGTCCATGTGGACGTGATGGACGGGGTGTTTGTCCCCAACATCACCATCGGCATCCCGGTGGTCAAGTCCATCCGGCCCACCACGGAGCTGCCCCTGGACGTGCATTTGATGATCACCCAGCCGGTGCGCTACGTGGAGCAGTTCTGCGACGCCGGGGCGGACCTGGTGACGGTCCACGTGGAGGCGGACTCGGAGGAGAACATCCACGCCGCCATCGACAAAATCCACGCCAAGGGGAAAAAGGCGGGGATCGTGCTGAAGCCGAAGACCCCCGCCGAGGCGGCCCTGCCCTTCCTGGAGAAGGTGGAGCTGATTCTGGTGATGACCGTGGAGCCGGGCTTTGGTGGGCAGAAGTTCATGGCAGATATGATGCCGAAGGTTTCCGCGCTGCGGAAGTGGATTGACGAGAAGAATCCGGCCTGCGAGCTGGAGGTGGACGGAGGCGTGGCCCCCGAGACCTGCAAGATTTGCATTGAGGCCGGGGCCAATGTGCTGGTGGCGGGGAGCGCCGTTTACAATGCGGCCGATATCCCCGGCCGCATTGCGGAGTTGAGGGGGACCGTCTGAGAGACGGGGGCTTTCTCTTTACCCCCCGTAAGGGGGGCCTTTGCTCGCCCTGACGGGCGGGGCGGCGTGGCAACCAGCGATGGCTGGTTCATTGCACCCCCCATTTTCTCTTTTCATTCCCG
>CAJUJW010000071.1 GCA_910586735.1 uncultured Oscillibacter sp. | reverse complement strand
TCGTCGTTGATATTTCCCCGTTTCAGCGAGTAGAGAAATGCTTTGATTTGCGGTGCGGTGAATGTGACCTGCTTTCCCATTTCTATGGCAAGCTGGCCCTGCAACTCGTCCTTTTCCCGCTTGCGCTTCTCAATGCGCTCGGTAATCATATCCACCGCCTGCCCACGCTCCAAGGCTTTCCAGAGGTTTTCTATGGCGATGTCCGCCTCCTGTATCGCTGCCTTAATGCGTCTGATGGCGGAGCTGTCATAGTCGGCCTCACAAGCGGCGGCAACCGCAAGGGAAATCTTTTCGATATTGCTGTCCGTCAACAGCTTGCGGCACTCCAAAACAATCCTGTCCTCGATTTTCTGCTTGTTGACAACTTTCTTCCGGCAAGCCTTTTTCTTGGCGCTCTTGCAGGCGTAGTAGCGGTAGGCCGCCCCAGATTTCCCCGTTCCGCCGTAGCCGGTCATCATCTCCCGGCAGTAGCCGCAGAACAGCTTCGTCGTCAGCAGATATTCCTCTCGCCCCCTGGAACGGGCGGGAGCTTTTTTGTTGCGGTCAAGGATATGCTGTACCCGCTGAAAAAGCTCGTCCTCAATGATGCGGGGCATCCCGCCCGGCGTTTCCGTGTCCTTGTAGATGTAATAGCCGATGTACCGCTTGTTCCGCAAAAGCCGGTGCAGGCTGTTCTTGTTGAACTCCTTGCCCTGGGAGGTCTTGACCTGCTTTGCGTTGAGATATTTCGTGATTTCAGCGACGGTTTTCCCGCTGGCGTACATCTCGAAAATCTCCCGGACAACAGCAGCGCCCTCCGGGTCAACATGGAAGCGGCGCTCCTCGTCCACATAGTAGCCAAGGCCCGGATCGCTCCCATTGCTCAAACATTTTTCGGCGTTGATGTCCATGCCCCGCCGTATCTTTTGGGACAGCTCCGCCGAGTAGTATTCGGCCATGCTCTCCAACACACCCTCCGCCAAAATACCGCTGGCGTCGTCGCTGATGTTTTCCCTGGCGGAGATTACCCGAACACCGTTCTTTTTCAGCCGACACATCGAAGTAATCCGCATACCAGATCAGCACTTTGATGGGAGCGGCGGAGTAGCCTGTTTCGTATCGATTGATGGTAGCCTGGGGGATGCCAGCGATTTTTCCGAACTTGGCTTGGGACAGTCCGATGCCCTCCCGGAGCGTTCTCATTCTTTTGCCTATATCGCTCAAATTGCTCACCTCCTGTCGCAAATGCTGTCACTCCCGGAAGAATGGGACTACAAGGGTTTTGTGGAGGGGTTCGGTGATGCAAGTGACCGCAGGATCAAAATGCTCCGCATTACCCCCGCAGGGGAGGAGTGCTGCCAGCTTGCCGATCAGTACATGGCGGTTTCCGAGGAAACCTTGCTCCCTGGCTTGACCGAAGCCGAACGCACAACATTTTTTGCCCTGATGGAACGGGTAGCAAGTAAATTGAAATAAATGTCCGCCCGGCAAGGAGTACCTGGGTTGCGGGAGAAGGACGGACACGCAGGTCCGCCCCTACAATAAAATCTCCGAATAGGACACTCCCTTATTTTTGGGGTGTCCGGCCACGCGTTTTAATAGGAGAAAGCCCTGTAGAGGAGGGGCTCTGTCCCCTCCCATTCTCCCGGGACTGCTACGCTTCCGGGGGACCGGGCCGCCCAGGGAGGCGGCCCCTACGGTCCGTTTCCCGATAGGCCGCCGTGTAGGGGCCGCCGCCCCCGGCGGCCCGCTTTCCCCGGCGGCCCGTTTTTCCCGGTCTTTCCCAGGCCCCCATGGGACGGCTCACCCCTCCCCCAGCAGCCCCTGGAACCGCTCCAGCAGCACGGCGGCCTGGCCCCTGGCGGCCCGGCCCTGGGGCTGGAGGGTGCCGTCCTTGGTCCCCTGGAGAATCCCCTCCGCCAGGGCCCAGCTCATGGCCTCTTTGGCGTAGCCGCCCACCTCCCCGGCGTCCGGCCAGCCCCGGAGGGGTGCCCGGTTTCCCCTGTCCGCTCCCTCCATTTTGGCGTAGCGCCAGAGGATGGCGGCCAGCTGCTGGCGGCTGACGGGCAGGTCCGGCCGGAAGGTCCCGTCGGGGAAGCCCTCCGCCACGCCCTGCCGGGCCGCCCAGGTCACGGCCCGGCTGTAGTAGGCGGAGTCCGGCACGTCGGAGAAGGAGGAGCCCCGGACCTGGGGCTCTCCCGCCAGGCGGTGGAGGATGGCGGCAATCTGGCCCCGGGTCACCGTGCCGCCGGGGGAGAAAGCGGCGGGGCTCGTGCCGTTCATCAGCCCGGCGGCGCACACCCGCTCCACGGCCCCGGCGTACCAGGCGTCCGGGGGCACGTCCCGGAAGCGCCCGCCGCTCCAGGCGGACCAGGCGCTTTGAATCAGGTCGCCCCCGGCGTCCTGGGACAGCTCCCAGAAGCCCACGCCCCCCAGGCCCCGCCGCCGGGCCAGCTCCGCCTTGGCGGCGATGGAGTCCGGGTCGTCATAGGAGAGGAAGGACCGGTTGCCGTAGAGGTAGGGGACCCCCGCCTCCTGGTGCCGGAACCGGCGGTAAGCGCCCTGGCTGAGATAGTCGCTTTTGACCTTGTTCCAGGGGACGGACTTCCCGGCGCCGAAGGACTGATACAGCCCGTTGTTCCGGCTTCCGACGCCCTGGTATATGTACCCATAAAGCGGCATGCCCAGCACCAGCTTTTCCGCCGGGACGCCCCGCTCCAGCCAGGCGGAGACGCCGCCGTCCACGCTGGCGCGGTAGCGGGGCGGGCCGTCCGAGGGGGTGTAGAGGGGGGCGTTGAAGTCCGCGTAAGGGTCCCAGGGCCCGTGGAGGTCATAGGCCATGAGAAAAATGTGGTCCACGATTTCCGACACAGCTATGGGCTCGATGCAGTTGAGGTAGCCGCCGCTCACCGCCCCGGCCATGGTGAGGACATACCGCTTCCCGTCCCGCCGCCCCTGCCGGTCCAGCGCCTCCCGGAGGTCCCGCAGCAGCGCGGTGAAGTTCTCACGGTCCTGGGGCCGGTGGACCACGCCGGTGGCCCCGCCGGAGACGGGGTACTCCCAGTCCAGGTCCACGCCGTCCAGGCCGTGGGCGGAAATCAGGTCCGCGCAGCTCTGGGCGAAGACCCTCCGGCTTCCGGCGGAGGCCGCCGCGTCGGAGAACCCGGCGGACCCGTCCCACCCGCCCAGGGAGAGGACGATTTTCAGCCCGGCGTTCTTCTCCCGCAGGGCCCTCAGCCCCCGGAGGTTCCGCCCGTCCCGGACCGGGTCGGCCAGCACGGCCCGGCCCTCCTCAATCCCGGCGAAGGCGTAGTTGATCTGGGTGAACCGTTCCGCCGGAATGTCCTCCGGCATATATCCCTGCCCGGCGGCCCAGGAGGCGTAGTAGCCCACCACCTCCCCGCCGCCCCCCGCGGCGGAGACCCGTCCCGCCAGAGGCAGCGTCAAGGCGAAAATCAGGGCCAGCAGAACAAAACGGCGCGTCTTCCCCATGCTTCCAAACTCCTTTATCAGTTCATAAGACACTCTATAAAACTTATATCGACGATATCCGCGTTTCATTCTACCGCAGCCGCCCCCGCCGGGGCAAGGAACAGGTTCTGGAAGTCCAGGGAGAAAATAAAAAGAGACGGCGCAAACGCGCCGTCTCGGGAGAGCTATTAAAAAATCACTTTTATAAAGCAATCAAAAAAGAAGAGAGCCGCGAACCATCAGGGGTTTTCAATACCCCCTCAGCGAACCGTATTCCGCAGAGTCCCGATATGCTGAATGGAGCACTCCACAATATCCCCGGCCTCCAGGAATTTCGGCGGGTCGAAGCCCATGCCCACCCCCGCCGGGGTGCCGGTGGCGATGATGGTCCCCGGCAGCAGGGTCATGCCCCGGCTCAGCTCCTCAATGATCTCCGGGACGCCGTGAATCAGCAGGGAGGTGTTGGACCGCTGCCGCTCCTCCCCGTTGACGGCGCAGGAGATGTCCAGGGCCGGGGGAAAGGCGATTCCCTCATCGGCGGTGAGGATGCAGGGCCCCATGGGGGTGAAGCCGTCCAGGCCCTTGCCGAAGTACCACTGCTTGTGCCCGGTCTGGAGGTCCCGGGCGGACACGTCGTTGAGGACGGTGTAGCCGAAAACATAGTCCCCCGCGTCCTCCGCTTTCACGTCTTTGGCGGTCCTCCCAATAATGACCGCCAGCTCGGCCTCATAGTCCAGCCGCTCCACCAGGCCCTCATACCGGGGAATGACCCCGTCCGGGTCCCCGGCCCGGCTGACCCGCTTGGAGAAGTAGACCGCCACGGGCTTTTCCTTGGTGAAGGCGTCCGCGTCGTACCGCGCCGCCTCCTTGGCGTGGTCCCGGTAGTTCATCCCCAGGCAGATCACGTCCTGTCGGGGCCGGGGGATGGGGGCCAGCAGCTTCACGTCCTCCAGGGGCACGGCCCGGCCGGTGACGGCCAGGGTTGCCGGGGGGAGGGCCTCAATCAAGGCGTTCATATCGGCATAGGGCAGGAAGACCACGCCGTCCCCCTCTTTTGTCAGAGCGCCCACGCGCTCCTCTCCCTGATACAGGCAGGTCACCAGTTTCATGACATCGACTCCTTTTCAAGCGTTTCCTCTATTGTAAAGCATGGGGTTCCAATGCGCAAGAGGCGGAGCGCTTCCGCCCCGCCTCGGATTCCCGTCACGACAGCAGAAGTTTGTCGTCCGCCTCGTCGCTGCCGCTGACCTTGTTGAACAGCTCCAGCAGCTGGTGCACCGTCAGCTTTTTCTTTTCCTCGCCGGAAACGTCGATGGCGATTTTTCCGTCGTACATCATAATCAGCCGGTTCCCGTGCTGGATGGCGTCTTTCATATTGTGTGTGACCATCATGGTGGTCAGCCCGCTCTCCGCCACGATGCGGTCCGACAGCTCCAGCACCTTGGCCGCCGTTTTGGGGTCCAGGGCGGCGGTGTGCTCGTCCAGCAGAAGCAGCTTGGGCCGCTTCAGGGAGGCCATCAGCAGTGTCAGCGCCTGGCGCTGCCCGCCGGAGAGGAGGCCCACCTTGCTGGTCAGCCGGTCCTCCAGCCCCAGGTCCAGGCCCCTGAGCATCTCCTGGTATCTGGCCTTCTCCGCCTTGGTCACGCCCCAGCGCAGTCTCCGGCGCTGGCCCCGGCGGGCCGCCAGGGCCAGGTTCTCCAGAATCTGCATGGTGGGCGCGGTGCCCAGCATGGGGTCCTGGAACACCCGGCCGATGTAGGGGGCCCGCCTGTACTCCGGCAGCTTCGTCACGTCCACGCCGCCGATGGAGATGGACCCGGCGTCCACGGTCCAGGTCCCCGCCACGGCGTTGAGCATGGTGGATTTTCCCGCCCCGTTGCCGCCGATGACCGTGCAGAAGTCCCCGTCGTTCAAGGTCAGGCTCACGCCCCGGAGGGCCTGTTTCTCGTTGACCGTCCCGGGGTTGAAGGTCTTCCAGATCTCCTTGATCTCAAGCATGGCGGGTGCCTCCTCTCTTCACCTTGGCGTGGAAATACTTGCCCTTCCAGTAGGGGATGGACAGGAACACCGCCACCACCAGGGCGGACAGCAGTTTCAGATAGTTGGGGTTCATGCCCATGGCCAGCACCGCCTGGATGACGATGTAGTAGAGAATCGCCCCGACGGACACCGCGAACAGCTTCGACGCGAAGTTGTGGAACAGCTTGCCGAAGAGCACCTGCCCGATGATGACCGCCGCCAGGCCGATGACGATGGCCCCCCGGCCCACGTTGATCTCGTTGGACCCGTTGTACTGGCACAGCAGAGCCCCGGAGAGGGCCACCAGCCCGTTGGAGATCATGAGGCCCAGCACCTTGCAGTAGTCGGTGTTGATGCCCTGGGCCCGGGCGCAGCTGGGGTTGGACCCCGTGGCCCGGAGGGCCGCGCCCAGCTCGGTGCCGAAGAAGCTGTACAGCAGGCCGATGACCCCCGCCGTGAACAGGCCCACCACCAGGATGGGGTGCCGCCAGAGGGGGAAGTCCCCCTTGATGGTCCCCTGGACGAAGCGCAGGGACACCAGGAGCTTTTCCAGGGTGTCCGCCTGGGTGACGTTGATGGCCACGGAGGCTTTGAAGTCCATGATGGCCATGTTGACGGAGTACAATCCCAGCTGGGTCAGGATGCCGGAGAGAATGGCGGGAATGCCGCACTGGGTGTTCAGCAGACCGGTGACCAGCCCCGCCAGCATGCCCGCCGCCAGGGCCGCCAGCAGGGCCGCCCAGACGTTGACCCCGCCGGAGAACAGCATGACGAACACTGCGCCGCCGGTGCAGAAGGAGCCGTCCACGGTCAGGTCGGCGATGTCCAGGATTTTATAGGTGATGTATACGCCGATGGCCATGGTGCCCCAGATAAGACCCTGGGACACGGCGCCCGGCAGAGCGTTGAGGAAACTCAGCATGACGGTTACACAACCTCTCTTGAAATTAGGGCTCAGGAATGAGGAGAGGAATCCGGCTCCTCATTCCTCATCCCTAATCGAAGGGAAGCGGGGGAGGGCGGAAGCCCTCCCCTGGGAGAACACTTTACTGGACCGTGACAGCCTCATAGCCCTCGGGGGCGGTGAGACCCAGGGCCTCGCAGGTGACGGGGTTGTACTTCTTGGTGAACTGGGGGGCGTACTCGACGGCCATGGCGGACACGTCGGCCTTGCCCGTCAGGATGTCCGCGGCCATTTCGCCGGTTTTGTAGCCGATGTCATAGTAGCTGATGGACAGGGTGGCCACGCCGCAGCCGCCGCAGATGCCTTCCTCCCCGGCGAAGACGGGCTTCACGCCCCGGCAGATGTTGTCAACAATTCCCGTGTTGTTTGCCACTGTGTTGTCCGTGGGGACATACAGAACGTCACAGGCGTCCACGGCGCTCTGGACCACGGAGGCCATGTCGTTGGTGTCGGAGAAGGGGTACTGGGTGCAGTCATAGCCCATATCGGTCAGGAACTTCTCCACGTTGTCCACCTGGTACTGGCTGTTGGGCTCGGCGGAGCAGAAGACCAGGCCCACGGTCTTGGCGTCGGGGTACCACTCCTTGATCATCTCCGCCTGCTGGTCCAGGGGGGCCAGGTCGGAGGTGCCGGAGACGTTGCTGCCCACGGTGCCGGAGAAGTTCTCAATGCCCAGGGCCACGCCGTACTCGGTGACGGAGGTACCCAGCACCGGGATGTCGCTGGTGGCGGAGGCGGCGGCCTGGAGGGGAGCGGTGGCGTTGGCCATGATCAGGTCCACGCCCCCGGAGACAAAGCCGTTGACGATGGTGGCGCAGGTGGGGGAGTCTCCCGCGGCGTTCTGGGGATCAATGTCCACCTGGCCGGGAAGCAGGGCGTTGAGGGCGTCGGTAAACCCCTGGGTGGCGGCGTCCAGCGCCGGGTGGGGGGCCAGCTGGCAGATGCCGACTTTATAGGTCTCGCCGGAGGCGCCGGAATCGCCGGAATCGGCGGGCTCCTGGGTCTCGGCGGGAGGGGCGTCGCTGCCGGAATCGCCGGAGTCGGCGGGGGCGTCTCCGCCGCCGCAGGCGGCCAGGCTCAGGGCCATGGCCAGGGTCAGGACAAGCGCGAGCAGTTTCTTCTTCATAGTTACCAATCTCCTTTTTTAGTGTGCGCGGTTTTGCCGGGGCAATATAAAAAGCGGCCCGTCCGCAGACAGGGCCGCTTTCCATCTAAAAAAAGCGTCTGTTCAGCCGGACTGTCTCTTTCCACGCTCAAAACGGCCCGCGAAGCGGACCTTGGTAAAGCGGAAATAGACGCCCCGGAGAGAGAAAACCGAATGACGCATAGTGAAAACTCCTCTCAGCGCAGTGAATGGTACTAACGCTTCTGTACTATACAGCTTTAAAATGGTAAAGTCAACCGGTAAATTCAACAAAAACGATTGCTTTTTCGGGAAGCCTGTCGTATAATAGAGACACTCGATTCCCAGGAAGAGGAAAACGAAAACGGGAGGTTTTTACTTATGCGAAGAGCCGCGCGCAAGCAGTTCCTGGCGCTGTTCCTGGTCCTGGCCATGCTGGCCGGGCTGGGAGTCCCCGCCCTGGCGGCGGAGGGGGAGAAAACCGTCACCATCCTCCAGACCAGCGACCTGCACGGCATGGTCAACCCCTTTGACTATGCCTCCAACAAAGAAGCCAAAACCAGCATGGCCCACGCCGCCGCCGTCATCAAGGCGGAGCGGGAGAAGGACCCGGACCTGCTCCTGCTGGACACCGGCGACACCACCCAGGCCAACTACATCCAGGAGTTCCTGGGGGAGACCCCCCATCCCATGATTCAGGCCATGAACTACTTGCAGTACGACGCCTGGACCTTGGGCAACCACGAGTTCAACTTCGACTTCAAGTACACCACCAAGGAAATCGGGGAGTTTGAGGGCGCCACCCTGGCCGGCAATTTCTACAAGGCCGACGGGTCCCGCTGGATGGACGCCTACAAAATCTTCGAGGTGGACGGCGTGAAGGTGGCCGTCTTCGGCGTGGACGCCCCCCACATTCCCCAGTGGGAGAAGTCCGACCCCGGCCACTATGACAACATGAAGATCACGGAACCCAAGGAGGAAATCGGCAAAATTCTGGACGAGCTGGAGGGCAAGGCCGACGTGATTGTGGGCTCCGTCCACTACGGCCTGGACGGCGAGTACGGCTGCGCCGGCATGCGGGAAGTCGCCGAAGCCTACGGGGACCGGATGGACGCGCTGTTCATCGGTCACGCCCACGCCAAGGTGGAGGAGACCATCGGGGGCATCCCCGTCCTGGAGCCCGGCACCAACGGCGAATACGTCGGCAAAGTCACCCTGACCCTGAAACCCGAGGACGGCGGCTGGGCCGTGGACAAGGCGGAGGGCCAGCTCATCGACTGCGCCGCCGTCACCCCGGACCCGGACTTCCTGGCGGAGTTCAAGGGCCTTCACGAGAAGAGCCTGGAGCTGGCCTCCCGTGAGGTTGGCACTGTGGGGAAGACCTTCATCGACCCCCTGGAGTTCCTCCCCGGCATCCCCAGCGCCGTCCTGGAGGACGACGCCGTCACCGACCTGGTGAACAAGGTCCAGATGGAGCGGGCGGGGGCCGACGTGTCCCTGGCGGCCCTGTTTGACGCCACTTCCAACCTCCAGGCGGGCCCCTTCCTCCACCGGGACAGCGTGAAAATCTACAAGTACGACAACACCCTCTACGGGGTCAAGGTCACGGGAAAACAGATGAAGGCCATCATGGAGGAGAAGGCCGGAAACTTCTTCAACCAGTACCAGCCCGGAGACGTGACCATCAGCTTCAACCCCAACATCCGGCTGTACAACTACGACATGTTCGCGGGCCTGGATTATGAAATCGACATCTCCAAGCCCGCCGGGTCCCGCATCCAGAACGTGGTCTACAAGGGCCAGCCCATGAAGGACACGGACACCATGATTCTGGCCCTGAACAACTACCGCTACGGCGGCCTGGTCTCCGCCGGGCTCCTCAACGAGTCCGACGTGGTGTACGAGGGCGGCGCGGTCCGTGACATGATTACCGAGTACGTGGAGTCCCTGGACGGCCCCCTGATGCCCGAGGTGGACAACAACTGGAAGATCGTGGGCGCGGACCTGGACGACCCCCAGAAGGACCTGATTTATGAGAAGGTCCGCAATGGGGAAATCGCCATCCCCACGTCTGAGGACGGCCGGACTCCCAACATCGCCTCCCTGAACGGCCCCGCCCTGCGTGCCCAGGGCGTCCTGCCCGCCCTGGAGGAGGAGCCCGCCCCCGCCGCAGACCCCGCTCCCGCGCCGGAACCCGCCCCGGCCCCCGCCCCGGAGCCCGCCCCCGCCCCGGAGCCCGCTCCTGAGCCGGAACCCGCGCCCGCCCCCGCGCCCGCCACTCCCGAGGGGACCTACACGGTCAAGACCGGGGACTGCCTCTGGACCATCGCCCAGAAGACCTATGGAACCGGAACCAAGTGGGGCGTCATCTACGCCGCCAACAAATCCACAGTGAAGGACCCCGCCGCCATCCAGATCGGC
Organism: uncultured Oscillibacter sp.; assembly: GCA_910586735.1. Taxonomy (GTDB): domain Bacteria; phylum Bacillota; class Clostridia; order Oscillospirales; family Oscillospiraceae; genus Oscillibacter. Next base: position 2,353 of record CAJUJW010000071.1, on the reverse strand, counting down.
CAGGTCCTGGTACTCCCCGCGGCGTAAACGCGGTACACGCGCAAACCAGCGGCCCCGGCTTTTTGCCGGGGCCGTTTTTCTCCCCTCATTCTCCCCTTGCCTGAAAGGCAAAACCATGCTATACTAAGCCTTAGCAAATCCGGGTATCATCCCAAGGGAGGTGTTCGCTATGGAGAAAAAAGGCGTCAAGATTGCCGCTCAGAACCGGAAGGCCCACCACGACTACTACGTGGAGGAAAAATACGAGGCCGGCATCGAGCTGGCGGGGACGGAGGTCAAGTCCGTCCGGGCGGGGACGCTGAACCTGAAGGACTCCTACTGCACCGTGAAGGAGGGGGAGCTCTTCGTCCACGGGATGCACATCTCCCCCTACGAGAAGGGGAACATCTTCAACAAGGACCCCGTCCGGCCCCGCCGATTGCTGATGCACAAGCGGGAGATCCGCAAGCTCCACGCCCTGGTGAAGCAGGACGGCTACACCCTGGTGCCCCTGTCCGTCTACTTCAAGGACTCCCGGGTCAAGGTGGAGGTGGGCCTGTGCAAGGGCAAGAAGAACTATGACAAGCGGGCCGCCATGGCCCAGCGGGATACCAAGCGGGAAATCGACCGGGCCATGAAGGCCCGATAGGTTGCTGAGGTAGTTTATAAAAGTATAGAAAGGAACGAGCCGATATGTCTGCAAATCCTATTGCCACGATTTTGATGGCGGACGGCAAAAAAATGACCGCCGAGCTCTACCCCGACAAGGCCCCCAACACGGTAAACAACTTCATCTCCCTGGCCAACAAGGGCTTTTACGACGGCCTGACCTTCCACCGTGTCATCCCCGGCTTCATGATCCAGGGCGGCTGCCCCGACGGCACCGGCATGGGGGGGCCCGGCTATGAAATCAAGGGCGAGTTCGCCTCCAACGGCTTCCCCCAGAACGACCTGAAGCACACCACCGGGGTCCTCTCCATGGCCCGGACCATGGCCCCGGACTCCGCCGGAAGCCAGTTCTTCGTGATGGTGGCCCCGGCGGAGCACCTGGACGGGGAGTACGCCGCCTTCGGCAAGATCATCGAAGGGGCGGAGGATGCCATCGCCCTCTCCCGGGTGCCCCGGAGGATGTCGGACGACAAGCCCAAGACCCCGGTGGTGATTCAGTCCATCCGGGTGGACACCCAGGGCGTGGACTATCCCGAACCCGAAACCTGCTGACGGAAAGCGCGAAAAAGGAGGAAGCTATGAAAACCGCCATCATCACCGGCGCGTCCTCCGGCCTGGGCCGGGAGCTGGCCCGCCAGATCGAGGACGTGTTCCCCGAGATTGAGTGCTATTGGCTCATCGCCCGCCGGGAGGACCGGCTGGAGAGCCTGGCCATCAGCCTGCCGGGCCGGCACACGGAGTGCGTGGCCCTGGACCTCTGCGACCCCATGAGCTTCGTGGCCCTGAAGGACCGGCTGGCGGAGGCGAAGCCGGAAATCGCCCTGCTGGTGAACTGCGCGGGCTGCGGCTACCTGGGCCGGGTAGGGGAGATGGACACCGTCTCCCAGACCCGGATGGTGGACCTGAACGTCCGGGCCCTGACCGCCGTGACCAACATTGTAATCCCCTACATGCCCGAAGGCGGCCATATTCTCAACGTCTCCTCCATCGCCTCCTTCTGCCCCAACCCCCGCATGACGGTCTACTCCTCCACCAAAGCCTACGTCTCCTCCTTCACCGTGGGCCTGAACGAGGAGCTGCGCCGCCGCAAGGTAAGCGTAACGGCGGTGTGTCCCGGCCCCATGGCCACCGAGTTCCTGAGCCTGGCGGGCGTCACAGGCCACTCCAGCACGTTTGAGTTCTTGCCCTATTGCGACCAGGTAAAGGTAGCGGGCGGCGCCCTCCGCGCGGCAAAAGCGGGCCGCACAATCTATACGCCCAAGCTCTTCTATAAATTCTACCGCCTCCTGGCCAAAGCGATGCCCTCCCAGCTCCTGGTTAAATTCGTCAAAACCTGAGCAAAATAAATAAAGGAGGGGTCCCCGAAAGGGGTCCCTCTGGAAATGTCACAGAACCGTAACACACGCATATAGGAAGCTGTGCTATACTAAACCAGTATCCACCTGCAAATTCCCAGCGAACCAATCCCACGCAAGTCCCCGTTCCCCATCCCCCGTCCTTCGTCCCCCGTCCCCCCGCAGGGGGTGGGGGTTACTCAAGGGGGAGCCGGCTCCCCCTTGAAGAGGAGGGGCAAAGGAGCGGAGTGCAGTTTTCGCCTACAGTCCGCAGACTGTCGGCAGAAACGGAACGGAGCGGATTTCGCCCCGACGACGGGGGTGTAAGGGTTTCGACGGGGGTATGGAGGCGGGACCAGCGGGCGGCGGCG
>CAJUJW010000070.1 GCA_910586735.1 uncultured Oscillibacter sp. | reverse complement strand
ACCATGTTCCTCTCCGGGGCCATCAGCGGCATCGTGGGCTTCATCGTGGCCTCCGGGGCCAACAACACCCTGTACGACGGCGTGGCCGGGGGCGTGGGCTTCACGTCCATCACCGTGGCCTGGCTCAGCCAGCTGAACGCCTTCGCCATGGTGGGCATCTCCGGTTTGCTGGCGGTTTTGAGCAAGGGGGCCGAGACCCTCCAGACCCGCATGGCGGTGCCCACCTCCATCTCGGACATCATCACCGGCATCCTGCTCTTCTGCATGCTGGGCTGTGAGTTCTTCATCAACTACAAGCTGATCTTCCGCAGCGCGGGAAGGAAGGAGGCGCGGCAATGAGTAACTTCCTGAGCTTGTTCCTGGCCCTCATCATCGCCGCCATCACCTACGGTACGCCGCTGCTCTTCGGCACCCTGGGGGAGATTCTGACGGAGAAGTCCGGCAATCTGAACCTGGGCGTGGAGGGCATCATGTTCATGGGCGGCGCCCTGGGCCTGGGGGGCGTGTTCTACTATGAGAAGGCCGCCGGGGCGGGGGCCAACGGCCTTTTGGCCGTGAGCATCGGCATTCTGTGCGCCTTCCTGGCGGGGGCCCTGGCCTCCCTGATTTTCAGCTTCCTCACCATCACCCTCCGGGCCAACCAGAACGTCACCGGCCTGGCCCTGTCCATCTTCGGCACAGGCGTGGGCCAGTTCGTGGGCGAGTTCATGCGGGTCCGGGAGAACGGGTACATCTCCATCGGCAACGCCCTGAAGGGCTTTTTCCAGAACTCCCCCTTCCCGGCGGCCCTCCAGAAGCTCCCCGTGGTGGGCGGCGTGCTCTTCGGCAACAGCGTGTTTTTCTACCTGGGGCTGATTCTGGCCGGGGGCATGTTCTTCTTCCTGAACCGCACCCGGACGGGGCTGTACCTTCGCTCTGTGGGCGAGTCCCCCGCCACGGCGGACGCGGCGGGCATCGCCGTGGAGCGGTACAAGTACCTGGCCACGGTCATCGGCGGCGGGATCTCCGCCGTGGGGGGCATGGTGTATATCATGACCATCGCCGGGTGCGTCTGGAACCACGAGGGCCTCAGCGGCGTGGGCTGGCTGGCGGTGGCCCTGGTCATCTTCTGCATGTGGCGGCCCCTGGCGGCCATCTGGGGCTCGGTGCTCTTCGGGGCGCTGATGATTCTGTACCTGCGGTTGGTGCTGCCCTTTGTGCCCACCCAGCTTTACAAGATTCTGCCCTACGTGGTGACGGTGGTGGTGCTCATTGTCTCCAGCATGCGCAACAACAAGGAAAAGCAGCCCCCCGCCAGCCTGGGGCTGGCCTACTTCCGGGAGGACCGGTGACGCCGGTCTCCCGTAAAACTCATCTTGAAAAGGAGCGGCGCTCATGGCAAAGCGGAAACTCATCTACGACTGCGACCCCGGACACGACGACGCCGTCGCCCTCACGCTGGCGGCGGGCAGCCCGGAGCTGGAGCTTCTGGGCGTCACCGTTGTGGCGGGAAACCAGACCCTGGACAACACTGTCCGCAACGCCTGTCACGTTCTGCAATGGCTGGGCCGGGAGGAGGTCACGGTTTACGGGGGCTGCGGGCGGCCCATGGTCCGGGACCGCGTCACCGCCGGGGACATCCACGGCAAAACGGGGCTGGACGGCCCGGTCTTCCCGCCCCTGCGGAAGACGCCGGAACAGGAGCACGCCGTGAGCTTCCTTATCCGGGCCCTGCTGGCCTCGGACGGGGACGTTGTGGTGGTCACCTCCGGCCCTATGACGAATCTGGCCATGGCTCTGCGGATGAACCCCGAAATCGCCGGGAAGATTCAGCGGATCGTCCTGATGGGGGGCTCCTGCACCAACGGGAACGTGACCCCGGCGGCGGAGTTCAACATCCTGGCCGACCCGGAGGCCGCCCACATCTGCTTTACCTCCGGCCGGCCCATTACCATGATTGGTCTGGACGTGACCAGGAAGGTACTCTGCTACCCTGAGATTGTGGAGCGGATGGCGAGAGCGGACACCCGGGCCTCCCGTCTGTTCGTGGACCTGATGGGGCACTTCTGCAAAACCCAGAAGGAGGTCTTCGGCTGGGAGGGCGGGCCCCTCCACGACCCTGTCACCATCGCCTCCCTGCTGGACCCGGCCCTGGTGACCGTCAAGCCCATGAATGTGCGCATCGACCTGAGCCACGGCGACTCCTACGGCCGGACGAACTGCGACTGCTTCGGCTATCTGGGTCTCCCTGCCACGGCGGACGTGGCGGTGGACATCGATGTGGGGCGCTTTTGGGACATCATCGAGACCGGCCTTCGCCGGTACGACTAGACGGAGGCGCGAGCGTCTTCGGAAGAGAAAAACAGAGGGCGGACCGCTTTGCGGTCCGCCCTCTCTTGCTGTTATTGACTGGAGCGTCCGGGCCGCCGGGGGCCGCTCTTTCGCTCCTTGTGATAGCACTCGTCGCACAGCCGCCCCCGGTGGTACAGGGGCAGCGCCTTTCCGCAGCGGGCGCAGAAGCGGATGTTGTTCCGCAGGCGGTGGAGGAGAATCTCGTTGATTTCGTCGGCCACCTCCTCCCGGCTGTCGTAGAGCTTTTCCTCGTCCACGGGACAGCCGAAGGCCTTGGCGAAGGAGAAATAGAGGTCCAGCTTCCGATAATACAGCTCCAGCTCCGGCAGGGTGGGGTCCCCCTCCGGCAGGCCGGGCTGCTCGATGTCCTCCCCCTGCTGCCAGCGGCGGAGGAAGGAGAAGAACAGGTCCCGCAGGGGCTCCTCCGTCTCGTCAAAGGGGATGTTGGCGGCCCTGAGCTCCTGTTCCCGGGTGAGGGTGAAGCCCATCTCCCGCAGCTTGGAGATGATGGTGATATACCGGGAGATGTCCAGCTTCCGGTAGGGCTCCACCGTGGGCATCTTGTTCCACTCCGTCAGCACCTCCAGCAGGTCGAACTCCGCCTGGAGCACCAGGTCGGAGAACCCTACCACGGCGTGGTCCAGGGGCGGAATCGCCGCCTCCAGCCCCGCCCGGATAATGGGCAGGCCCTGGGTGGCCCCCACGTAGCCCCGGTTGTACATGCCGAAGCGCCCCGCCCGCCCGGCGATCTGGCGGATCTCCTCCGGCCTCAGCTCCCGGCGCTCCACACCGTCGAACTTCTCCGTCTCCATGAAGATGATGCGCCGGATGGGCAGGTTCAGGCCCATGCCGATGGCGTCGGTGGAGACGATATACTCCATCTCCCCCTTCAAAAAGCCCTCCATCTGCCGCCGCCGGGTGGAGTAGGGCAGGGCGCCGTAGATGATGGCGGGCTCCTTCCCGCTCTGGCGCAGGTCCTCCGCCACGCTGAGGACCCCCACCTTGGAGAAGGTGATGAGGGCGTCCCCCGGCTGGACCCGGTGATAGTCCACCGTGCGGGTCATGCACACCAGGGGCGTGGTCCGCCGGTGGACCTCCACCTCGTAGCTGTCCCCACAGCTCTCGATGAGGCGGATCAGCAGGTCCTCCGCCTCCGGGGCGGCGCACAGATGGACCTCCGGGGCCAGCACCCCCAGGATGGCCCTGGTCCAGGCGTAGCCCCGCTGGGGGTCCGCGATCATCTGACACTCATCAATGACGGCCACGTCGTAATAACGTTTCAGGTCCAGCTTTTCAGCGGTGGCGGCGGTGTGGGTGTCCCAGGTTCGGAAGTCCTCCTCCTCCCCGGTGGTAAGGCTGCAATCCACCCCCGCCTCCAGCATCGTCTCCTGGGCCTCCAGGGCCAGGAGGCGCAGGGGGGCCAGGTACACGCCGCTTCGGGCCTGTTTCAGCCGCTGGAACCCGGCGTAGGTCTTCCCAGTGTTGGTGCCCCCCAGGTGGAGGACAAACCGGCGGTGGAGGCGGCGGGCCTCCGGGTACTCGTCCTTGGGGTTCAGGGCGATGAGCAGGGACAGACTGGTGCGGATGGCCCTGGGCACGTACCACACCGACCACACCGCCCCCAGGCCCTCCTGGAAGAACTGGGTCTGGGGGAAGCCCTCGGCCCGCAGCATGGCCTCCAGGTCCGCCTCCGGCTGGGCGGCGGCGAACTCCGCCAGCACCTGGGCGCAGGCCCCCCGGAGCACCTGGGGATAGCGCTCCAGCGTCTGCCGGGCCTGGGGATGGTCGGCGCACTCCCCCAGCCACGGGGCCGCCCGGAGGAAGTTTTTCAGCACCGCCGTCAGATGGCTGCCGGTGCAGCTCTGCTCCAGGGCCAGGAACTCCCGCGTCTGCCCGATGGCCCGGTTCTGGTCGAAGGCCCGGCTCCTGGGCACGGTGGCCAGCCGGGTCAGAATGGCCCCGTGGCAGTGCCGCGCCAGCAGCCAGGGGGCGGACTCGTCCCGTTTCGCTTCCTCCCATGCCTGGGTCAGCAGGAATTTGGCATGCCGCACGCCGGGTGCTGCGGCCCGGAGGGCGGCCCCCCGCAGTTCCGGGTTCGCCCGCCCCTGGGCGAAGGAGGCGTCCTTTTCCGCCCGGCGCACGTCCTCCTGGTTCCACATACGGATGGGGCGTCCGTTGGACATCAGGATGTGAGGTCTGGGCAGCAGCTGCTTCATCAGCTCGTTGGTCCAGCCCCGCCTCCGCAGCACGGTGGCCGACCAGCTCTTTCCCCCGGACCTTCCAGACATGGCGGATCCCCCCTTCCATCTGAGAAAACTGTCGATACTGATATCTAGTATAGCCCAGATTGGGGAAATCTTCAACGGCAGATTTTGCGGCGCGCAAATATCCTTTATTCTTCCGTGTTGGCGGCTTTGACCGTCAGCAATTTCACCAATGGTTTCTTGAAATGAGAAATTGCTTGTGCTATAGTTAGCTCAATAAAATCCAATTTGTAGGTGAGATTTATGAATAAAATGGTAGTTAATGACGCTCTTGAATTTATCAAAACTACATTTCATGGTGATTATAGCGGTCATGATTATTTCCATACTTTGAGAGTATACAAAATGGCGGCGAAAATCGCGGAACAGGAAAACGCAAATTTAACTATCGTTCAGTTGGCCGCACTGCTGCATGATGTCGACGACATCAAATTATCACCTGAAACACATGAAAATAAGGACAGGGCGGTTGGCTTTTTGAACAAACATGGTATATCGAAAACAACGGTAAAAGCCATATGTGATGTTATTGATGAGGTGTCTTTCAGAGGAGCGGATTCCGTTATACCTGAAACGATTGAGGGCAAGTGCGTACAGGACGCCGACAGATTAGACGCTATGGGAGCTGTCGGAATTGCCCGAGCTTTTGCATATGGCGGAAATCATAATCGAGTCATTCATGATCCCGGGATTAAACCAACTTTAAATATGAATGCGGATCAATACCGAAATCATGTTTCTACAACGATCAATCATTTTTATGAAAAGCTGTTTCAACTCAAAGACTTGATAAACACAGATACAGCCAAAGAAATCGCTGAGCAGAGAGAGAATTATATGCGGAATTTCATATCAGAATTTTTAGATGAATGGGACGGAATTCGATGAGTTTTTGTTTGTTGGACCTTGATTTAGGATGGATCACTTCCCCTTTTGTCATTTTGGCGTAAGAAAAACTTATAGATGCTTATCAATAAGAGAGGGAAAAGGGTTCGCGCAAAAGGAGCGTCCTATTGGCGGATTTTATTTTGTAGGGGCCGCCCCCTTGGGCGGCCCGCTGTGAGGTCCAATCCTTGTATCGGCGGGCCGCCAAGGGCGGCCCCCACATCATGATCCTGTTATAGGATGCGCGGTGGGACACTCCGCCATTTACGGAAGCGGTTGAAATGCGGCCCAGATTATGCTAAACTAAAAGCCACTGAGTTAGCGCTGTTTTGAACGAATGATCAACACGAAATTTCATACAGAAAGGACGCAACAATATGAGTATCATCAGAGACCCTTCCCTGTCCCCCTCCGGGCAGCGTAAGATTGAGTGGGTGCGGGGCTTCATGCCCGCTCTGTCCCAGATCGAGGCCCGGTTCGCCAAGGAAAAGCCCTTCGCCGGACTGCGCGTCGCCGTCTCCGTCCACCTGGAGGCCAAGACCGCCAACCTGGGCCTGGTTTTGAAGGCCGGCGGCGCAGAGGTCTTCCTGACCGGCTGCAACCCCCTGTCCACCCAGGACGACGTGGCGGCCGCCGTGGCCGAGATGGGCGTTGAGACCTTCGGCAAGCACGGCGTCTCCATGGAGGAGTACGAGGCCCTTCTGACAGAGACCCTCAAATGCCACCCCCACATTATCATTGACGACGGCGGCGACCTGGTGCAGCTCCTCTCCGGGAAGTGCAAAGAGTACGCCGACTGCCTCATCGGCGGCTGCGAGGAGACCACCACCGGCATCCTCCGCCTGAAGGCCCGGGAGCGGGAGGGGACCCTCCCCTGCGCCATGATGGCGGTAAACGACGCCAAGGCCAAACACTACTATGACAACAAATACGGAACCGGGCAGTCCGTCTGGGATGCCGTCATGCACACCACCAACCTGATCGTGGCCGGGAAGACCGTGGTGGTGGGCGGCTACGGCTGGTGCGGGTCCGGCATCGCCCTCCGGGCCAAGGGCATGGGGGCCGATGTCATCGTCACGGAGGTGGACCCCTTCAAGGCTCTGGACGCCACCATGAACGGCTTCCGGGTGATGAAAATGGCGGACGCCGCCCCACTGGGGGACCTCTTCATCACCTCCACCGGCTGCAAGGACATCATCACCCAAGAGCACTTCGCCCGGATGAAAAACAACGCCCTCCTCTGCAACGCCGGACACTTCGACTGCGAGGTGGACGTGAAGTGGCTGCGGGAGAACGCCGTGGAGTCCTTCCCCCAGCGGGAGAACATCGTGGGCTACAAAATGCCCGATGGGCGGGTGCTGAACGTTCTGGCGGAGGGGCGCCTGGTGAACCTGGCCGGCGGCAACGGCCACCCGGCGGAGATCATGGACATGTCCTTCTCCGTCCAGGCCCTGGCGGCGGAGTGGGTGGCCAGGCACCGGGACAGCCTGGAGGTCAAGCTCTACCAGGTTCCCGCTGAGATTGACGACCAGATCGGCTGGGCCAAGCTGGCGGCCCTGGGCCTCTCCATCGACACGCTGACGCCGGAGCAGGAGGCCTATATCCACAGCGCCGAAGCCTGAGGAGGAGCCCGTTTATGAAACTGTTATTGAAACACTGTGACATTCTGGCCGGCCAGGGGGCGGGCTTCCGCTGCCTGGAGAACGCCTGGCTGGGAATCGACGGGGACACCATTGACTACATCGGGACGGAGAAACCCCAGGCCCCTTATGACCAGGAGAAGGACATGACGGACCGGCTTCTGCTCCCCGGCCTCATCAACTGCCACAACCACAGCCCCATGGTGCTGCTGCGGGGCGTGGGCAGCGACCTGAGCCTCCAGGAGTGGCTCTTTGGGAAGATCATGCCCATCGAGGACAAGCTGACGGCGGAGGACATCAAGGTGGGCAACCAGCTGGCCCTGCTGGAGATGCTCTCCACCGGCACCACCAGCTACTCCGACATGTATTTCGAGCCCCAGACCGCCGTGGAAAACGCCCTGGCCTGCGGCATCAAGGCCAACATCTCCCGCCCGGTCCAGTGCTTTGACAAGGACGAGCGCTATGAGGACAACTTCCGGGTGAAGCAGTCCCTCCAGCTCTTCAAGGATTTCCACGGGGCGGGGGAGGGCCGGGTCCGCATCGACTTCTCCGTCCACGCCGAGTACACCTGCTTTGAGCACATTGTGGGGCCCTACAGCGCCGCCTGCAAGGAGCTGGGGGGCCGGATGCACATCCACCTCTCCGAGACGAAAAAGGAGCACGACGAGTGCGTGGAGAAATACGGCAAGACCCCGGCCCGGTGGTTCTATGACCTGGGGACCTTCGACAGCCCCACCTTCGCCGCCCACTGCGTCTGGGTGACGGAGGAGGACATGGCCCTGATGCTGGAAAAGGGCGTCTCCCCGGTCCACAACCCCACCAGCAACATGAAGCTGGGCAGCGGCTTTGCCCCCGTTCAGCGGATGCTGGATCTGGGGCTCAACGTGGCCCTGGGCACCGACGGGGCGGCCAGCAACAACAACTTGAACATGCTGGAGGAGCTCCACCTGGCCGCCGTCCTCCACAACGGCTATCACCGGGACCCCACCATCTTAAAGCCCGCACAGCTCCTGGCCATGGCCACCCGCAACGGGGCCAGGCTCCAGGGCCGGGAGGACACCGGCGAGCTGGCCGTGGGCAAAAAGGCGGACATCATCGCCCTGGACCTGACGAAACCTCACCTGTACCCCAACCTGGACCCCCTGGCCCTGACGGTCTACTCCGCCCAGGGCGGCGACGTGGCCATGACCATGGTGGACGGGAAGGTCCTCTATGAGAACGGCGAGTTCCTGACCTTGGACAGGGAGCGGATTCTGCACGACGCCAAGGCCGCCGTGAAGCGGCTGTACGCCTGAGTAAGAAAGGGGCTTGTTCATGACAAACTTTACCTATTCCATTCCCACGGTGGTCCACTTCGGCCAGGGCCAGATTCAGAAGCTGGGGGCGGAGATTGCCGCCAGGGCCAGAAAGGTGCTGGTGGTCTACGGCGGGGGCAGCGTTAAGCGCAACGGGGTCTTTGACGACGCCGCAGAACAGCTGAAGTCCCACGGTATCCCCTGGGTCGAGCTGCCCGGCGTAGAGCCCAACCCCAGAGTCGCCACGGTCCGGGAGGGCGTCCGCCTCTGCCGGGAGGAGGGGCTGAACGGCGTGCTGGCCCTGGGGGGCGGCAGCGCCATCGACTGCGCCAAGGGCATCGCCGCCGGATTTTACTACGACGGGGACCCCTGGGACCTCTCCGCCAAAAAGCTGACCCCGGAGAGGGCCCTGCCCATTTTCGCCGTGCTGACCATGGCGGCCACGGGCTCTGAGATGGACGACATCGCGGTCATCTCCAACCCGGAGACCAACGAGAAGGAGTCCTTCGCCGGGCCCTGCTGCTATCCCGCCGTGTCCATCCTGGACCCCACGTATACCTACACCCTGCCCGCCTTCCAGACCGCCGCGGGCACGGCGGACATCATGTCCCACACCTTCGAGAACTATTTCAGCCCCATAGAGGACAACTACCTGGCGGACAGCCTGGCGGAGGCCATTCTCCGCTCCTGTATCAAGTACGGCCCCAAGGCCATCCAGACCCCCGACGACTACGAGGCCAGGGCCAACCTGATGTGGAACGCCACCTGGGCCATCAACGGCTTTTTGAAGATGGGCAAGCCCGTGTCCTGGAGCGTCCACCGCATGGAGCACGAGCTCTCCGCCTTCTACGACGTGACCCACGGCGCGGGCCTGGCCATCCTGACCCCCAACTGGATGCGCTATGTCCTCAACGAGAGGACCGAGGGCCGCTTCGCCCGCTATGGAACCGCCGTGTGGGACCTGGACGCCGCCCTCCCCGCCCGGCGGCTGGCGGAGGCCGCCATTGAGAGGACCCGGACCTTCTTTACCTCCATGGGCCTCCCCGCCACGCTGTCCGAGATCGGCATCGGGCCCGAGCACTTCCGGGAGATGGCCCGGAAGGCCCGCATCGGCGGCTTTGACAGCACCTTTGTCCCCCTGAGCGTGGAGGACATTGTGAAGATCTACGAGATGAGTCTGTAATTTAAAAAGGAGTGTGAACCCCTTGGACCTGACATTAAACAGCGCCGTAATGGGCCAGGAGCTGTCCGGCATCCGCCGCTTTACCACCCTGGTGCGGGACACCCCCGGCGCGTGCAGCCTGACCATCGGCGAGCCGGACCAGAACACCCCCGATTTCATCAAGGAGGCCGCCAAGGCCGCCCTGGACCAAAACGACACCCACTATCCCCCCGGCAACGGCTACCCCTATTTGCTGGAGGCCATCTCCAAGTTCGAGGAGCGGGCCCACGGCCTGCGCTATTCCCCGGAGGAGATCATCCTCACCATCGGGGCGACGGAGGGACTGTACCTGGCCCTCTCCACGGTGCTGAATCCGGGGGACGAGGTCATCATCCCCACGCCGGCGTTCAGCCTCTACGAGTCTATCACCCAGCTGTGCCGGGGCGTCCCCGTGGCCCTGCCCACGGAGGACCACCGCTTCCAGATTGATCCCCAGGCCCTGGAGGCGGCCATCACTCCCAGGACCAAGGCGATCATCCTCACCTCCCCCAACAACCCCACCGGCTGCATCTACACCCGGGGGACCCTGGACGCCATCCACGGCGTTTTGAAGGACCGGCCCATCTTCGTCCTCTGCGACGACGTGTACCGGACCCTGGTTTACACCGACACCTATCACAGCTTCGCAGAGTTCCAGGACATGCGGGACCGGATCATCGTCGTCAACAGCTTCTCCAAGCCCTACGCCATGACCGGCTGGCGCCTGGGCTGGTGCCTGGCGGACGCCCCCATCCGGGACCGGATGCAGATTTTCCACCAGTACGCCGTGGTCTCCGCCCCGTCCTTTGTCCAGACCGCCTGCGCCGCGGCCCTGGAGAGCGACACCTCCGCCATGACGGCGCTCTTCCGCAGACGGCGGGACTACGTGTACAAGCGTCTGGTGGACATGGGCCTGGAGGTCCAGAAGCCCGAGGGGGCCTTCTACATGTTCATCAGCATCAGGAAGTACGGCATGGACTCGCTGGCCTTCTGCGAGAAGATGCTGAAGGAGGGCCTGGTGGGCCTGGTCCCCGGCGTGTACTTCGGCACCGAGGGCTATATGCGATTGAGCTACTGCTACTCCGACGAGGACCTGAAGGAGGGCCTGGACCGGGTGGAGCGCTTCATCAAAACCCTGGCCTGATCCCTGCCTGATTTCAAAGGCCCTCCCCAGCGGGGAGGGCCTTTTGGGACCGCCATATCCCGCCCTTCGGCGGACTGCACAAATTTCCCATTCGATTTTCTATGCTTGGTTTTGATTGATTGATATTGACTTTGATTGTTATTGGCGGTATTATAACCAAGGAGATCGGAATCAACCATTTTCAGTCACAGATAGGGGGGTGAATTATGCTGGCTGAACAACGCGCGGAACGGATTCTCAAGGAGCTGGCCCAGCGGCGGGCCGCCACGGTGACGGACCTCTGTCAGGTGACGGGCGCTTCTGAGGCCACCATCCGCAGGGATCTGAACGCGCTGGCCAAGCAGGGCCGATTGAGCAAGGTCCACGGCGGCGCCATGCTGATGAACGCGGAGTTCCACGGCGAGGAGCTGGACATGGAGACCAAGCGGGGACTGTGTACCGAGGAGAAGGACCGCATCGCGCGGTACGCCGCCGGCCTCATCGGGGACGACGACGTGGTCTTCCTGGACGCGGGGACCTCGGTGCTCCAGGTGGCCGAGCACCTGCGGACCTCCAAGGCGCTGTTTCTGACCAACAGCATCGAGTGCGCCTGCCGCCTCATGGAGCGGAACCTCCAGACCCACGTGCTGGGGGGGATGCTGAAAGCGGGCACCATGGCCCTGATTGGCGCGGAGACCCTGGAGGCCCTGGGGCGGTACAACTTTACCAAGGCATTCCTGGGGGCCAACGGCGTCGCCCTGGCCCAGGGCTTCACCACCCCGGACCCGGAGGAGGCGGCGGTGAAGGCCCTGGCGGCCCGGCGGGCCCAATCGGTCTACGTGCTGGCGGACTCCAGCAAGTTCGGCCAGGTGACGGCGGCGGTCATGTTTCCCATTGAGGCCGCCTGCGTCATCACGGACCGTCTGCCGGACCGGCGGTACAGAGACTATACGGACATCAGGGAGGTGTAGCCGTGGTCTATACGGTAACGCTGAACCCCGCCCTGGACTACGAGGTGCTGGTGGACGGCTTCCGGGCCGGAGAGCTGAACCGCACCAGCCGGGAGCACATGCACTTCGGCGGCAAGGGCGTCAACGTCTCCACCGTCCTGCGGGGCCTGGGGGTGGAGACCGTGGCCCTGGGCTTTGTGGCCGGCTTCACGGGCCGGGCCCTGGAGGACGGGCTGAAGGCCGGCGGCATCCGAACGGACTTCATCCGCCTGGAGGAGGGCCTGACCAGGGTCAATGTCAAGATCCGCTCCGGCGGGGGCGGCGGCGAGACGGAAATCAACAGCCAGGGTCCCCCCATTCCCGCCCCGGCCCTGGAGGCCCTGCTGCAAAAGCTGGACGGCCTGGGGAAGGGGGACGTGCTGGTTTTGGCCGGGTCCCTGCCCGCGGGGCTTCCGGCGGACGTGTATCAAACCATCCTGGCCCGTGTGGAGGGCCGGGGTGTCCTGACGGTGGTGGACGCCGCCAGGGACGTGCTGTGGGGCGTGCTGCCCTACCGCCCCTTCCTCATCAAGCCCAACAGCGCCGAGCTGGGGGAGCTCTTCGGCCGGGAGACCCTCTCGGAGGAGGAGATTCTCCCCCTGGCCCAAAGCCTCCAGGCCCAGGGAGCCAGGAACGTCCTGGTTTCCATGGGCGGAGCGGGGTCGCTGCTGCTGGACGAGACCGGCGGGGCCCGCCGCCTGGGGGTGCCCCCGGGGACGGCGCGCCACACCGTGGGCGCGGGGGATTCCATGGTGGCCGGGTTCCTGGCCGGGTGGCTGTCCTCCCGCGACTATGAGACCGCCCACCGCATGGGCTGCGCCGCCGGGTCCGCCACCGCCTTTTCCGACGGGCTGGCCGGCGGGGAGGAGATACGGAGCCTCCTGGCGGACATGTGACCCCATCGTTTCTTTGTTTTCCTTAGCCGGGAAGCGGTATACTGTTTCCTGTCCCCTAAATATTGCGAGAGAAAGGAAGTTGAACCCATGAAAGAAAAGGTCCAAAAATTTGGACGGTTCCTCAGCGGCATGGTCATGCCCAACATTGGAGCCTTCATCGCCTGGGGC
>CAJUJW010000069.1 GCA_910586735.1 uncultured Oscillibacter sp. | reverse complement strand
CCCGGACCTTCGGCATCGACCCCAAGGTGGCCTTCCTCAGCTACTCCACCCACGGTTCCGGCGCCGGCGAGGACGTGGACAAAATGCACAACGCCTGCGAAAAGGCCAAGTTCTCCCTCCCCGGCGTGGTGGTGGACGGCGAGCTTCAGTTCGACGCCGCCGTGTCCCCCCGGGTCATGAAGACCAAGTGCCCCGACTCCCCCGTCCACGGCCAGGCCAACACCTTCATCTTCCCGGACATCAACGCGGGCAACATCGGATACAAGATCTGCCAGCGCATGGGCTCCTTCGACGCCTACGGCCCCATTCTCCAGGGCCTCAACGCCCCCATTAACGACCTCTCCCGTGGCTGCAACGCCCAGGAGGTCTACTCCATGGCCATCATCACTGCGGGCCTGTGTGAAGATTGAGCCAGACTTTCAGAGAACGAAAAACGGAGCGGCTGAAAAGCCGCTCCGTTTTTTACTCCTTCGTCCAGAACTCCCGAACCCGCTCCATTTCCCGCCGTCCGGCGAAATAGCCCTGCTGCCACAGCGCCCGGAGGGTGTCCAGATTTCTCTCCGTCCGGGAACAGCCCAGGGTGTCCTCCGGGGCGATGACCAGGGCCCGGCCCTGCCGCTCCAGGGCAAACAGCTCCTCCCGGCAGGCGTTGTACCGGTCCGACCGGGTGCGCATGGTCTCCTGAAAGCAGGGGTACTTTTTGAAGGCCCGGGCCATGGCCTGGTCCGCCCGGCCGGGCTTCTTATAATAGTCCCGTTCCCGGGTCAGCACCACCACCATGCGGTCGCAGCCCTCCCGGAGAGCCCGCCGCCAGGGGATGGCGTCGGCGCAGCCGCCGTCCAGATAGGGCTGGCCGCCGATTTCGATGACGGGGAACATCAGCGGGATGGCGCAGGTGGCCTCCAGCACCAGGTTGGGCGTCTCCCGCCGGGGAACGGGGAAATACTCCGCCTCTCCGGTGTTCACGTTGGTGACTACCGCCTCCGCCCGGCCGGGGTAGGCGGCGAAGGTATCGTAGTCAAAGGGGATCAGCTCGTTGGGGATGGTCTCGTAGGCGAACTTGAGGCCGAAGTAAGAGCGGTTCTGGGGGTTCGCCAGGTTGCGGAAGCCCATATAGCGTCTGTCGTTGGCGTAGCGGCAGACCAGCTGGAGGTTCCGGCGGCTCTGCCGGGACAGGTAGCTGACGCCGTAGGCAATGCCGGCGGAGACGCCCAGGGTGTAGTCCGGCAGGGGGAGTCCCCCGTCCAGAAAGGCGTCGCACACGCCGGAGGAGTAGATGGTCCGCAGGGCTCCGCCCTCCAGGACCAGCGCGGTTTTCATGATATCACCTCATATTATTGATAGAGATATTTCTTGAGTTTCCAGTGCCAGATATTGGTGAGCCGGGCCAGGGTGGCGTCCGTCAGCAGGAACACCAGATTCCCCGCCGCCAGCAGTGCCGCGTTGAAGTACCAGACGGACTCCAGCAGGTCCGCCGTCAGGCCCATGAGCCGCAGGACCAGCCCATAGAGCACCAGGACAGCGATGTTGCACACCGCCAGCCGGGCCAGGAGGCGCAGGAGGCGGGAGGGCAGGGCGGCGATCTTGGGCCGGAGGATGGGATACCAGCCGAAGAAGACGTACACCAGGGCCGTCTCCCGGTTGGGGGACAGGAGCAGACCCAAGATGGACACGGCGGCGTAAACCGTTCCGGCGGTCTTGGGGCCCAGCTCCTCCAGGGCAGGCAGGAGCACGGCCATGGCCAGAATGGGGGCGCAGAAAACCATGCCGGGAATCATGCCGCCCATGCACAGCAGGGCCGCCGCCAGGGCCGCCAGCACGCCGCACAGGGCCAGGGGCCGGGCCTTCATGGGACCTCCTTGTACTGGAGCTTGTAATAGCTCCAGCGCCGCCACTGCTGGACCAGCTCCCGCTGTTCAACCGTGAGCTCATCCGTGACAGAGCCGTCAAAGAGCTGACAGAGGCCGCTCTGGACCACAGGCAGCTCCCGGCGCAGCTCGCTGAGGAAGAAGAACCAGGGGCTCTCGTTCCCCCGGCCCGTCAGCTCCAGGACGGCGGTCCCCAGGAAGCAGGCGGAGATGGACTCCGGCAGGTCCAGGGCCTCCACGGCCCGGTCCCAGTCCAGGGCTTCCGCCGCCGCCTCGTTGGCCCAGATGACGTAGGGGGTCTTGTAGGGGGAGAAGGGGTCCCGCTGTTCCCCCTCCGGGGCGGCCGCGTCCAGCCCTAGCTCCTTGTAGCCCAGCATGTCGTTGCCCAGGTAGGGCAGGTGGTCCCCAAAGTAGACCAGCACCACGGGCTCGGACCGTCCGTCGAAGTATTTCCAGAGGCGGCCCAGCATGGCGTCCGCGTCCCGGACACCCTCCACATAGACGCTGAGGAGGGCCTCCACCTCCTCCGAGAGGCCGGGGACGCCCGTGGGGGGGAATTCGTAGTCCGGGCCGTACTTGTCGGCGGTGTAGGACATGTGGTTTTGGATGGTGGTGGTGAAGTGGAAAAGCGGGGCCTCCGCCGCCTCGAACGCCTCCTCAATGAGGCCGGCGGCGTAGCCGTCCGTGACCCAGCGGCCCTTGTACTCCGGGGACTCCATGTCCCCCACAAAGCGGGTCTCCTCCGCGCCGAACCAGCGGTAGACGTTTTCCCGGTTGTAGAACCAGTTGTCGCCGGGGTGGTAGAAGGAGGTCTCATAGCCGTCGTTCCCGAAGACCCGGAAAAGGCTGTCCAGGTTCCGGTTCACCACCCGCATGGCGGAGGTGGTGGAGGCGGAAAGGGCGTTGGTCTGCATGCCCGTCAGCACGTCGAACTCCGTATTCGCCGTGCCTCCCGCGAAGCCGGGCACCGCCACGTGGCCGCTGAGGGCGTGGGGGTCCTCCCGGAGGGCGTGGAGGTTGGCCAGGGGGTCGTTCTCTTCTGTATAGCGGAACACATCCGCGTCGGTGATATCGGAGAACGCCTCGTTCATCACCATGACCACGCTGACGGGCTTTCCCTGGCCGGACTTGTCTCCGGTCTCCCAGGACTCCGCCATGGCGCGGCTGAAGCCCTCGGGCCGGTCCACCAGATAGGTGGTGAAGTGGTGGCAGAAGGCGTAGGGAAAGCCCAGGTCGTTGAAGACGGCGGGGACGTACTCGGCGTTGCTGACCTTGAAGGACTGGTATAGGTCCTTGGAGGCGCAGACGGTGAGGATCAGCCCCGCCAAAACCGCCAGGGAGGCGGCGAAGCCCAGGAGGCTGCCCAGCCAGCCCCGGAGGCGCTCCAGGGGGAAGGGTTCGCTTCTGAACAGGAGGCCCAGGACGGCAAGGACGGCGGTCACCAGGACCACCGCCCCGATCTGCGGGAGGGGAAAGCGGATGTCGTAGCTCTCCAGGGCGCTGCCCACCTCTTTTAAAAGGGCGAAGTCCCGGGGGAATACGGGCTCGTCCCGGACCTCAATTTTCACCCGGTTGGCGATGGACAGCGCGCACACCAGGAAGTTCACCAGGGCCGCACCCAGGAAGACGTTCCGAAACAGGGCCGCCGCCGCCAGGATCAAAAGGCCCACGGGCAGGGCGTTCAGAACGATCAGCAGGGGCTGGCGGAGGAAGCCGGATATTAAAACCCGGAAGGAGTTTGGCTGACACCAGAGGGCCAGAAGGGTGACGCCGCCGGTCAGCAGGACCGCCGCCAGCAGGCTGAGGGGCAGGGAGAGGCGGCGGAGGGGAAGGGCGAGATGTTTCAAACGGTTCACTCCTTGAAATGCTCGTGGCTGAAAATGTGGTCCTGGCAGAAGCAGTGGTAGCCCGCGCAGCGGGAGCAGTAGCGGAACTCCAGGTCCGGGTAGTCCGTGTCCGTCCGGCCGCAGACGGCGCACTTATGCCGGTAGCCCTGCTGGGCCTCCTTCTTCCGCTGCTTGCGGACGGCGGACTTGAACTGGATGGTCTGGTGGGAGTTCCTGTGCCGGGAGTAGCCCCTCTGCCGGTCGATCTGGTCCACAATCTCGCACCAGAAGAAGACCAGGAAGTTCAGCAGGGCCACCACGGGCAGCAGGGCGCTGAGCCAGCTTCCCCGCAGCAGGGCGGCGATGACATCCACGGCGAAGAGGGCGATGTCCGCCAGGGCTAGCCACTTGGCCTTGATGGGGATGACGTAGAACAGCATCAGCCGGGCGTCGGGGTAGAGGGCGGCGAAGGCCAGGAACATGGACATGCCCACGTAGTAGGTCCCCGTCAGGATGCCGTAGTGAAAGGCGTAGTGGCTGACGATACCGGTGACGATGGTGAGGACCACGCCGGAGAGGTAGTAGAGGTTAAACTTCGGCGTGCCCCACTCCCGCTCCAGCATGGAGCCGATGAACCAGGTGAAGTACAACGAGAGAATCAGGCTGAAGGGGTCCAGGCTCTGGGGCACGAAGATGAAGGTTAGAAGCCGCCAGATCTGCCCCCGGAGGACCAGGGCCCAGTCGAAGTATAAGAACTGGATGGCCTGCCCGCCGGTCATGCGCAGCAGGAAGAAGGCGGCGGCGTTTCCGATGACGATGTACAGCATGAGGTTGGGGACGCCGAAGCCCGGGTGCCGGATGGCGAAGCGCTCCATGGCGCTGTTCAGCTTTCTCAAGGAAGCTCCCTCCTAAAATTTCGCGTTCGAGTGCAAAGAGCATTATACCCTGTTCCCAGGAAAAAGTCACCAACATTTTTTGAACAATGCCGCCGGGGGCAAAAAATTCCGGCGAAAAAAAGGGCCGGGACCCTTGACAAACCGGCAGGACCTGATACAATGAAGATAAGTAAATATCCTTATCAAGAGTGGCGGAGGGAACGGCCCGATGAAACCACGGCAACCTGCATTGCAATTGCAAAGGTGCCAAATCCGGCGGAAACGAGAGATGAGGAGCGAGAGGAACCCTTCCCGCGCGTTTCGCCGCCGAAACGCGCGGTTTTCTTTGCCCTCCAGGGCCCGTTCAAGCCGGCCAAAAATCGTCCCAGCGCGCGGGAGAAAACAGGCGCGCCGCCCCGGCGGGGCGAAAAGGAGTACGCTATGGCAAGACATTATCTCTTCACCTCCGAGTCCGTGACGGAGGGGCATCCCGACAAGATCTGCGACCAGATTTCCGACGCCGTCCTGGACGCCATCATGGAGCAGGACCCCCAGGGCCGGGTGGCCTGCGAGACCACGGCCTGCACGGGGCTGATCCACGTCATGGGCGAAATCACCACCAGCTGCTATGTGGACATCGACAAAATCGCCCGGGAGGTGGTCCGGGACATCGGCTATGACCGGGGCAAATACGGCTTCGACTGCGACACCTGCGGCGTCATCACCTCCATCGACGAGCAGTCCGCCGACATCGCCCTGGGCGTGGACAAATCCCTGGAAAACAAAACCAACGAGGAATCCGAGCTGAACCACGGCGCGGGCGACCAGGGCATGATGTTCGGCTACGCCTGCGACGAGACGCCGGAGCTGATGCCCCTGCCCCTCTCCCTGGCCCAGAAGCTCTGCCTCCAGATGACCAAGGTCCGCAAGGGCGGGCTGGTGAACTACATGCGCCCCGACGGGAAGAGCCAGGTCACCGTGGAATACGACGAAAACAACAACCCGGTCCGCATCGACACCGTGGTCATCTCCACCCAGCACAACCCGGACGTGACCCTGGAGCAGATCCGCCGGGACATGATCAACCTGGTGGCCAAGGAGGTCCTGCCCGCCGGCATGCTGGACGAGCACACGAAATACTACGTGAACCCCACCGGGCGCTTCGTCAAGGGCGGCCCCGCCGCCGACGTGGGTCTGACGGGCCGGAAGATCATCGTGGATACATACGGCGGAAGCGCCCCCCACGGCGGCGGCTGCTTCTCCGGCAAGGACCCCACCAAGGTGGACCGCTCCGCCGCCTACGCCGCCCGCTGGGTGGCCAAGAACATCGTGGCCGCGGGCCTGGCCCGGCGCTGCCAGATTGAGCTGGCCTACGCCATCGGCGTGGCCAAGCCCGTCAGCGTCCTGGTGGACACCTTCGGCACGGGAACCGTCAGCGACGCCAAGCTGGAGGAGGCGGTCGGCAAGGTCTTCGACCTGCGGCCCACCGCCATCATCCGGGACCTGGACCTGCGCAAGCCCATCTACCGCCAACTGGCCGCCTACGGCCACATGGGCCGGGAGGACCTGGGCGTGGCCTGGGAGAAGACCGACCGGGTGGAGGCGCTGAAGGCCGCCGTGGCGGAGTAAAGGTGTTTTGCCTTACAGGGAGAGACGATGAGAGGGGACGTGGTGAAAACCACGTCCCCTTTTTGCCCTTGACGGGAAAGACGGAATGTGATACCATCAGGAAAATTTTGAAAAGGGGGAACCCGCTATGCGGCGCTTTCAAACTCTGACGCGCATCTGCCTTCTCACCCTCCTGCTGACAGGCTGCGCCTCCACCGCGGCCAGCGGCGCGGAAAGCGCCCCGCCCGAGTCCCCCGCCCCCATTGTCTCGAAGGAGACCGGGACGGCGGATATCCAAGCGGAACGCCCAGAATACCCCGCCAAGGAGGCGGTATTGGCCGCCCGGGAAGCGGCGCTGGAGGGCATGGAACAGGCCGGCCGGCTGGCCGAGGCCGTGAAAACCGCCAACCTGTGGCTGGAGCAGGGCTATCTTTACGACAATCTCTTCGGGAAGCTGGAGGACCCGGACAGCCTGTATTGGAACTATTTCGACCGAACGGGGGAAATCCAGATAGGATGGGCTTACGACGGCGGCCTGGACATGGAGGCCGTCTGCGCGAGGGAGGGCCTTACGGAGGATGAATTTTACGGCAAGTACGCCTCGCCGGTCTCGGTGGAGAACCGTTACGCCGCGGACGATTTCATCTCCTTAATGGAGGAGCTGGAGGCGTCCGCCCAAAACGAGGACCTGAAAGCCGAACTGCGCTATCTGGCGGAGGAAATGGAACTGGCCAAGGGCCACGAAATGGAGCACGTGAACAACGTGTACAAAAAGCTCCACGACCTGGACTACTTCCTCCTGCGCTACGGGCCGGAAGTCTTCGACTCCTATAAGTCCGACTATGATACGTCCACCGTCTGCAAATACTACGGCACCCTATCCTTCTACGCCTGAGCCCTACAGCGGCATGGCAAACACCACCATATCCGTCAGCAGCCGCCCCGCCTCGTAAATGGGGTGGTCGTAGTTCCCGGTGAAGAAATTGGGAATGCGGTGGTCCTCCCGGAAGCCGCACGCCTGGTAGAACGGCACCGTCAGCGGGCTGTCCCCGGTGCCCGCCAGAAGCCGCCGCCCCCGGCACTGCCGGGCCACGTGCTCCACCATAGCTCTGCCATAACCTCGCCGCTGGCTCTCCGGGGCCACGGCGAGGTTTTTGATCTCAAAGTCCCCGCCGCCCTCCTCCGTCACCACGCACACGCACCGGAGGACGCCGCCGTCGTACAGGGCCCAGAGGGTCCCGCGATCCAGATAGCGCTCTATCATGTCCTCCTGCTCGTCCCCCAGGAGGAGCAAGGGGAGGAAGCGGCGCTTACTGTCAGAAATTGTTTGAAATTCCATGGCGGCCTCCTTAAAAATCCGGGCATTCTAAGTCCGGAGGTGACAGAAATGTATGACGAGGAATATCTGAGCCTGGAGGACCTGCTGGACCAGGACCTCTCGGCCTATGAGTTTTTCCAGACCCTGTCCCCGGAGGCGCAGGCGTTGCTGGAGGCGGACGACACCGTGACCTCCTTCGCCCGCCTCCAGTCCAAGACTGCCCAGATGCGGCGGGCCGGACTGCTGGAGTGAGAAAAAGCCGCCTGGAGGACATCCAGGCGGCTTGTCTGTGAATCAGCGCTTGAGCTGGAACTTCTGGGTCTCGTACTCCAGCTTGTGGACCTCCTCGAAGAGCTCGGAGCTGACGGCGGCGGACTCCTCGCTGCTGGCGGAGTTGGTCTGGACCACGGCGGAAATCTGGCCGATGCCCTCCGTCACCTGGGCGATGGAGGCGGATTCCGCCTGGACCGCCTCGGCGATGGTGTTGATGGTGGTGTTGGACTGCATCACCAGCTCCATGGTCTTTTTCAGGGACTGGGAGACCTGGCCCACGATGCGGCTGCCCTGTTCCGTGGCCTGGACGGAGTTGTCGATCAGGTCCTTGGTGGCCTTGGCGGCCTCGTCGGACCGGGTGGCCAGGCTGCGCACCTCGTCGGCGACGACGGCGAAGCCCTTGCCGGCGGACCCCGCCCGGGCGGCCTCCACGGCGGCGTTCAGGGCCAGGATGTTGGTCTGGAAAGCGATGTCCTCGATGGTGGCGATGATCCGCCCGATCTGTTCCGAGGACTTGGTGATGTCCGTCATGGCGGAGACCATCTGCTCCATCTGCTGGCTGCTGACGGTGACCTGCTCCCCGGTGAGGCGGGCCTTCTCCAGGGCGTCGGCGGCGGACTGGACGTTTCGCGACGCGTTCTTAGACAGGTCGTCCAGGGTGGCGTACAGCTCCTCCACGGCGCTGGCCTGCTCCGTGGCCCCCTGGGCCAGGGCTTGGGCCCCGCTGGAGAGCTGCCCGGCGTTGCTGGACACCCGGCCCTGGGTCTGGACGATGGAGCCCAGGGTCTCAGAGATGGTGGAGGTAAAGCTGTTCAGGGACGACTCAATGGACTGGAAATCGCCGATGTAAGGCGTGGAGGTGGCCACATCGAAGTTCCCCTGGGACAGCTGGCCCATGATGCGGTTGATGTCCTCCACATAGCTGTGGATGAGGCCCACGGAGTCCTCCAGGGTTTTGGCCAGCTCGCCCAGCTCGTTTTCAGACTGGTAGTCCATTTGCAGGTCCAGGCGGCCCTCCTGGAGGGGACGGGCCCGGTCCGTGATGAGGAGGATGGGCTTCACCACGTGCTTGCTGACGAAGGTCACCAGGCCGATGAGGCAGATCAGGGCCAGCACCAGGCAGACGCAGCACACCAGCTGCATCTGGATAATCAGGGTATGCAGCCGGGCCAGACCGTCGTTGTTGGCGTTGGTCTCCAGCTCCACGATTTTGTCCAGCTTGCCCACCAGGGTGCTGATGTTGGAGAGGATGGTCTCCTGGTAGTAGTCCTGGGCCGCCTTGGGGCTGCTTTTCAGCAGGTCCAGCACGTGGGTGGCGGACTGGTGAATCTCCTTATGTAAGGGCTCCAGCTCGTTGCGCAGGGCCAGGATTGTGGGGTCCGTAATCTCGTCGTTCCCGTAGATCCACTGGCCCAGGGTGCATTTGGTGGGGTCGGTGCTGCCGGTGAACTCGGCTCCGGCGTAGAGGGCGTTGCTGAGG
The DNA here is from genome assembly GCA_910586735.1 of uncultured Oscillibacter sp. Lineage (GTDB taxonomy): Bacteria > Bacillota > Clostridia > Oscillospirales > Oscillospiraceae > Oscillibacter. The sequence continues at coordinate 3,555 of CAJUJW010000069.1, read as the reverse complement.
TTGCTGGCCCATTTATAGTGGGCCGTCTCCGCCCCCTGGGCCCGCTGGAGCAGCTCGGCCGCCCGGGTGTTGCTGTTCTGAACGCTCTGGATGCGCAGAATGTTGGCCGTGGTCACAAAGCTGAACAACAGAATCGAGACCAGGGCCGCCACAGCGCGGATCAATACCGTTCTTTTGATACTTTTTTTACGCATAGTCATGGTTCCTCCCACTCCGTTCTTGTCATAGAGCAATGACACCATTATACCATAATCCGGCGGTATTGCAATAACAACCGGCGGCCCGGCAGGGAAATTTTCTGGAAAAAAATTTGGGGTTCAGCAAAATCACGAAAACGAATGTCCGCCGGAGACGGACGGCAGGCCGGTTTATTTTTCCGCGATTTTCAAAATGTCCTCCATAGGAGGACAAAACGGCGTCGATTTGAAAACGAAATCCTCGGAGGCGGCGGAATCCGGGGAATCTTTCTGTGAAGAATTTACCTTGCAAAACCGGGGGAAAGGACGTAAAATAATCGGCATACCAGGGACGAAGGTCCTATTGAAATAGGAGGATGAAAAGAATGAAGAAATTTTTCGCGATGCTTCTGGTTCTGGCCATGGCCCTGAGCCTGGCCGCCTGCGGCGGCAACTCCGGGTCCGGCGACTCCGGCAGCTCCCAGCCCGCCGGGGATTCCCAGCCCGCAGACTCCGGCAGCGCCGGGGACAAGGTTGTCCGCATCGGCGTGTTTGAGCCCGCCACCGGCGACTCCGGCGCGGGCGGCAAGCAGGAGATGCTGGGCATGCAGTACGCCAACAAGGAAACCCCCACGGTGGAAATCGGCGGCGAGACCTATAGCGTCGAGCTGGTCTACGCAGACAACGGCTCCTCTTCCGACAAGGCGCCCACCGCCGCCAGCCAGCTGGTCAGCCAGGACGTGAGCCTGGTTCTGGGCTCCTACGGTTCCGGCGTGTCCATCGCCGGCGGCCCCGTGTTTGACGAGGCGGGCCTGGCCGCCATCGGCGTCACCTGCACGAACCCCGGCGTCACCGCGGGCAACGACTACTACTTCCGCATCTGCTTCCTGGACCCCTTCCAGGGCACCGTTCTGGCCAACTTCGCCACGGAGAAGTTCTCCGCGCAGAAGGCGTACCTCCTGGGCGAGCTGGGCAACGACTACGACCAGGGCCTTCTGAACTACTTTGAGCAGGCTTTCGACGGCGCCTGCGTGAAGGACTCCTTCCCCACCAACACCTCCGACTTCTCCACCTATCTGAACAAGGCCGTGGCCGAGGGCGCGGATGTCATCTTCTGCCCCGTCTCCATCGCCTACTCCACTCAGATCGTGAAGCTGGCCGCCTCCATGGGTCTGGAGATTCCCATCCTGGGCTCCGACACCCTGGACAGCAACAAGGTCCTCTCCGCCGCGCAGGGCTCCAACGTGCAGATCTATGTCTCCACCTTCTACCAGGAGGGCGGCGCACCTGAGTTCGACGAGGGCATCAAAGCCTGGCTGAACGAGGACTCCACGGCCATGACCAACAACGGAGGAGACGACACCATCGCGGCGGTGACGGCCATGGGCTATGACGCCTACTATGTGGCTCTGGAGGCCCTGAAGGCCGCCGGTTCCCCCGACAAGGCCGCCGTCAAGGCCGCCCTGCCCAGCCTGAGCTACACCGGCGTCTCCGGCGCAATTGCCTTTGACGACGTGGGCGACGCCATCCGGGATACCGCCTATATCAAGACGGCGGACAACGCCGCCGGGGCCTGGACCCTGGAGACCGTCCAGACGGCCAAATAAATTTACGACCACGCGTTTCCGTTACCTGCCGGGGGAGTTTTTCCTCCGGCAGGTTCCGGTGTTTCGCAGGGCCGCCTCGAAAGGGGCTGGTTCGGCCTTTTTCGAGACGGTCCTTCGCGGCCTCCGCGCGTCCCACACATTATAAAAAAACAAGGGAGGGTTCCCTCGTGCAATACGCCATTTCCATCCTGCTCTCCGGCGTGTCCCTGGGCGGACAGTACGCCCTCATCGCCATCGGGTACACCATGGTCTACGGCATCCTGCGATTGATCAACTTCGCCCACGGCGACGTGTTCATGGTGGCGGGCCTGATGATGGTCTACCTCTCCGCCAGCATGCCCCTGGCGGCGGCCATTCCCCTGGTGCTGGTTCTGACGGTGCTTCTGGGCTTCGTCATCGAGCGGGCGGCCTACAAGCCCCTGCGGGAGGCGCCCCGGATGAGCGTCATGATCTCCGCCATCGGCGTCAGCTACCTGCTCCAGAACCTGGCCACCTACGTCACCGGCGGCCTGCCCCAGATGTACCCCGAGATTCCCGGCATCTCCGCCACCGTGACCATCTTCGGCGTTCCCACCAAGTGGGTCACGGTGATTACGCCGGTGCTGGTGCTGGTTCTGGTGCTGGCCCTGACCCAGCTCATCAACCACACCAAGGTGGGCATGGCCATGCGGGCCGTGGCCAAGGACTTTGAGACCGCCCAGCTCATGGGCATCAAAATCAACGCGGTCATCTCCGTCACCTTCATCATCGGCTCCTTCCTGGCGGCGGTGGGTTCCGTGCTGTACTTCACCAACTACCAGTCCATCGTCCCCCTGTCCGGCGCGCTGCCGGGCCTCCGGGCCTTCGTGGCGGCGGTGTTCGGGGGCATCGGCTCCATTCCCGGGGCCGTGGTGGGGGCCTTCCTCATCGGCATCTGCGAGAGCGTCATCAAGGGCTCTAATTGGAGCATTTTCTCCGACGCCTTTACCTTCGCCCTGCTGATTATCATCCTGGTGGTGAAGCCCACGGGCCTCTTCGGCGAGAAGGTCACCGACAAAGTGTAAGGGGGGCGGACGGAATGAAGAAAACGGTAAACAAGAGCGCCTGGATTACCCTGCTGTGCGCCGCGGCGCTGCTGGCGCTGGTGGTGGTCCTGGAGAACACCCTGGACCCCAACAAGAACATCATGCTGTTCACCTCCCTGAAAAAGGGCGCGGTGTACGCCCTGGTGGCGGTGTCCATGAACCTGCTGAACGGCTTCACGGGCCTGTTCTCCCTGGGACAGGCGGGCTTCATGCTGCTGGGGGCGTATACCTACGCCATTTTGACCATTCCCACCGCCCAGCGGGAGTCCGTATACTATATATATAATGGTTCCGCCATCAACTTCTCCCTGCCGGAGATGTTCGGCGGCGGGGCCGTGGGATTGGTGCTGGGGGTGCTGGCGGCGCTGATTCTGGGGGGCCTTGTGGCCGCCGCCGTGGCCTGGCTCATCGGACTGCCGGTGCTGCGGCTGAAGAGCGACTACCTGGCCATCGCCACCCTGGGCTTCGGCGAGATTATCCGGGCCATCTTCCAGTGGGATAAGCTGGGGCCCGTCACCAACGGGGCCAACGCCCTGAAAAACTTCCCCACCTTCTCCAGCTTCAACATCACCAACGCCGCCGGGGAGACGGTGCTGCGGCTGTCCACCTTCGCGGCCTTCCTTCTGGCGGGGGTCTGCGTGGCGGTCATCGTCCTGCTGATCAACTCCACCTACGGCCGGGCCTTCAAGGCCATCCGGGACGACGAGG
>CAJUJW010000068.1 GCA_910586735.1 uncultured Oscillibacter sp. | reverse complement strand
TCCACCGGGAGGCGGAGGAGTACGAGCAGTACACCCGCCGGGTGTTCTTCGAGCGGGTGGTGGCCGGGCAGCTCTCCGTTCAGGAGATCTACGAGTCGGCGGCGAAACTGGACATCGACCTCCGGGCCCAGTGCTACACCATCGCCTTCTTCTCCGTCCTGCCGGAACCGCCGGGATCGGCGGAAGCCTACTCCGAGCCGGGGGCCCGCCTCCGGGACGCCCTGCTGGAGCACTTTTTGAAGTACCCGGAATACGTCCTCCTCCGCTGGAACCTGACCACCTACGCCGTGCTCCTCAAGGGCGAGACCGCCCGGATGGAGGAGCTGGCCCGCCGCTGCGTGAACACGGTGCGCCAGCAGTACGCCGCCTACGCCCCGGAACAGAGCTGGTACGTGGCCGTGGGCTGGCCCACCCAGCGGCTCAGCACCCTGCCCGCCTGCTTTGAGGAGGTCTCCCGCCTCTGGGCCTACCGGCACATCCTGCCCCAGCAGCACGTGCTGACGGCGGACACCGTCAGCTTCCTCACCGGCACCGGCGGAGGAAACAGCCACCTGGACCAGCTGGACGCCGGGAAGGTGGACCCCGCCATCCTGCTGGGCGTGATGCAGAGCGCCAGCGCCCAGGAGATTCCCAGCTTCGTGGACGAGTACATACACAGCGTGGAGGAGGCCCTGGGCTCCAAGCCCTTCTGCCAGTACCTGATGCTCTCTGTCCGCTTTACGGCGGACCGCTTCGCCGCCTCCCTGGGCGTGGGACAGCGGGAGGCCTTCGCCCCCCTGACCTGCCTGGACCTGGTGGGGCGGAACGTGACGGCGGCGGACTTGAAGAGCTATTTCACCGCCATTTTGCTGCGGATGGCGGAGCTGCGGGACCAGGCGTCCAGCAGCCAGTGCCGCCAGCTCCTCAAGCAGGTGGTGGCCTATATCGACGGCCACTTCACCGAGGAATCCCTGTCCCTGAACCTGGTGGCCCGGGAGGTGAACATCTCCGCCAACTACCTTTCGGCGGTGTTCAGCCAGGAGATCGGGGCCACCTTCACCGAGTACGTCACCGGCAAGCGGATGGACCGGGCCAAGGAACTGCTGCGCACCACGGACAAGCGCTCCGGCGAGGTGGCGGCGGCGGTGGGGTACAAGGACCCCCACTATTTCAGCTTCCTGTTCAAGAAGACCCAGGGCTGCACGCCCCGGGACTACCGGGGAGGGGGGAGGCGCCCATGAGCCGCCGGGATTCCATCCAGAGCCGGATGCGCCGCATGGTGGTGGTCTCCTGCGGCTTCATGGCGGCGGTCCTGGCGGTGACGCTGGCCCTGGTGCTGGCCTACAACGGCCAGTACAAAAATCTCCTCTACAACGTGACCACCGCCTCGGAGTTCAACCGGGACTTTAAGGAAAACATCGACCTCAAAATGTACTACTACGTCATCGAGAGCCGGTACTCCGAGGGTCTGCCCATTCAGGAGGTCCAGGCGGCTCAGGCCCTGGCTAAGGACCTGCTGGACAGCACCAGCCAGAAAGACAGCCTCCAGGCCATCACCAGCGTGCTGGACCTGTGCGAAAACCTGGAGGGGAAGATTTACCAGATTGAGAAGACCCAGAGCTACGACAGCCGGCAGGTGCAGCTGGAAAACAACATCTACGTTCTCACCGCCCTGATTGAGGAGTACATGTACAACTACCTCTACTATGAGTCCGTGCAGCTGAACCTGCTGCGCCAGCAGATCTCCCGGCAGATTACGGCGGAGATCCTGCTGGTGGCGGTCCTGTCCGCCGTGCTGATTGTACTGCTGGCCCGCTACAGCGTCCGGCTGAGCCGTTCCGTGGCCCAGCCGGTGGTGGACCTGAGCCGCCGGGCGGAGGATGTCATCGGCGGCGACCTGACGGTCCGGGAACCGGTCCGGTCGGAGACCTACGAGATTCGGACCCTCAGCGAGGGCATGGAGCAGATGATCGCCCGGATCAACGCCCAGATTCAGGAGATCACCCAAAAGCAGGCCAGCCTCCGCAAGACGGAGCTGGCGCTCCTCCAGGCCCAGATCAACCCCCATTTTCTCTACAACACCATGGACACCATCATCTGGCTCATCGAGGCGGACCGGCCCCAGGCGGCGGTGGAGATGGTCTCCAACCTCTCCAGCTTTTTCCGCCACTCCCTCAGCCGGGGGGAGGATGTCATCACCCTGGGGGAGGAGGAGGAGCACGTCCGCAGCTATCTCCAGATTCAGCGGGCCCGGTACAAGGACATTCTGGAGTACACCATTCAGATCGACCCCACCCTGCGGGAGACGCGGCTTCCCAAGTTGACCCTCCAGCCCCTGGTGGAGAACGCCCTGTACCACGGCATCAAGCTCAAGCGGGGCAAGGGCTGCATCTATATTACCAGCCGGGCGGAGGGGCCGGACGTGCTCCTCCAGATTACGGACGACGGCGCGGGCATGACCCCGGCGCGGCTGGAGGAGCTGAACCGGGCCATTGCCAACGGGGAGCGGGTGGGCTTCGGCCTGGTGACCGTTCACGAGCGGCTGCGTCTGCTGTTCGGTCCGCCCTACGGGCTGACCCTCTCCAGCCGGGAGGGCGTGGGGACCACCGTGACGGCGCGGGTTCCCCGCCGGGGAAAGGAGGAGGCATGAGACGCTTTTTCTCAATCGCTCTGCTGACTTTGGGCCTCGCCCTCTCCTGCGCCTGCGGGGGCGGGAGGACACCCCCCGGGGAACCCTCCAACGAGGACCTGATTGTCGTCGGCATGTGCCAGGTCGGGGCGGAGTCCGATTGGCGGGTGGCCAACTCGGAGTCTATGAAGGCGGTGTTTACGGAGGAAAACGGCTACCGCCTCCTGTTCGACGTGGCCCGGCAGAAGCAGGAGAACCAGATTTCCGCCGTCCGAAAGTTCATTCAGCAGCAGGTGGACTATATCGTCCTGATGCCCATCAGCGAAAGCGGCTGGGACTCCGTGCTCCAGGAGGCGAAGGAGGCGGGCATCCCCGTCATTCTGGTGGACCGCATGGTGAACGTGGAGGACGAAAGCCTCTACGCGGCGCATGTGGGTTCCGACTTCCGGGCGGAGGGCGGGCTTGCCGTTGCCTGGATGGAGGAGACCTTCCAGGGCGCGGAGGACCCGGTCCGCGTCATCCATGTCCAGGGCACGCCGGGCTCCACGGCCCAGCTGGGCCGGACGGCGGCGCTGGAGGAGGCCGTGGAGGCCCACGGGAACTGGGAACTGCTGGCCCAGCTGGACGGGGACTTTACCCAGGCCAAGACCTACGAGGTCATGACGGAATATCTCTCGTCCCTGCCGGGGAAGGGGGACGTGGACGTGGTCTACTGCGAGAACGACAACATCGCCTTCGGGGCCCTCCAGGCCCTGGAGGAGCAGGGCTGCGTCTGTGGGGAGCAGGGCGTGAGGATCATCACCTTCGACGCCACCCGGGGGGCCCTGACAGAGTGCCTGAGGGGAAAAATCGCCCTGGCGGTGGAGTGCAACCCCCTGCTGGGGCCGCTGGTGGAGGAGGCGATTCAAACCATGGAGGCGGGCGGCACGCCGGAAAAGCACCGCTACGTGGAAGAACAGATTTTCACCTCGGAGAGCCTGACGGAGGCGCTGATAGAAAGCCGGGAATATTGAGACGCGAAAAGGCCGGGACATTTGTCCCGGCCTTTGTTTATCCGCTCTAGCCGCTGCTTCTGGGGACCAGCTCCCACTCCAGGAACTTGGAGCGGGGGGCCTCTCCCTGGAGCAGACCGATCATCTGCTCTGCCGCCGCCCGGCCCATGCGGCTGCGGTGGCTGAGGGAGGTGATGGGCACGGGGCCCAGCTGGCTCAGGTAGCTGTTGTCGAAGCTGACCACCGCCACCTCCTCCGGCACCCGGCGGCCCGCCGCCAGCAGGGCCTGAATCAGGTGGTAGGCAATTTCGTCGTTGTAGCAGATCACCGCCGTGGCGTCCTCCAGCCTCTTTTGGAGGAAGTCCGCCAGGAGGCTGGCGTCCCTGTCCTCCAGGAGATGGCGGCGGTCCTCGGTATCGTACCAGGCAAAGCGGCTGTCCCGGATGAGGAGCCCCGCGTCCCGGAGGGCGGAGACCGCCCCGTGGTAGCGCTGGGGGCCCTGCACGTCGTCGCTCTTGAAAATCCCGGCGATTTCCCGGTGGCCCCTGCCCACCAGATAGCGGGCCAGCTGATAGCCGCCGCCGTAGTTGTCGTCCGCCACGCAGGGGACCTGGTCCAGGGCGGCGTAGGCGCCGTGGAGGAAGACGATGGGCGTGCCCGTCTGGAGCAGGCGCTGGTAGAGGTCGGCGTTGGGCGTGGGCAGGGCGGTCTTGGACCCCTCCACCAGAAGGCCGCTCACGGGCTCCTCCAGCAGGCGGAGGAGAATCTCCCGCTCTGTGCTGACCCGGTTTTCCGTGGCGTAGACGGCGGTGGAGTAGCCCTGGCGGGAGAACACGTCGGAGGCGTCGTGCAGGATGGCGGGGAAAATGTAGTCGTCCAGGAAGGAGGTCACCACGGCAATCTGCCGGGGGGCCTCGCCGGGGAGGCGGCCGGTGGCGTAGGACCCGCTGCCCTGCCGCCGCTGAATCAGCCCCTCCTCCTCCAGAAGGGACAGGGCGTGCCGGACGGTCTGGCGGCTCAGGCGGTACTGCCGGCTGAGCTCCTGCTCGGTGGGCAGCCTGTAGCCGGGCCGCCCGCTGTTCCGGGCCAGCTCCTCCCGGAGACGGTTTGCCAGAAGCTGGTATTTTGTCGCCATATCCGCGCCCCCTTCCGCTGTGGACTGCTTTCATTATAACAAGGAGCGGAGGTAATTTGCCCAAAATAAAGGTTGATACTTTTTGGAACTTTGTCGCTTTGTTCAAAAGAAAACACAAAATTCGCCCGCCGCCGCTGGAGAACCCCAGCCCGGCAGGCGAAATTTTTCACCTTTCCTCCAAAGAAAATTGACCATTTTTTGAGATTTGGGCAATCTGCCAGAGGGGAAAAATCGCCCGGCGCTTTCGAGGACCGGAAGAAAACAAACAAATTAGAAAGACAAATCGTAAAATTTTCAACATGAAAGGGAATTACTCTGCTTTATCCTCTTAAATTTGTACCATTATATGTCATAATAACTAAGATTTGTCCTATTTATCCATACAAAAATAGATATTATGCCCAAAAACGTATTGACTTTGGGCGGGGAATCGTTTTTAATGCGGGTATGGAAGCCGGAGGGTCCTCCGGCGGGAACCCAAAATTTGAAAGTGAGGAATTGGTCATGAAGAAAGTCTTTTGTCTCCTGCTGACCCTGTGCATGGTCCTGTCCCTGGCCGCCTGCGGCGGCAATTCCGACGGCGACACCGCCCCCGCCGACAGCGGAAACTCCGCCCCGGCGGACACCGGCTCCGACGCTCAGGAGCCCGCCGCCGGCGGCGAGCTGATCACGGTGGGAGTCATCAACAACGACCCCAACGAATCCGGCTACCGGACTGCCAACGACGCGGCCATGCGGGCCATGTTCACCGAGGAAAACGGGTACAAAGCCACCTTCTACAACAACAATGACGCGGCCCAGCAAATCGCCACCGCCCAGCAGATGGTTCAGGACGAGGTGGACTTCCTGCTCCTCTCTCCCGCCTCCACCACCGGCTGGGACACCGTCCTCCAGGACGCCCAGGCCGCCGGCACCCAGATCATCCTCTTCGACCGGATGCTGGAAGCCGATGAGAGCATGTACGTAGCCGCCGTGGTCTCCGACATGCCCGCCGAGGGCCAGACCGCCGTGGACTGGCTGGCCGCCCAGGGCCTGGACGAGTACAACATCATCCACATCCAGGGACACATGGGCTCCGACGCCCAGCTGGGCCGCACCGGCGCACTGGACGCGAAGGTCGCCGCCGAGGGGAACTGGAACTACGTGACCCAGCAGACCGCCGACTGGGACGAGGCTACCGCCCGCACCATCACCCAGTCCGTCATTGACTCCGGCAAACCCTTCAATGTCGTCTACGCGGAAAACAACGGCATGGCCCGTGGCGCCGTGGCCGCTCTGGACGCCGCCGGAATCACCCACGGCAAAGACGGAGACGTGATTGTTATGGGCTTCGACAGCGACAAGTGGGCCTTCGAGGCCGTGCTGGAGGGCAGCTGGAACTACATGGGTCTGTGCAATCCCCTCCAGGCCGAGACCGTGGACAGCATCATCAAGGACCTGGCCGCCGGCAAACAGCCCGCCCAGAAGATCATCTACACCCCCGAGCAGGGCTTCGACTGCGACACCCTGACCCAGGCCGACGTGGACACCTACGGCACCTGATTTCAGAGAATCTGAATCCGAACATCGCGTGACCTGACATGCGGCGCGGCTGACATGCCGCGCCGTATTTTTAAAAATGGAAAGATAGGAGGCGTATCCCTATGGAGCAAGGCGCGGTATTGGAAATGCGGGGCATCTGCAAGTATTTCCCCGGTGTGCGCGCCCTTCAGGACGTGGATTTCACCCTGCGCAGGGGGGAGATTCACGCCCTGATGGGGGAGAACGGCGCCGGAAAATCCACGCTGATTAAGGTGCTGACCGGCGTGTACCCCAAGGACGGGGGCGAGGTCCGCATTGAGGGCGTGGACGGCCCCGCCGTCATCCGGTCCCCTCAGGACGCCCAGAACGCGGGCATCAGCACCGTCTATCAGGAAATCACCCTGTGCCCCAACCTGAGCGTGGCGGAAAACATGTACATAGGCCGCACGAAAGGGGCCGTGACCAACTGGCGGAGCATGAACAGCGGCGCGGGGAAAATCCTGGAGTCCCTGGGCATCCCCGCCAGCCCCACCCAGCAGCTGGGCACCTGCTCCATCGCCGTGCAGCAGATGGTGGCCATTGCCCGGGCGGTGGACATGGAGTGCAAGGTGCTGATCCTGGACGAGCCCACTTCCTCCCTGGACGAGCAGGAGGTGCAGAAGCTCTTCGGCCTCATGCGGGACCTGCGGAAGAAGGGCGTGGGCATCATCTTCGTCACCCACTTCCTGGAGCAGGTCTACGAGGTCTGCGACCGGATCACCGTCCTCCGGGACGGCCAGCTGGTGGGCGAGTACGTCATTGAGGCCCTGCCCCGGGTCCAGCTGGTCAGCAAGATGCTGGGCAAGGAGCTGGACGACATGGCCGACATCAAGGGCGAGTCCGGCGGCGTGGCCATAGAGCGGGAGGGGGCCCCCGTGCTGGAGGCCGAGGGCCTGTGCAGCAGCGCGGGCATCAAGCCCTTCGACTTTTCCATCCGCAAAGGGGAGGTCAACGGCTTCACGGGGCTCCTGGGCTCCGGCCGCAGCGAGTGCGTCCGGGCCATCTTCGGCGCGGACCACGTCACCGGCGGCACGGTGAAAATGGACGGGAAGGAGGTCAGAATCAGGAAGCCCCTGGACGCCATGAAGCAGGGCATCGGGTATCTTCCCGAGGACCGGAAAGGCGACGGCATCGTGGGGGACCTCTCCGTCCGGGAGAACATCATTCTGGCCTATCAGGTGATGAAGGGCTTCTTCCACCCCGTTTCCAGGGCCCAGGCGGAGGCGTTCGCCGACAACTACATCAAGCTGCTGGAAATCAAGACCGCCTCAGCGGACACCCCAATCAAGTCCCTCTCCGGCGGCAACCAGCAAAAGTGCATCCTGGCCCGGTGGCTCCTGACGGACCCCAAGTACCTGATTCTGGACGAACCCACCCGGGGCATCGACATCGGCACGAAGATCGAGATTCAAAAGCTGGTCCTGCGCCTGGCAGAGAAGGGCACCAGCGCCACCTTCATCTCCTCGGAGATTGACGAGATGCTGCGCACCTGCTCCCGCCTCATCGTCATGCGGGACCGGAAGGCCGTGGGCGAGCTGTCGGGAGAGGACCTGACCCAGACGAAGATTATGGCGACCATTGCGGGAGGTGACGAATGATGACGCCGGTGAAAAACCCCGAGACCAAAGTGAAGCAGCCCGGCGAGAGCCTGCTCAAGCGGCTTGTCCGGCAGCAGCTCTTCATTCCCTTCGCGGCCCTGGCCCTGCTGGTGATTTTCAACCTGATCGCCGACCCGTCCTTCTTCGCGGTCAGCATCAAGGAGAACAGCCTGGGCAACCCGGTGCTCAGCGGAAATATCATCTCCGTGCTGGACAACGCCTCCGAGCTGGTCATCCTGGCCATCGGCATGACCTTGGTCACCGCCTCCTCCGGCGGACAGGACATCTCCGTGGGCGCCACCATGGCCATCGCGGGCAGCGTCATTCTGCGGATGGTCTGCGGCGGGCAGGTTGCCGCCGATACCCTCCAGATGCCCCTGTTCCTGGCGGTGCTCATCGGCATCGTGGTGACCGCCCTTTTCGGCGCGTTCAACGGCACGCTGGTGGCCTACTTCAAAATCCAGCCCATGGTGGCCACCCTGATTATGTTCACCGCCGGGCGGTCCATCGCGGCCTGGATCAACAACAACCAGCTGCCCATCATGAACGATATCTCCTTTAAATACGCGGGGACCTTCCTGCCGGGCATTCCCGTGCCCACGCCGATTTTCATCACCGCCTTTGTGATTCTGGTGTTCTGGCTGGTGCTGAAATTCACCACCCTGGGGCTCTACACCCAGTCGGTGGGCATCAACGCCAACTCCTCCCGCCTCAACGGCCTGGACCCCAAGCTCATCAAGCTGCTGACCTATGTGATTCTGGGCGTGTGCGTGGCGGTGGCGGGCTTCATCCGGGTCAGCCGCAGCGGCTCCATCAACTACTCCCGCATTGCGGAAAACATCGAGATGGACGCCATCCTGGCGGTGGCCCTGGGGGGCAACGCCCTGTCCGGCGGCAAGTTCAACATCTACGGCTCCATCCTGGGGGCCTACGTCATCCAGTTCCTCACCACCACGCTTTATAAGTACGAGGTGCCCTCCACGGCCCTGCCCGCCTACAAGGCGGTGGTGGTCATTTTGCTGGTGGTGCTCAGCGCCCCGGTAGTGCGGGAAAAGCTCTCCAGCATGAAAAAAGCGCCTGCCAAGGCCGCGAAGGAGGTGTCCTGACATGCCGAAAGGAATCGCTGTTGACAAGCAGGGGCGGATGAAAACCCGGGTGTCCATGAGCGACACCAACCTGCTGCTGACCATTACGGTGCTGGTGTTCTTCGCCCTGTACCTGTCCGCCGTCGTGTTCCTGGGCGGCGGCTTCACCAAGCCCCAGAACTTCCTGAACATCCTGAACAACAACGCCTCCCTGATTGTCCTCTCCTGCGGAATGAGCATCGTCATGATAACCGGGGGAATCGACATCAGCGTGGGCGCGGTCACCAGCCTGGTCTGCATGGCCGGGGCGGTGAACCTGGAGCGGCAGGGCGGCAGCATCGGAACCGTCCTCCTTCTGGGCCTGGGCATCGGCCTGGCCTTCGGCCTGGTCCAGGGCTACCTGGTGGCCTATCTGGAGATTCAGCCCTTCATCGTGTCCCTGGCGGGCATGTTCTTCGCCAAGGGCATGACCACCATTGTCAGCAAGGAGCCCATCCGGGTGACCAACGAGGGCTTCCTGGCGGTGAAGGACACCCGTATCATCGTCCCCGGCCTTGGCTCCAACAACAAGCTGGGCCAGTATATCCCGGCCTATGTGGAGGTGGGCGTGGTCATCGCCCTGCTGGCGGTGGTGCTCCTCTTCTGCCTCCTGCGCTGGACCAAGCTGGGCCGCGCCTTTTACGCCGTGGGCGGAAACAACCAAAGCGCCAACATGCTGGGCATCAACGTGCGCCGCACGAAATTCCTGGCCCATATCCTGTGCAGCCTCCTGGCGGGCCTGGGCGGCATCCTCTACTTCCTCCACGTGGGAAGCGGAGACGTGGCCAACGGCGCGGGAGACGAAATGAACGCCATCGCCTCCTCCATCATCGGGGGAACCCTGCTGACCGGCGGCGTGGGCAACGTGGCGGGCACCTTCTTCGGAGTCATGAGCCTGAACACCATCAAGCGCATCGTCTCCTCCCTGGGCTTCGACGAGGCGTGGTGGTCCAACATCACCGTGGCGGCCATGCTCTGTCTGTTCCTGGTGATTCAAAGCGTCGTGCTGCTGCGGAAGAACACCAGCAAGCAGTGAGGGGGGCGGAAGATGAAAACCTGTTTAGGCATTGAGCTGGGCTCCACCCGCGTCAAGGCCGTGACCATCGGCGAGGGCTTCCGGCCCGTCTCCTCCGGCGATTACACCTGGGCTTCCCGGTTTGAAAACGGCGTCTGGACCTACCCTCTGGAGGAGGTCTGGACGGGCCTGAAAGCGGCCCTCTCCCAGGTGGAAAACAGGGAGGAGGTTGCCGCCATGGGCGTCTCCGCCATGATGCACGGGTATCTTGCCTTCGACAAGGACTGGAACCTGCTGACCCCCTTCCGCACCTGGCAGAACACCATTACCGGCCCGGCGGCGGCAGAGCTGACGGAACTCTTTGGGTTTAACATTCCCCAGCGCTGGAGCGTGGCCCACCTCTATCAGGCTGTGCTGAACGGGGAGGCGCACGTTCCCCAAGTCGCGCACATTACCACCCTGGCGGGCTATGTCCACTACATGCTCACGGGAGTGAACGCCGTGGGAATCGGCGAGGCGTCCGGCATGTTCCCCATCGACAGTGCCGCCCTGGACTACGACGCCGGGATGATAGAGAAGTTCGACGCCCTGCCAAAGGTGCAGGGTCTCCCCTGGAAGCTCCGGGACCTGCTGCCCAAGGTGCTGACGGCGGGAGAGGCCGCCGGGACCCTCACGGAGTCCGGCGCGGCCCTGCTGGACGGTCTGCTGGCCCCTGGAATCCCCTTCGCCCCGGCGGAGGGGGACGCGGGCACCGGCATGACCGCCACCAACGCCGTGGCCCCCCGGACGGGCAACGTCTCCGCCGGGACCTCCATCTTCTCCATGGTGGTGCTGGAGAAGCCCCTGGAGAAGGTCTACGAGGAGATCGACCTGGTGACCACCCCCGCCGGGGCCCCGGTGGCCATGGTCCACTGCAACAACTGCACCAACGACACCAACGCCTGGGTCGGCGTCCTGGGGGAGGCGGCCCGGCTCTTCGGGGCGAATCCCTCCCCCGGCGAGCTGTACACCAAGCTCTACGAAAAGAGCCTGGAGGGGGAACCGGACTGCGGCGGCGTGCTGGTGTGCAACTACCTGGCGGGGGAGGGCGTCACCCACATGGACGCGGGCCGTCCCCTGGCGGCCCGGACCCCGGAGACGAAATTCTCCCTGGCCAACTTCTTCAAGGCCCAGCTCTACGCCACCATGTCCACCTTGAAAATCGGCATGGACATTCTGGCCGGGGAAGGGGTCGCCATCGACTCCCTGACGGGCCACGGCGGGCTCTTCAAAACCCCGGTGGTGGGCCAGAGCTACATGGCCGCCGCCTGCAACGCCCCGGTCACCTGCATGGAGACGGCGGGGGAGGGCGGGCCCTACGGCATGGCTCTGCTTGCCGCCTACATGCTGCAAAAGGCGGAAAACGAGCGCCTGGAGGACTTCCTGGGCAAGCGGGTTTTCGCCGGAGCCTCCGGGACCACCGTCCAGCCGGACGCCGCCCTGGTCCAGGGCTTCAACACATACATTCAGCGGTTCAAAGCCCTGCTCGCGGTGGAGCGGGCCGCTGTGGAATACCTGTAAGGAGGAAATTCCATGAAACAATATCAGTTCTGGTTTGTGGTCGGCAGCCAGTTCCTCTACGGCCCCGAGGTGCTGGACACCGTGGCCGCTAGGGCCCGGGAGATGGCGGAGAAGCTGAGCGCCGCCCTGCCCTACCCCCTGGTCTACAAGGTCACGGCCAAGACCAATCAAGAGATTGCCGACGTGTGCAAAGAGGCCAACTACGACGACTCCTGCGCCGGAGTCATCACCTGGTGCCACACCTTCAGTCCCTCCAAAATGTGGATCAACGGCCTGGCGAACCTCCAGAAGCCCTGGTGCCACTTCGCCACCCAGTACAACCGGGAGATTCCCAACGAGGAAATCGACATGGACTTCATGAACCTGAACCAGGCCGCCCACGGCGACCGGGAACACGGGTTCATCGGGGCCCGCCTGCGGAAGCCCCGGAAGGTCATCGCCGGATACTGGCAGGACGAGGACGTTCAATCCCGCATCGGCAGCTGGATGAAGGCCGCCGTGGGCGCGGCCGTGTCGAAGTCCATGAAGGTCATGCGCTTCGGGGACAACATGCGGG
Organism: uncultured Oscillibacter sp.; assembly: GCA_910586735.1. Lineage (GTDB taxonomy): Bacteria > Bacillota > Clostridia > Oscillospirales > Oscillospiraceae > Oscillibacter. Next base: position 668 of record CAJUJW010000068.1, on the reverse strand, counting down.
AGGTGGCCGTCACCGAGGGCGACAAGGTGGAGGTTCAGACCAAGCTTGGCTGGCAGGTGAACACCTGGGCCGTGGGCGACCTGGTGAAGGTGATGGACGCCGTCACCGAGGCGGAAATCGACGCCCTGATGGAGACCTACAAAGCCAGCTACGACTTCGCCACAGACGACCTGGAGACCGTCCGCTATCAGGCCCGGGAAGAGATTGCCATGAAGAAGATGATGGACGCCGAGGGCTGCCTGGCCTTCTCCAACACCTTCCAGGACCTCTGGGGCATGAAGCAGCTCCCCGGCCTGGCCTCCCAGCACCTCATGGCCCAGGGCTACGGCTACGGCGGCGAGGGAGACTGGAAGGTGTCGGCCATGACCGCCATCCTGAAAGCCATGGGCGAGGGCGGCAACGGGGCCTCCGCCTTTATGGAGGACTACACCTATCATCTAGTGAAGGGCCAGGAGTACAGTCTGGGGGCCCACATGCTGGAGGTCTGCCCCTCCGTGGCGGCGGACCGCCCCAGGATTGAGGTCCACCCCCTGGGCATCGGCGGACGGGAGGACCCGGCCCGGCTGGTCTTCGAGGGCAAGCCCGGCGACGCCATCGTGGTGAGCCTCATCGACATGGGCGGCCGCCTGCGGCTCATCTGCCAGGATATCCACTGCGTCAAGCCCATC
>CAJUJW010000067.1 GCA_910586735.1 uncultured Oscillibacter sp. | reverse complement strand
AGGGTGGCGGCGGAGGACATGGTGCCCACGGCGGTGAGGTAGGCGGGGCCGTAGTGCTTCACCACCTCAATGGAGCTGCGGCCGGAGTATACGCCGGCAAAGCCGTACAGCGCGGCCATCCAGATGTAGTGGCCCGCCATGACGATGACGATGGCCAGCAGGAAGGCGGGGAACTGCTTGGTGATGGTGCCGTCATAGCTGAGGCCGCAGAAGGTCAGGGCGATGAAGAAGGGCAGAACAGGGATGACGACCTTCTTCACAACGCTCAGGACGATGTTCTGGAACTCCTGGAGCACGGCGGTGATGGTCTTGGCCTTGGTCCACACGGCGGCAAGGCCGATCAGGACGGAGAAGACCAGGGCGCTCATGACGGGCATGATCTGGGGGATGTCCAGCTGGAAGGCCACGCCCGGCAGCTCCTTCAATCCCTCCATGCTGGAGGCGATGGGCAGGAAGGGCACCAGGACATAGCCCGCGATCATGGACATCAGGGTAGCCAGGACGGTGCTGGCGTAGGCCACAATGATGGCCACCATCAGCATCCGGGTGGCGTTGGAGCCCATCTTGGTGATGGACGGGGCGATGAAGCCGATGACGATCAGGGGCACGCAGAACATGATGAGCTGGTTCAGGACATACTTCAGGGTGACCACGATGGTCATGACGCTCTCGGGCAGGAACAGTCCGCAGACGATGCCGACGGCGATGCCGATCAGCAGCTTCAGGGGGAGGCTCATGCCCTTTTTCTCAGCGGCCATAAGGATTCCTCTCTTTCTTGTGTTGAAACACATTTAAATTCCGCTCCGCGGTCTTCTTCCAGCATACGCGCGGCGGAGCCTGCGCATGCGCACGCCGGGTGGAAGCGAAGTTCTTACGCCTTGGGGGGCTGGCCGGTCATGATGCGGATGATCTCCCGGTCCGTCTCCCGCATGCCCAGGCGGCCCAGGCGGCCGATGTTGGCGATGGTGTTTTCCACGCCCTTGGAGACGATGCCCTCCCCGCCCCGGAACTGCTGCTCGCTGCGGTACATGTTGTACCCCAGGAGGCCCGCGTCCACGGCGGCGGCGATTTTGGCGGCGCAGGAGGGCTTGGCCCCGTCGCAGATCATGCCGGAAATCGTCGCCAGGGCGTTGACCAGGGTGTGGGCGATCTCCTCATAGCCCCCGCCGTTCAGCCAGGCGATGGCGGCGCCGGAGGCGCACCCGGCGCTGACGGCCCCGCAGTAGGCGCTGAGCCGCCCGATGCCGGTCTTCATGTGAATGGTCAGAAGGTCGCTGAGGGTGACGGCCCGGAGGGTTTTCTCCTCGTCCGCCCCCAGGTGCTTCGCGTACTCGATGACGGGAACCGAGGCGGTGATGCCCTGGTTTCCGCTGCCGGAGACGATGATAACCGGCATCTCGCAGCCGCTCATCCGGGCGTCGGACCCGGCGGCGGCCATGGCCCGGGCGCGAATCTTGATGTCGTCGCCGTAGTGCTCCCGGAGGACCTTGCCGATGTTGGCCCCCCAGGGGTTTTTCATGCCCTCCTGGGCGATGGCGTAGTTGTAGTCGATCTGCCGCTGGACGATTTCCCGCACGTCCTCGATATCGCAGGTGCCCGCAAAGTCCACAATGGCCTCCACAGACATGCAGCTGCGGTCCGTCAGGCCCCCGGCCGCGTCCTGGGACACCACGGCTCCCGCCTCCAGCAGGGTCTCGCCGTTCTTTTCAATCAGGACGATGTTGGTGTGGTAGTCCGCGATGCGCAGGCGTACCGTGTCCTCCCCGGCGGTGAGAGTGACGATGATGTCAAACACCACGTCCCCCGGCGCGGGGGCCACCCGGACCTCATGGCTCGCCAGATAGGACTTGATCGCTTCTTTCTGTGCGTCCGTCACCTGGGAGATAACCTCCAGGATCTTTCCCGCGTCTCCCGCCACCGCGCCGGCGGCGGCGGACGCCTCGATGCCCTTCAGCCCTCCGGTGTTGGGCACCACCACGCTTTTGACGTTTTTGATGATGTTTCCGCTGGCCTCCACCAGGATCGTCTCCGGCAGGCGGCCCAGGACCTCCCGGGCCTTGGCCGCGCCGTAGGCGATGGCGATGGGTTCGGTGCAGCCCATGGCGGGCACCAGCTCCTCCCGCAGGATCTGTACGAAGTGGTGGTAGCGCTGATCTGTCTGATTCACGCGGTTCCTCTCCTCCTCTCATAGTTGGCCTGGTTGACCCCCGCGGGCGCCGCCCGCAGGGCCCGGCGTTTTGCCGAATCGACCAGCGTCAGTATAGCATTTTTTGGAAATATTGTCAAGGAGCGCGGGGGAGGGGGGGCAAAGCCCCACCTCAAATTTTTAAACTTTTATGTAAAGCACCCTTGACAAAGCTGCCCGGCTGTGGTAGCCTACAGGTAAAGGACCCTTTACATCACGGAAGGCGGCCGCTCCGGTGTGTCGAGGGACCTTTACACGGAAAGGAGGCGGCTATGAAGAACCGCGTAGAAGAGCTGCGGAAGAACCGGGGGCTGCGGCAGGAGGAATTCGCCAAGGCCATCCGGGTCTCCCGGCAGACCGTCAGCTCCATCGAGAACGGGCGCTACAGCCCGTCCCTGGAACTGGCGTTCACCATTTCGGATTTTTTCGGACTCCCCATTGAGGAGATTTTCATTTGGGAAAGGAGCGGAAACCAATGAAGAAAAGTTACCTTTGGTCTGGCCTGGGCATGATTGCCGGGGGAATCCTGTTCCTGCTGGCGGCGCTGCTGCTGGAAACGCCCCTGGACAGCCTGTTCTGCGGCTTCTTCGGGGCCTTTACCGGTCCCGGCGTCATGCAGGTCTACAAGTACGTAAGATGGACCAAGCTGGAAACCCCCGATTCCTATCAAAGGCACCTGGAGGAGGAGCAGATCGAGCTCCGGGACGAGCGGAAATCCATGCTCCGGGACCGGTCCGGGCGGTACGCCTACATTCTGGGCTTGCTGGCGGTGGCCTTGGCCTTGCTGGTTTTCTCCGTACTGGACGCCTTCGGCGTTGTAGAGGAGGATACGGCCAGCCTGATGATCCTGTTCCTGGCGGGCTACGCGGTGTTCCAGCTGGTGGCCGGATGGGTGATTTACAGGTGGTTGGAGAAACGGTATTAACCGGGAGAGCGGGCCGGGACAGGGCCCCTACGGTCCCACAAACGATAGAACGCCGTGTAGGGGCGGGCCTCTGTGCCCGCCCGTTTTTTATTCACAGAAACTTAACGCCCTGCCAGTACAAAACTGTTGACAGAGCCGTTAGCCCCGACTATAATAAGTGACAGCCTGTCATTTTGCGACAGCCTGTCATTTTTGTTGTGAGGGATACATATGTGTACAGAGACCTTCCTCCGGCTGCCGGAGGAAAAGCGGCGCCGCTTCCTCGACGCCGCTTGGGAGGAATTTACCTCCGCACGCTTCGTGGACGTGTCCATCAACCAGATCGTCCGCCGGGCGGGCATCCCCAGGGGGAGCTTTTACCAGTATTTCGCCGGGAAGGACGACCTCTTTGCCTACCTCCTGGAGGAGGTACGCAACCACGTGAAGGAGGAGTACCGCCGGGTGCTGAAGGCCAACGGCGGGGACATGTTCCAGGCCCAGCTGGACTGCTTTGACCGCATGTCCTGCCAGGACCTGGACCCGGTGATGGAGCGGTGCATGATGTTCGTGAAAAACAACCAGGGGATGGATATTCAAAAGCTCCTCCCCACCCGGCCGGGGCAGCGTCTGCTGGACGGGCTCTGGGATGTCATCGACCTCTCGCTCTTTCGGGAGCCCACCCAGGAATATGGCCGGATTGTCTTCTGCCTGCTGATGGCCGCTCTGGGCAGCGCCTTTATGGACGCCATGCTCATCCCCGAGGAACGGGCCCTCTACCGGCAAGAGCTGGCGGCGAAGCTGGAGATCGTCAAGCACGGCAGCCTCGCGTAAAATTATACTTGACCTTCCCCCAGGTGGAAGGTGTAAAAAAAGAGTGTGCGCCCCGCCCGGCGGGGATTGGGACGGCACACCGGACGAGAGAGATTTTATAAGGAGGACTACATGAGGAAGCAATGGATGGCGCTGCTGCTGGCGCTGGCCCTGGCGCTGTCACTGTGCGCCATACCCGCCCTGGCCCAGACGGGGCAGGAGTCCCCGGTGGGAACGCCGGAGGGAACGGAAGCGCCGGAGGGCGCGTCCGGCCAGGAGGAACCGCCGGAATCCGGCGGAGAGGAGGCGTCTTCCGAGGAGGAAGCCTCCCCGGCGGCCCCGGAGGAAAGCGGGCCCCCGCCCATCGTGGTGCAGCCCGGCGGGTCCCGGACGACCACCGCCAAGGACGCCACCATAGACGACGAGCTGGTCTTCACCGGAGAGAACGACTTCCGCTATCTGGGCTTTGAGAACCTGCGGGACCGGGTGCTGGAGGGCAGCCTGACGGCCCGGATGCTCCAGGAGTCCATCGCCTCCATCGACGCCATGGACTACACCGACATGTACCAGAGCCTGAACGCCCAGATGAGCAGTCTGGAGGCGTCCCAGAGGATGTACGCCCAGATTCCCGTCTCCTCCCCCATGGAGGGGGCCGTGCAGGGCTTCATCATCTCCAACCTGGCCAGCTCCTATGCCAGCCTCAGCAGCAACGTGTCGGACCTGGCCTCCGGCAAGCTCCAGAAGGATGCCGCCGCCGCCCGGAAGCAGCTGAAGAACGCCCAGGACCTCACCGTGGTGGGGGCGGAGTCCCTGTACTTCGCCATCCTGGAGCTGGAGCAGACCAAGGCCACCCTCCAGCGGAACATGACCGCCTTGGACCGGAGTCTCCAGGAGATGCAGCTGCGCTATGACCTGGGGCAGATCTCCGCCCTGACTTTGGAGCAGGTGAAAAACGGCAAGGCCACCCTCCAGAGCAACCTCAGCACCCTGGAGATGAACCTCCGGCGCTGCAAGCTCCAGATGCAGACCATGGTGGGGGCCAACCTCAACGGCTCCCTGGTCCTGGGGCCCCTGCCGGCGCTGAGCCAGGGACTTATAGACAGCATGGACTACAAGCCGGACCTGGAGGAGGCCAAGACCCGCAGCTATGACCTCTTCGCCGCGAAAAACAAGCTGGACGAGGCCAGCGACACCTACGAGGACACCCAAAAGAGCTACGGCCAAAATACATACAACGTCCGCAGCGCCCGGCACACCTACGAGGCGGCCCTCTACGAGTACAAGATGGCGGTGCAGAGCTTCGAGATGAACTTCCGCAATGCCTTCGACTCCGTGAAGGACTACAGCCAGGTGCTGAGTTCCGCCCAGACCTCCCTGGCCTTCCAGGAGAACACCTACGCCTCCATGGAGCTGAAATACCGCCAGGGGAACATCTCCCACAACGCCCTGCTGGACGCGGAGGACGACCTCAGCGAGGCCAAGGATGCCGTGGAGACCGCCCGGCGGAACCTGTTCACCGCCTACCGGACCTACTACTGGGCCGTGAACTACGGCGTGACCAGCTCCGGCCAGTCTGGGACGTAACCACCAGCGACAATGATTTGGAGGAAGCACATGACTAAGAAAAGAACCCTGGCGGCGCTGCTTGCCGCCGTGCTGGCGCTGTCCCTGTCCGCCTGCGGCGGGTCCGGCGCGCCGGAGGAGGAAACCATCAACCCCGGCGTGGCCGTCCAGGTCCAGGAGATCGGGGCGGACACCATCTACACGGAAAACACCGTCTCCGGCCAGCTGGTGGCGGAGGACCAGTCCACCATCATGGTGGCCGTCAGCGCCAAGTGCACCGCCGTCTACGCCGAGGCGGGAGACGAGGTCCAGGCCGGCGACATGCTGTGTACCCTGGACCTGGGGAGCACCCTGGCCTCCCACAACGCGGCCAGCATCAACTACCGTTCCTCGGCCCAGAGCTACAACGACCAGGCGGCGGTCTTCGCCAAGCAGATCGCCCTGGCGGAGAAGAACGTCCAGGACCTGAAGGAGCTCTTTGAGATCGGCGCGGCCTCTCAGCTGGAGATCGACCAGGCGGAGCTCCAGCTCCAGACCGCCATCGCCCAGCGGAATTCCACCCTCTCCCAGCTGGAGGCGGGGATGCAGAGCGCCCTCTCCAACGTGGAGCAGCTGGACACCGTCCTGGAAAACGTGGACGCCCGGGGCAACGTCATCGCCCCCAGCAGCGGAACCCTGGTGACCATGAACGCCACCGAGGGAGGCTTCATCTCCAACTCCGCCCCCGTTGCCGTCATCGACGGCGCGGAACAGATGAAGGCCGTGGTCCAGGTGTCCGAGGCCCTGGTGCCAAAGCTGGCCGCCGGGGACACCGCCGACGTTAGCGTCAGCGCCGCGAACCAGAAATTTGAGGCCGTCATCCGCTCTGTGGAGCGGGCGGCCAACATGCAGACCCGCCTCTACACCGTCACCCTCTCCCTGCCCTCCGATGCCGACGGGCTCCTGGCGGGCATGTTCGCCGACGTGACCTTCCACACCGACGTGTCCGAGAATACCATCGTGGTGCCCACCGAGGCGGTGCTGACCCGGGGCGAGACACAGTACGTCTTCGTGGTGGAAAACAACGCCGCCAAGTACGTGGAGGTCTCCACGGGCCTCACCGGAAACGGCGTGACTGAGGTCCTCACGGGCCTGAGCGCCGGGCAGAAGCTGGTCACCGTGGGCCAGGCGTACCTGAACGACGGCGACCCGGTGCGGGTGGTCTCCGGAGAGGACGCCGCCCCGGCGGAAGCCTCGAAGGAGGGCGCGGAAACCGGCGGAGATACCGCCCCGGAGGAGGGCGCGGAGTCCGGCGGGGACGCCGCCGCGCCCGGGGAGACCCCGGAGAAGGACGCGGAGTCCGGCGGGGATGCCGCCACGAAGGACGGAGCGGACCGGGAGGAATAAAATAAGATGAGTATCGCCAGAGCAAGCATCCAGCACAAGGTGGCGACCATCCTGGCCAGCATCCTGATCTGCGTCTTCGGCCTGATGTTCTCCACCCAGCTCCAGATGGCCCTGCTGCCGGACATGGAGATGCCCATGGCCGTGGTGGCCTGCTACTACAACGGGGCCAACCCCAGCGACATTGAGGAGCTGGTCACCCGGCCCCTGGAATCCGCCATCATGTCCGTCCCCGGCGTGGACGAGATTTCCTCCACGTCCTCCGACGGCTCCTGCCAGATTCAGATTACCTACGTGGACGGCACGGACCTGGACATCGCCGCCACGAAACTCCGGGAGCAGTTCGATATGGTCAGTCTCCCGGAGGACGCCATGGACCCGGTCATCGTCAACATGAACCTCAGCGCCCTGATGCCCACGGCCATGATCGCCTTGGTGGGCGACGACCTGGCCCAGCTCCAGAGCATGTCGGAGGACCTGGTGGTCCCCGCCCTGGAGCGCATCGACGGCGTGGCCCAGGTGACGGTGAACGGCGGCGTCAGCCAGCAGATCGCCGTGGAGCTGGACCCCACCCGGGCGGCGGGCTACGGCCTCTCCGCCTCCTACGTGTCCCAGTTCCTGGCGGGGCAGAACCTCATCTACCCCGGCGGCAGCCTGGAGAACGGCTCCAAAAAGCTGACGGTCTCCACCGACGCCAAGTTCCACACGGTGGAGGATGTGGCCAACATGATCCTCTCCCTGCCCACCGGCGGGGCCGTGCGCCTCTCTGAGGTGGCCAACGTCACCCTAGAGGACAAGGACATGGACGCCATGGCAAAGTCCGGCGAGTCCGCCTGCGTGGTCCTCCAGGTCTCTAAGCAGTCCGCAGCCAACGAGGTTTACGTCTCCGAGCAGGTGGTGAAGCGGCTGGACGCCCTGAAGGCCGACAACCCCAGCCTCCGCTGGTCCGCCCCGTACCTGGCCAGCGACTACATCAACCAGACGGTGGACGCCGCCTACCAGAACATCCTCCAGGGCGTGCTCCTGGCGGCCATTGTGGTGCTGATGTTCCTCCGCCGGGGCGGGGCTACGCTGACCATCGCCGTGTCCATGCCCATCTGCATTTTGACGGTCTTCGTCCTCATGCGGGCTTTCGACCTGACCCTGAACATGATGTCCTTGGGGGGCATCGCCATGGGCGTGGGCATGATTGTGGACAACTCCATTGTGGTCCTGGAGAACATCTACCGCTTCTCCGCCGAGGGCCACGACCGCCGGAGCGCCTGCATCGAGGGCACGAAAGAGGTCACCAGTTCCGTGCTGGCCTCCACCCTCACCACCGAGGCGGTCTTCGTCCCCCTGGCCGTCACCGGGGGCATGGCGGGCATGCTGTTCAAGGATTTCTGCCTCACCATCGCCTCCCTGATTTTCGCCTCCCTGGTCATCTCCCTGACCCTGGTGCCCCTTCTCTGCTACTTCACCCTGGATGAGGAGAAGGTCCGCCGCCAGGAAAAGCTGGCCGGAAAGGAGCCCGGCGCCCTGAAGCGGTTTGAAAACCGCGTGGCCGCCCTCTACCTGAAAACCCTGGACTACTTCGTCCACCACCTGGCTCTGGGCATGCTGGCCTCTTTCGCCCTGGTGGTCCTCTTCGCCGTCACCCTGGTGAACACCAAGATGGTCCTCATCCCGGACATGGACCAGGGCATGGTGCAGCTCAGCGTCAGCATGCCCATCGGCTCCCAGCTGAACGAGACCGCCGCCATCGCGGACCGGGTCTCCGCCATCACGGAGGAGTCTGTCCCGGAGATCGAGGAGATGTTCTACATCGCCTCCGACGAGTCCGTCACCATGATGCTGGATGTGGGCTCCAAGTCCCAGCGGGACCGGAGCAGCAACGACATCGCCAAGGCCCTGCGGGAGTCCCTCCGGGACATCGCGGGCTGTGAGATCACCGTCTCGGCCTCCGACTCCAGCGCCATGATGGGCGGCGGAGGAGCCATCGCCGTGAAAATCGAGGGCGACGACTACGACATCCTGGAGTTCCTGGCCAATGACCTGATTGCCCAGATTGAAGCCCTGCCCGACGCGGTGAACGTGACCAGCTCCCTGTCCGAGGAGGTGCCCCAGGTGAAGGTGGCCGTGAACCGGGAGGCCGCCGCCCAGTACGGGCTCACCGCCGCCGCCGTGGGCCAGGCGGTCCGGTCCGAGCTCACGGGCTCCACCGCCACCAAGGTCACCATCAACAGCCGGGAGCTGGACGTGGTGGTCCGGGGCGGCGGCGCGGCGGCCAAGAGCCTGGACGCCCTGAAATCCATGGGCGTGCCCTCCGCCATGGGCGGCACGGTGCCTCTGGGGTCCGTGGCCAGCGTCTTCGTGGAGCAGGCCCCTCAGACCATCACCCGGGCCAACCAGACCCGGCAGGTGACCATCTCCGGCGACTCCGTCAGCGGCGACACCGCCGCACTGACCAGGGACATCTGGAAGATTCTGAACGGCTATACCTTCCCCCAGGGCTACGCCGTGGAGACCGACGGCTCCTACGAGACCATGATGGAGAGCTTCGGCAACCTGCTCATCGCCCTGGCGGCGGCCCTGCTGTTGGTGTATTTCGTCCTGGCGGTCCAGTTTGAGAGCTTCCTCATGCCCGTCATGGTCATGCTGATTCTTCCGGTGGCCTTCACCGGGTCCCTGTTCGGCCTCCCCCTGACGGGGCACGACCTGTCCATGCTGTCTCTGGTGTCCATCATCATGCTGGCGGGCACCGTGGTCAACTCCTCCATCATCCTGGTGGAGTACATCAAGATCCGCCGGGCCCGGGGCGAGGACCGGGAGACCGCCATCCTCCACGCCTGCCCCCTGCGGGTGCGGCCCATCCTCATGACCACCCTGACCACCATCCTGGCCATGGTGCCCATGGCCATGGGAATCGGGGAGACCAACGAAATGATGGCGGACATGGGCATCACCATGATCGCGGGCATGGTCATCTCCACCGTTGTGACCCTGGTGTTCACCCCGGTGTACTACTCCGTCATCGACAACCTGAGCCATATCTTCCGCCGGAAGGACAAGGGGGAGAAGAAGCCCCGGAAGCCCCTCTTCGGGCGCAAGGGCAAGGCGCTTCCTGCCCCCGAGACCCCGGAGGCTTCGGCCCCCGAGGGAGAGACCCCGTCCTCCGAGGCTGAGACCCCGGCTCCCGCGCCCGTCCCCGCGAAGACCAAGTGACATGCGAAAAGCGGGCCGCCCCTTGGGGCGGCCCGCTCGTCTTCTTCTGATTCCATGTTCGCCTTATCCGGCGGCTTCCTCTTCAACCTCCGCCGGGTCCTCCAGCCCCAGCAGCGCCTTGCCGTGCTGCCCCAGGTAGGGCAGCAGCTCCTCATAGGTCAGGCGGAACACCTGGGGCCCGGCGGCGTAGCACGCCAGCTCGTAGGGGGAAAAGCCCACGGTCATGCCCTCGGCGTCGAAGCTGACGGCGTAGCTGGGCCAGTCCGACAGGATGTCGGCGTAGTCCTCCCAGTAGAGGTCCTTGGGGGTCATGCCCGCCCCGGCGGCGATCTCCCGGGCCTGCCGCGCCAGGGCCAGGTGGACGTAATCCCGGAGTCCGGCCCCCTCGTCCAGCATCTCCGGCTCAATGAAGTCCCCGGCCTCCAGGTCGAAGTTCCAGCTCATGAGGATGCTGTTGGGGTGGGCCCCGCCGGTGTAGGTGGAGTAGACCCCGGAGACGCTGATCAGGGTCTCCGTCTGGTAGACGGCGCAGTTCAGGTTGTCGGTGTAGGCCACAGGGGTCAGGCCGGACTCGTTTCGGAAAGCCCGGTCCTCCTTGGCGCTCTCGGCCAGGGTGCCGGGGTTGGCCTTCCACTGGGCGAAGCGGGCGTTGAAGCGCTCCGCCAGGGCCAGGGCCCGCTCCTGGGCCTCCGTGGAGGCGGACTCCAGGGCGCTTCCGTCCTCCCGCAAAGCCCGCATCACCGGCAGCTCGTAGGAGCACTCGGCCAGCACCGCGCCGTCCTCATCCCGGACGGTCTCCTCGTATTCCTCCACCTCCACGGTGAAGGCGAGGGCGGCGGGGGGCGGGGCATTCTTCACATTGACGCCGGTCTCTCCCGCGCAGCCAACCAGGGCGGCAAACACCAGAAACAAGGCGATCATGGTACTCATAGGGGTTCCTCCTTTTTAGAACCTGTATTCACAACCGGGGAATACAGGTTCTTTCAGCCCTCCCTCCGGCAGATAACCGGGCCCGTCCGCCATTCGTCGGGAACGGCGGCGGGGTTGGGACAGGCCAGGGCATACAGACGGGTTGCCCGTGCCTCCAGCTCAAAGAGGCTCTGGGCCTCGGGCCCCAGGCGGCGGACAGCGGCGGGCTTGGTCAAAACCGGCGCCGGGGCGGTTTTCCGCATTCCGGCCAGCAGGGCCCTCCCTCCCTCGTTGGCGGCCAGGACCCGCAGGTAGGCGGGCCGCTCCGGCGGCGCGGGGGGCAGGCCCAGATAGGCCCGGAAGACCGTGCGGCGCAGCCGGGCCAGGGGATAGCGCTTTGTCTTCACCCGCTCCAGCAGGTCCTCCAGGGACGCGGCGGACCCGGCGGCCCGGGCAAAGCGGCGGTACAGGCCCTCGTTCCCCTGGTCCAAGGCGGCCCAGCCGGCCTCCTCCAGGAAGCGGAGGCGGGCCAGCACCGCCCGCTCGCAGTTCTCCAGGGACGCGGGGGCCCTCCCGGCGGCCCGCTCGGCCCGGTAGGCTTCCGCCATGGCGGGGGCCATGAGGGACAGGGCCCCGTCCTCCTCCCCCCGGCGGATCAGCGCCCGGATGGCGGAGGCGGAGACAAAGCCGTCCTTGAGAGCCGTGCTGTCATGTTCCGCCCCCCGGCGGGGGACGGCGACGGGCTGAATGCCGCCGCCCAGAAGGGCCTTGCAGTATTCCACGCCCAAAATGTCGTTGGGCCGCTCCAGGGGCAGGGACGCCTCCCGGCCCAGAAGGGCCTCCGCGGCCCGCTGGCGGGCGGCGGGGAAGCTGTCCCCCTTTTTCAGCTCCTCCCGGAGCCTCAGGGAAAATTCCGGGGAACGCAGAACCCCGGCCAGGCGGGCCAGCGGGGCGGCGTCCCCGCCCTCGCTGCCGAAGACCAGGTGGGTGACCACCCCGGCGGCCCGCAGAATCTCCACGGCCCCGGCGGCGAAGCCCTCCGCCGAGGAGAGGGCCCAGGGGACCGGCAGCTCCAGCACCAGGTCCGCCCCGCTCTGGACGGCGGCGGCGGCCCGGGCGAACTTGCTCACCGCGGCGAAGTCCCCCCGCTGGACATAGTTCCCGCTCATGACGCAGATGATCCCCGTGTCCGGTCCCAGGAGGCGGCGGGCCTCCGCCATCAGGTGGACATGTCCCATGTGGAGGGGATCGTACTCTGTAATGATACCAGCGACGGCCATGAAATTCCCCCTTGAAGTGGTGACAAAAAAGTGACAGTTTGGTAAAAAAGCGGTTGTAACTCCTGGAAAGTCTGGTATAATGGAGTTGGACAACAGGGAAACCGGGCCCTCCGCCCCCTCCCTGCCGCTCTATATTATATGAAATCTGGGAATCCCGCAAGGGTTTCCCCAAAAAGAGGAGACGGTCAACATGAACATTCTGGTCATCAACGCGGGGAGTTCCTCCCTGAAGTATCAGCTTCTGGACCCGGAGAGCGGCGTACTCCTGGCCAAGGGCCTATGCGAGCGCATCGGGATCGACGGGAAATTCACCTATAAGGCCGAGGGGAAAAAGACCCTGGACGCCATCGACATCCCCATGCCCACCCACTCCGAGGCCATCCAGGCCGTGCTGAACGCGGTGGCGGACAAGGACAACGGCGTGATCTCCTCCATGAGCGAGATCGGGGCCGTGGGCCACCGGGTGGTCCACGGGGGCGAGGCGTTCAACAAATCCGTGCTGATTGACGACGCGGTGCTGAAGGCTATCGAGGACTGCATCCCCCTGGCCCCCCTGCACAACCCCGCCAACCTCACCGGAATCCGGGCCTGCCAGAAGGTCATGCCCGGCGTGCCCATGGTGGCCGTGTTCGACACCGCTTTCCACCAGACCATGC
>CAJUJW010000066.1 GCA_910586735.1 uncultured Oscillibacter sp. | reverse complement strand
CGATGGCCTTGGGGTCCTTCTCCGGCTTGGAGAGGTTGATGGTGATGTCCAGGTCCCCGTACTCCGTGGGGGCCTTCCACTGCATGTCTTTGGCGATGCGGTCCCGGCGGATGTAGTTGGTGTCCTGGCTGAATTTGTAATACCAGTCCGTGGCGGCCTTGGGGCCGTCCTTGCAGCAGGCAAGGAACTTCTCAATCACCTGGACGGGCCGGGGGGTCAAGCGTCCCATGATCTCCGTGTCGAACAGGTCCCGGTAGACCACGGAGTTTTCTTTCAGCACCCCACGGGCGTGGGCGTCGTCCAGCAGCTCCTCCAGAATGGGGGCCAGCTCCACGGCGGCGGGGTCCCAGGTCCGTTCCGGCTCGCTGTAGCTGTCCAGCTTCAATACGTCCAGGATGGTGTTGACGGCCCAGGTGCGCTCGCATTCTTCCGCCAGGCCGGAACCGACGGCGTAGTCAACCAGCTTGGCAATTGCTTCATTTACCATGATTTTATTTCCTTTCTGCCTTTACAAAATCCTTTACAAAAGCGTTTTGTAAACCCTCAGGACGCCACGACGCAGCCGCCCTGGGGCCGGACCCGGAGGACGTGGCACTTGCCCTCGCCCAGGACCCGCTCCATCTCCGCCTTGAACTTCGCCACCCGCTCCAGGGGCACGAAAGCCTGGATGGTCCCGGCGAAGCCGCCGCCGTGGACCCGGACGGCCCCCGCCGAGTCCAGCGCCCGTTCCGCCAGGGCCAGGGCCAGGGCCATCTCCTGATGGCGGGTGTACCCGGCGGGGACGATGTTTTGGAGATAGCGCCAGCTGGAGAGGCCGGAGGCGTTGACCAGGGACAAAAAGGCGCCGAAATCCCCCCGGCGCAGGGCACCCACCTCTCCGGCCACCCGGTCGTTTTCGTCATAAATATGTACGGCCCGGAGGACGGCCCGGTCCCCGCACTCCCGGCGCAGGTCCGGCAGGGCGGCGAAGAAGTCAAGTGCCGGCACCTCCCGCAGGACGGCCTTGCCGAAATGGGCGCAGATCTCTTTCAGCTCGGCGGGGACGCCGGCGTATTCGTCCGTCAGGTCCGCGTGGTCCGCGCCGGTGTCGATGATGCACAGGGCGTACCCGGCGGCGGCCAGGTCGAAGTCCACCTTCTCAATGACCGGGGCGGCGGGGTCGGCGAAGTCGATGGACACCATGCCGCCCACCGAGGAACCCATCTGGTCCATGAGGCCGCAGGGCTTGCCGAAGTGGACGTTTTCCGCGTACTGGCCGATTTTAGCCAGCTCCACGGCGTCCAGCTTCTCCTGGCAGAAAAAGCGGTTGATGATGTTGCCAATGAGAATCTCATAGGCGGCGGAGGAGCTGAGGCCGGACCCGGAGAGGACGGTGGACACGGCGCAGGCGTCGAATCCGCCTACGGCGTACCCCCGCTTGGCGATTCCCTCCGCCACGCCCCGGACCAGGGCGGCGGAGGTGTTGGCCTCCTGGGGCCGGGGGCTCAGGTCGCTGAGGTCCACCTCCAGGGCGGGGTAGCCCTCGGACTGGACCCGGATGACGTTCAGCCCGTTGGGGGCGGCGCAGGCCAGCATGTCCATGTCCACGCTGGCGCAGAGGACGTGGCCCCGCTGGTGATCCGTGTGGTTGCCCCCCAGCTCCGTGCGGCCCGGACCGCTGAACAGGGCGGCGTCCCCCTGGGGGGCGAAGGTGTCCGCCAGGGCCTGGGCGACGCGGACGGCCCGGGCGCGGGTCTGGTCCAGCCCTTCGGCGGTGTAGACGGCAGAGAGGGGGGCGTCGCACTGTCCGCCCTTCAATGCCTGGAGCAGTTGGTTGCAGGAATACATAAGGATCGGCCTCCTTTCTTTTTCAGTGTCCAGTATAGTAAATCCGCCGGAAAAATTCAATGCCTACTTTTCCGCTTTGGCCAAAATCCGCAAAAAATTTTCATGGGCAATCATCCGCCGCTCGGCGGCGCTCATACCCAGGCGCTCCAGGCAGTCCAGGAAGGTCCCGGCCCGGCCGCAGTCCTCCAGACCCTTTGCCGCGTCGTTGCCGGGGCCCATAAACTCGCAGAAGTCAAAGCCGCAGGCCACGTGCTCCACCCCCATGACCTCCGCCATGTGGGCGGCGTGGAGGGCCAGGGTTTCCGCCGTCCGCTTTGCCGGGTCCTGGTGGACGAATTTGTGGTGGACGTTCAGCCCCACGACTCCGCCGCTGTCCCGGATGGCCCGCAGCTGTTCGTCGGTGAGGTTCCGGGGCACATCGCACAGGGCGCGGCAGTTGGAGTGGGAGGCGACGACGGGGCCCTGGGCCAGCTTCAGGACCTCCCAAAAGCCGCCGTCGTTCAGATGGGAGACATCGACGGCTATCCCCAGACGCTCCATGCGCCGGACGGTCTCCCGGCCCAGGTCCGTCAGCCCTTTGGCGGGGTCCTGGGCGGCCCCGGCGGCAAAGGCGTTTTCCTCGTTCCAGGTCAGCATCCCCAGGCGGAGGCCCAGGGAGGCCAGGCGGTCCAGCTCCTCCGGGCCTTGGAGACCCTCCATGCCCTCAATGGCCAGGAAAGCGTAAATCTTCCCCGCCCGCCGGGCGGCCCCGGCCTCCTCCGCCGTGGTGACCACCGCCAGCCAGGGGCACTCGGCAAACTCCGCCTGGGCGCAGGAGAGCATGACCTCCAGCCGCTGGGCGGGGTCCTCCCCGCCGGGGACGCCGGGCCAGAAGGTCAGGCCGCTTCCCCAGCCGTACCACAGGGCCAATATGAACCCCTCGATGCCGCCCCGGCGGAGGCGGTCCAGATGGTGATGTTCCAGTACGTGAGTCTCTCCCGCCAGGCGGCGGCGGGTCACGTCGTAGAGGAGGTCGGAATGTCCGTCAAAAATCAAGGCAAAGCTCCTTTCCCGCCGGCGGAAGGGACGCCGGGGTTTTCTATTGTAGTATTGTATGCCGGAGGGGCGGGGGTTGGCAAGACGCTTTCCGCTTTTTTTCGGAAAATCTTGTCTACCCCCTATGCAAAACCGGAAAAATACGTTAAAATAGAAATCACTGTAAAATTCCAGAAGAACGACATATTCTGAAAAGGGAGGTCACGCGATGACAAAACCTGCATACCGGCGGGTGCTGCTGAAGCTCAGCGGCGAGGCACTGGCTGGAGACAAGCACACCGGACTGGACTTCCAGGTCATCGGCCAGGTCTGCGACGTGGTGAAGGAGTGTTTGGGCCTGGGTGTCCAGGTGGGCCTGGTAATCGGCGGCGGCAACTTCTGGCGGGGCGCCAAGGACGGCGGGGGCCGCATGGAGCGCACCCGGGCTGACCACATGGGCATGCTGGCCACCGTCATGAACTGCTTGGCCGTGGCCGATGTCTGCGAGCAGAAGGGCATCCCCGTCCGGGTCCAGACCGCCATTGAGATGCGCCCCATCGCCGAGCCCTATATCCGCTCCCGGGCCATCCGGCACCTGGAGAAGGGGCGGGTGGTCATCTTCGGCTGCGGCACCGGCAACCCCTTCTTCTCCACGGACACCGCCGCCGTCCTCCGGGCCGCCGAAATCGGCGCGGAAGTGATTCTGCTGGCCAAGAACGTGGACGGCGTCTACTCCGCCGACCCGGCACAGGACCCCGCCGCCGTGAAATACGACTCCATCAGCTACGACGACGTGCTTGCCCAGCACCTGATGGTGATGGACACCACGGCTACATCCCTCTCCATGGACAACCACATCCCCGTGCTCCTCTTCGCCCTGAAGGACCCCCGGAACATCATCCGGGCCGTCTGCGGCGAGAAGGTGGGCACCATCGTGGGAGCAAAGTAAAACAGCAAAACGACCCCAACACATTGTCCATTATCCATTATCAATTGTCAATTGTTCACTGACTGAAAGGAGCGTCTCCATTATGTTAAAGGACGAATACAAGGTATACGAGGACAAGATGAAAAAGAGCATCGACTCCGTGGCGGCGGACTTCGCCTCCGTCCGGGCGGGCCGGGCCAACGCCGCCGTGCTGGACCGCATCATGGTGGACTACTACGGCAGCCCCACCCCCATCCAGCAGATTGCCGCCATCTCTTCCCCGGACCCCCGGACCCTGCTGATCTCCCCCTGGGACGGGTCCGCCCTGAAGCTGATTGAAAAGGCCATCCAGAACTCGGACCTGGGCATCAACCCCCAGAACGACGGCAAGGCCCTGCGCCTGGCCTTCCCCCAGCTGACCGAGGAGCGCCGCAAGGAACTGGTCAAGCAGATCCGCAAATACGCCGAGGGCGGCAAGGTGGCCGTCCGCAACATCCGCCGGGACGCCATGGACAACTTCAAGCAACAGGAGAAGCGGTCCGAGATCACTGAGGACGAGCTGAAACAGGTGGAAAAGGATTTCCAGAAGCTGACGGACGACAGCTGCAAAAAGCTGGATGAGCTGCTGGCCAAGAAGGAAAAGGAATTGATGGCGGTCTGATGGCAGGTGACAGAAACGAGGCGGGGCGGCTTGCGCCGCCCCGCCACATTGCGATAATCATGGACGGCAACGGCCGCTGGGCCACCCGCCGGGGCCTCCCCCGGACGGCGGGGCACAAGGCCGGGGCGGAGACCTTCCGCAAAATCGCCACCTACTGCAAGGACATCGGCGTGAAGTACCTGACGGTCTACGCCTTCTCCACGGAGAACTGGAAGCGCTCCGAGACGGAGGTGGCTGCCATCATGGCGCTTTTGAAAAAGTACCTGCTGGAGGCGGTGGACACCATGGAGCGGGACCACATCCGGCTCCACTTCTTCGGGGACATGACCCCCATTTCCCCCGAGCTGCGGGCCCTGGCCCATGAGACCGACGAGATTACGGAACATCTGAGCCGCGACGACTTCCAGGCCAACGTCTGCCTGAACTACGGCGGGAGGGACGAGATTCTCCGGGCGGCGAGGCGGTTCGCCGCCGACTGCGCCGCCGGGGCGCGGAAGCCGGAGGACCTGGACGAGGCGGCCTTTTCCGGCTATCTGGACTCCGCCGGAATCCCGGACCCGGAACTCATCATCCGCCCCAGCGGGGAGCTGCGGCTGAGCAACTTTCTGCTGTGGCAGTGCGCCTATTCGGAGTTCTACTACACGGACACCCTCTGGCCGGACTTCGACGAGGCGGAGGTGGACCGGGCCATCGCGGCCTATCACGCCCGGGATCGGCGGTTCGGCGGCGTAAAGTGACGGGAAGACACTTTTGAAAAGGCTTTGAAAAAGCGTTTGGAAAAGTTCCTGAGAAAGAGGGGGTTCGATGAAATCAAGGATTCTGGTGGCCGCGGTGGGTATCCCGGCGCTTCTCTATGTGGTCCTGGCCGCGCCCGCGATTGTGATGGTCCTGGCTCTGATTGTTTTGGCGGGCGTTGGGGCAATGGAGCTTCAGCAGTGCGTCAGCGGCACGAAAAAAGCGGATCTGGCGGGATTCAGCACCCTCTGGGCCGGTTTGACGGTGAGCTGGTATTACAATTCACCGGAGAGAATATCGGTCCTTTTTATGATGGGGGCGGTGCTCTTCTTTGGCTACGCCATTTTCCGGGGCGGTGAGGTGAAGTTCAACCAGATCATGGCGGGGCTTTTCGGGAGTATCGCCATCGGCTGGTCCTTCGCGTCCTTCCTCCGGCTGGAGGCTTCCGGCATTCACCGGGCCTACCTGCTCCTGCCCTTCATCCTCAGTTTCGCCTGTGACACCTTCGCCTTTTTCGCCGGGCTCACCCTGGGCAAGCACAAGCTGGCTCCCAAGGTCAGCCCGAAAAAGACCATCGAGGGCTCCGCCGGGGGCCTTCTGGGCAACGTCCTCTGCGGCCTTCTGTTCGTCTGGGTGATGGACCGCTTTTTTAGCGGCTCCGCCATCGGATACGGCCCCATGGCCCTGCTGGCCCTTCTCTGCGGCGTGGTGGCACAGGTCGGGGATTTGAGCTTTTCCCTCATCAAGCGGGAATTTGGGATCAAGGACTACGGGCATTTGTTCCTGGCCCACGGCGGCGTGCTGGACCGGTTTGACAGCGTGCTGTTCGTGGCCCCGGTGGTTGAGATTATTTTCAGCTTATTGTCATAGAATAGAGATGAGACGATGACAAAGACGATTTCGATTTTGGGCTCCACCGGCTCCATCGGGCGGCAGACCCTGGAGGTGGCGGAGCAGCTGGGGCTGACGGTGGCCGCCATCACCGCCCACAACAATGTGGCGCTGGCGGAGGAACAGGCCCGGAAGTTCCGGCCCCGGCAGGTCATCATGACCGACGAGGCGGCGGCCAGGGACTTGAAGGTCCGCCTGGCGGACACGACCACCCGGGTCCACGGCGGCGTGTCCGCCCTTTCCACGGCGGCGACCCTGCCGGGGGTGGACACGGTGGTGACCGCCGTGGTGGGCATGGTGGGGCTCAAGCCCACCCTGGCCGCCATCCGGGAGGGCAAGCGCATCGCCTTGGCCAACAAGGAGACCCTGGTCTGCGCCGGGGAATTGGTGATAGATGCCGCCGAGAAGCGGGGGGCGGAGATCGTCCCCGTGGACTCGGAACACTCCGCCATCTTCCAGTGCGTCCAGGGCTGCCTGGACCGGGGGGAGATCCGGCGGGTGATTCTGACCTGTTCCGGCGGGCCCTTCTACGGGCTGAGCCGGGAGGAGGTGGCGGGGAAGACCAAGGCCGACGCCTTGCAGCACCCCAACTGGAAAATGGGCCCCAAGATCACCGTGGACTGCGCCACGCTGATGAACAAGGGCCTGGAGGTCATCGAGGCCATGCGGCTTTACCGCCTCCCCCTGACGCGGGTGAGCGTGGCCGTCCACCGGCAGAGCATCGTCCATTCCCTGGTGGAGTTCCGGGATGGGGCGGTGCTGGCCCAGCTGGGGACGCCGGACATGCGGCTTCCCATCCGGTACGCCATGACCTACCCCCAGCGGGCGGAGTCCGCGGCGGAACCGCTGAACCTTCTGAACTGCCCGCCCCTGACCTTCGAGGAGCCGGACCGGGGGACCTTCCCCTGTCTGCGCCTTGCCGAGGTGGCGGCGGCCAAGGGGGGCACCGCCTGCGCCGTGCTGAACGCCGCCAACGAGGAGGCGGTGCGATTGTTCCTGGAGGACCGGATCGGCTTCCAGGACATCTTCGACCTCACCGCCCGGGCCATGACGGAACTGCCCGTCATTCACAGGCCCAGCCTCGCGGACATCCTGGAGGCGGACGCCGCCGCCCGGCGGGAGGTACTGAAAAACTTTTCTTGACGAGGAGCGCGTTCCATGAGTGTCATTTTTGTTCTGGCGGGAATCTTCATCTTCGGCTTCCTGATTGCCATCCATGAGCTGGGCCACTTTCTGGCAGCCCGGCTCTGCGGCGTGCGGGTCAACGAGTTCTCCATCGGTATGGGCCCGCTGCTGTGGCACAGGGAGGGAGAGGAGACCCGGTACTCCGTCCGGCTGCTGCCCATCGGGGGCTTCTGCGCCCTGGGGGAGGACGAGGAGGACACCGGCGACGAGCGCTCCTTCGTCCACCAGGGCTTCTGGAAAAAGTTTGTTATTCTAGTCGCCGGGTCCTTCATGAACCTGCTGGCCGGGGTGGCCGTCATTGCCTGTATCTACGCCACGGCCAGCGGCTTTTACGTGGACCAGGTGGCCGGGTTTTCCCAGGGCTTTCCCCTGGAGGGGGAGAACGGCCTGATGGAGGGGGACATCTTCTACAAAATTGACGGCTGGCGGACCTACCTCCGGGGGGACGCGGCGCTGTTCCTCCGGTTCAACGACGGCTTGGGCTGCGACGTTGAGGTCATCCGGGACGGGGAGAAGGTGGTCTTGAAGGACCTGCCCCTGTACCGGGGGACCTATGACGGGCAGCCGGGGCGCTTTGGGCTCATGGTGGGCGCGGCGGAGGTCCCGGCGGACTTTTTGACGACGGTGAAATTCATCGGCTACCAGACCCTGGACTTTATCCAGCAGGTGTGGTTCAGCCTGGCCCAGCTGCTTCGGGGTAATGTGGGCCTCTCGGAGGTCAGCGGCCCCGTGGGCATTGTTTCCACCATCACGGAGGTGGGCAGCGCCTCCAAGACCGCCCTGGACGCCCTGGAGAACATCGCCTTTTTCGGGGCCCTCATCGCCGTCAACCTGGCGGTGATGAACCTGCTCCCCATTCCGGCCCTGGACGGGGGGCGGATTTTCTTCCTGGCTGTGGACGCGCTGTCCATGCTGCTGTTCAAGCGGAAGGTGCCGGAGAGGTATCAGGCGGCGATGAACACGGCGTGCTTTGTCCTTCTCATGGGATTGATGCTGCTGGTGACTTTGAAAGACGTAACGCAGCTTTTCCAATCATAAGGAGCGAACTATGACGAAACAATTGATGGTGGGCAAGGTCCCGGTGGGCGGCGGCGCGCCGGTGTCCATCCAGTCCATGTGCAATACGAAAACTGACGACGTAGAGGCCACCGTGGCCCAGATCAAAAAGCTGGAGGCCGCCGGGTGCGAGATCATCCGGGTGGCCATCCCCGACCAGGCGGCGGCGGAGGCCGTGGACAAAATCAAAGAGCGGATCTCCATCCCCCTGATTGCCGACATCCACTTCAACTACAAATACGCCCTGGCCTGCGCGGAACGGGGAATCGACGCCATCCGCATCAACCCGGGAAATATCGGCGGGGAAGAGAACGTGAAGGCCGTGGCGGATGCCTGCCGCCAGCGGGGCATCCCCATCCGGGTGGGAGTCAACGGCGGGTCCCTGGAGAAGGAGCTGCGGGCCAAGTACGGCGGCGTCACTGCCGGGGCGCTGGTGGAAAGCGCCCTGGGACAGGCACGGCTGCTGAACAAGTTTGACTTTGACGACATCTGCTTTTCCGTCAAGTGTTCCGACGTGCCGCTGACCATGGCGGCCTACTTAGCTTTGAGCGAGCGGACGGACTACCCCCTCCACCTGGGGGTCACCGAGGCGGGGACGCCCTCCATGGGGATGGTGAAGTCCGCCATGGGCATCGGGGGCCTTCTCTGCCTGGGGGTGGGGGACACCATCCGGGTGACGCTCACCGCCGACCCGGTGGAGGAGATTTACGCCGCCAAGAAGATTTTGAAGGCGGCGGGGCTGCGCAAAACGGGGGTGAACCTCATCGCCTGCCCCACCTGCGGACGGACCCGCATCGACCTGATTCCCATCGCCGAGGAGGTGGAGCGGCGGCTGGCGGACTGTGAGAAAAACATCACCGTGGCGGTGATGGGCTGCGCCGTCAACGGCCCCGGGGAGGCCGCCGCCGCCGACATCGGCATCGCCGGGGGCAAGGGCGAGGGTCTGCTGTTCCGCAAAGGGGAGATTCTGTACAAGGTCCCCCAGGAGCGGCTGGTGGACGCGCTGATGGAGGAAATCGGGAAGCTGTGAGAGGAAACGCTGAACAAGTACGGAGAGACAACCATGTCAAGAAACATCCCATTTTTTGAATTCTTCGCCGGGCTGCCGGCGTCCCCTGAGCTCCGTCTCCGGCTTGCCGGGGCGGAGCTGACCCATGGCCTCATCGACCGGGGAGAGCTGTCGATTCAATTGGATATGACGGTGAAGACACCCCTGGAGCCGGAGACCCTCCGGGAGGCGGAGGAGGCGCTGAAAGCGGCTTACGGCTTCCAAAAAGTGGAGCTGAACGCCGTCTGTGCGGCCCTGCCGCCCGCCGCCCCCGCGCCCGCCTCTCAGGGCGGCGGCGGGTCCAAGGCGGCCCCCAAAAAGAAGCCGGGCAAGGTCCTGATGGGGAACCCCGTCAAGGCCAGGCCCGGCCCCATGTCGGCGCTGAATGTGAAAATGGGCACGGCCACGGTCTCCGGCAAGGTCTTCGCCTTCGAGTGCAGGGAGACCCGGCGGCCCGGCATGTGGCGGCTGAGCTTCGACATGAGCGACGGGACGGGGTCCGTCACCGTCCAGAAGAACCTGGGCGCCAAGGAGGCCCAGGCCCTGGAGGGGGCGGTGAAGCCCGGCATGTGGTTAATCGTCCAGGGGAAGATGGAGCCCACCTGGGACGGGAAGGACATCCAGCTGAACCCCCAGCACATCAATGTGACGGACCACGAGGAACGGATGGACACCGCCCCGGTGAAGCGGGTGGAGCTCCACCTCCACACCCGGATGAGCAACATGGACGCCCTCACCGACACCAAGGAGGTGATCCAGGAGGCCATCCGCTGGGGCCACCCCGCCATTGCCATCACGGACCACGGCGTGGCCCAGTCCTTCCCGGAGGCCTGGCACGCCGCCGGGGACAAAATAAAGGTCCTCTACGGGGTGGAGGGCTATTTTGTCAACAACGTGGACGACCGGATTGCCGTCCACGGGACCCAGGACATTCCCCTGGAGGGGGAGATCGTCTGCTTCGACATTGAGACTACCGGCCTCCGGGTGGACCGGGAGGCCATTACGGAAATCGGCGCGGTGGTGCTGCGGAACGGGGAGGCTGCCGAGCGGTTCCAGACCTTCGTGAACCCCGGAAAGCGGCTGACGCCGGAGGTTGTGGGCCTTACGGGCATCACCGACGAGATGCTCAAGGACGCGCCCCAGCCGGCGGAGGCCCTGGCGGACTTTTTGAAATTCGTCAACGGGCGGCCCCTGGCGGCCCATAACGCGGAGTTCGACATCGGCTTTATCCGCAAGGGCTGCAAGGAGGCGGGGCTGGACTTCCAGCCTACCTATATTGACTCCCTGATTCTGGCCCAGAACCTGCTGCCGGGCCTGGGGAAGTACAAGCTGGACATCGTGGCGGAGCACCTGGACCTGCCCGCCTTCAACCACCACCGGGCCAGCGACGACGCGGCCACGGTGGGCTATATGCTGATTCCCTTTTGGAAAATGCTCCATGAAAAGGGGATTCACACCCTCCAGGCCGTCAACGGCGAGATGGAGAAGCTGCGGCCCCTGGGGAACAAGTCCAACCGCTTTCCAAAGCATATCATCCTCCTGGCCCGGAACAAGACGGGGCTGAAGAACCTCTACCAGATGATTTCCGCCTCCAACCTGAAATACTTCAAGCGGGTGCCCATCATTCCCAAGAGCCTTTTGAAGGAGCACCGGGAGGGCGTGATCGTGGGCGCGGCCTGCGAGGCGGGAGAGCTGTTCCAGGCCGTGAAGGACCACAAGGACTGGGAGGAGCTGAAGCGCATCGCCTCCTTCTACGACTACCTGGAAATCCAGCCCCTGTGCAACAACGCCTTTATGCTCCGCAACGGGGACGCCAGGGACGAGGAGGACCTGCGGGAGCTGAACCGGACCGTCGTCCGCCTGGGGGAGGAACTGGGGAAGCCCGTCTGCGCCACTGGGGACGTGCATTTCCGGGAACCGGAGGACGAGATTTTCCGGCACATTCTCCTGGCCTCGAAAAAATTCCCCGACGCCAACGAGTCCCTGCCCATCTACTTCAAGACCACCGACGAGATGCTGAAAGAGTTCGCCTATCTGGGGGAGGAGAAAGCCTATGAGGTGGTGGTGTCCAACACCCGGCTGGTGGCGGACCAGGTGGAGACCTTCGAGCTGCTGCCCAAGGACCTGTTTCCCCCCAAGCTGGAGAATTCTGAGGAGGACTTGAACCGCCTGGTCTGGGAGAAGGTCCACCGCCTTTACGGCGAGGACCCGCCCGCCCTCATCGTGGACCGGCTGAACGTGGAGCTGGGGGGCATTCTGGGCAAGTACGACGTGGTGTACATGTCCGCCCAAAAGCTGGTGCAGCGGTCCCTGGAAAACGGCTATCTGGTGGGCTCCCGGGGGTCCGTGGGCTCGTCCCTGGCGGCCTATATGGCCGGAATTACGGAGGTCAACTCTCTGCCGCCCCACTACCGCTGCACCAAGTGCAAGAACTCCGAATTTATTCAGGACGGCTCCTACGGCTGCGGGGCGGACATGCCGGACAAGGTGTGCCCCGTCTGCGGGACCCGGTACGAAAAGGACGGCTTTGACATCCCCTTTGAGACCTTCCTGGGCTTCGGCGGCGGCAAGGTGCCGGACATCGACCTGAACTTCTCCGGCGAGTACCAGGCCAGGGCCCACCGCCACGCCATTGAGATGTTTGGGGAGACCCAGGTGTTCCGGGCGGGGACCATCGGGACGCTGGCGGAGAAGACCGCCTACGGCTTTGTGAAAAAGTACCTGGAGGAGAACCAGATGACCGTGGGCCGGGCGGAGGAGAACCGCCTCACTTTGGGCTGCGTGGGGGTCCGGCGGACCACCGGGCAGCATCCGGGGGGCCTGGTGGTGGTCCCGGCGGACAAGAGCATGGAGGATTTCTGCCCCGTGCAGCACCCGGCGGACGCCGACGACTCCGACACCATCACCACCCATTTTGAATACCACTCCATGGAGGCGAACCTCCTGAAGCTGGACATGCTGGGCCACGATGACCCCACCATGGTCCGCATGATGCAGGTGCTCACCGGGGTGGATCCCCAGAAGATTCCCCTGGACGACCCGGACACCATGTCCATCTTCACCTCCAGCAAAATCCTGGGCTATGAGAACGACGAGGTGCTGGGCCCCACCGGGGCCGTGGCCATCCCGGAGTTCAACACCCGCTTCACCCGGCAGATGCTCATCGACACCCAGCCCAAGGACTTCAACACCCTGGTGCGCCTCTCCGGCTTCTCCCACGGCACCGACGTGTGGGCGGGCAACGCCCGGGAGCTGATCCTCAGCGGGACGGCCACGGTTCTGGAGACCGTGGGCTGCCGGGACGACATCATGCTCTATCTGATTTCCAAGGGCCTGGACCCCAAGATGAGCTTTAAGATCATGGAGTCCGTCCGAAAGGGCAAGGTGAAGAAGGGGGGCTTCGAGCCCGGCTGGGAGGAGGCCATGCGGGAACACGGAGTGCCGGACTGGTACATCGAGTCCCTGGCCAAAATCGGCTATCTCTTCCCCAAGGCCCACGCCGTGGCCTATGTCATGATGGCCTTCCGCATCGCCTGGTACAAGGTCCATGAGCCCCTGGCTTTCTACGCCACCTTCTTCTCCGTCCGGGCCAAGGCTTTCGACGCAGAGTTCTGCTGCGCCGGGAAGGAGGCGGTGAAGCGGAAAATCCGGGAGATTGAGAACAACAAGGACGCCACGGCGGTGGAGCAGAGTCTGCTGACCACGCTGGAGGT
>CAJUJW010000065.1 GCA_910586735.1 uncultured Oscillibacter sp. | reverse complement strand
CGGGTAACGACGACGTTGGTGATGAAGTCGGCGTCAACGGGGCAGACATAGACTTCAACGGTAACGCCGTTGTCGGTCAGGTCAGCGATCTCGGACAGAGAAGGAGCCTGATCCTTGGTAGCGGCAGTGATGGCGCCAGCGTCATAGCTGTACTGGATACCATCCTGACGGCCCTTGCCCTCCCAAGTGGTGGCGGGAGCGGGGGTCTGGGTGTAGCTGGCGTCCCAAATACGGGAGTTCCAGCCGTTGATGGTGATCTGGGTAGCGTCCGCGAAGGGGCTGTTCCAGTTGCCGAAGCCGTTCAGGCCGGCGAGGCTGGAAGCGGTGCTCCAGTTGGCGGAGCTGGCGCGGTGGTCGGTGCTGTAGGTGTCATAGCCGCGCAGGCCCAGGGCCTTCTCCTTGGTCGCCGCGGAATCCTCGCGGTAAGCGACCTGAGTGGTGTAAGTGAAGTCAGCGGGCAGCTTGAAGGTGCCGATGGTGACTTTCTTGTAGCTCCACTCGTTGGAGGGATGACCGAAATCATCGTAGGCGGGATCATACTTGTCGTGCTCCAGGCGCAGGTCCTTGAAGTGCTCCTCGCCGAACTCGAGGGTCATCTCGTTGTTGGCGGCGCTGATAACACGGCGGTTGATGTTCGCGTTGATCTCGCGGTTGTTGCTGGTCACGTACATCGCCTGAGTGTTGGCGACAGCCAGGTTCTGAGCGCCGGAAACCAGGGTGGTTCCGCCGTAAGTAACCATGGTGGCCTTCAGGGTGTTCAGAGCCAGCTGGCAGGCCTCTTCACGATTGACAGCGGCAGCGCCGTCGAATTCGAGGCGATCGAGCAGGCCGGTGACATTGGCGACCTTGGCCACGTTCATGGTCCAGCCGGTGTCAACGAAGCCCTCGATCTCGCTCTTGTAGCCCAGCGCGCCCAGCAGCATCTTAGCAAAGGCGAAGCCGGTCAGAGAGTTGCTGGGCTTGAAGGTGCCGTCACCGTAGCCGCTGATGATGCCAGCGGTCTTGCAGTAGCTGATGACGCCCGCAAACGTGTGGCTCGCGGGGACATCGGGATACGGCGCGGTGGCGTTGGGGAGGTTGCTGGCGGCCTCGGGGCCGATCAGCAGGGAGACGATGATCTTCGCCGCGGCTCCGCGGGTCAGCTCTCTCGTCGGCTGGAAGCTGCCGTCATCGTATCCGGTGATAACACCGATCCGGTTCAGAACGGCAACGGCTTCCTCGTACTGAATCTCATCCTTGTCGGTGAGATCCCGGTACTCGGTGGCTCCCGCGCCAATCGTGACCAGGGACATGGTCATGATCAATGCGAGAACCAGGGACAGGAATTTCTTCATTGAACATTCCTCCTTTTAAGATTACGGCCCTCAGAACTTCCAACGCCCCCTCCAGGATTCGTGTCGGGGCTAGCCTCTTCCCACATCAAGCCTGGAATTGGCCCCTTCCGTTCCTCGTCCGCATGTTCAATCTAACAGTCTCCTGCCCGTTTGTCTATAGATTAGGCTTAGTTGTAATTTGTTTGATAACCGCCGAAATAAAAACCGCTATATGTGAAAAATATTCGTAACAAAATCTGGACTCGCCCTTTAGACTTCCCCCTTTTTGCCTCCTCCCGCCGCAGGCACCGCGGCTCCGGCGTCCTCTTCCCGCGAAATCTCCCTGCTATTTAATATGTATCTCTGCCGGTCCTGCGCGATAACGCCCCGCGCCAGCATTCGCTGGAGCAGCGGCCGGCACTGGCTCACGCCGATGCCCAGCAGCCGGGCCACGTCCTGGCGGTAGGCGAAGCCCTCTCGCGCCAGATACTCCAGCACGGCGGCCTCCTGCCGCTGGGGCGGCACCACGCTTTCAGGGAGGTAGTACCGCGCCCCCACCTGAGTCAGCCGCCCCCGGCTCACCATCTGCTTGAGCCGGTTGTAAGCGACGGGCCGGGAGACGCCCAGCAGGGCGCAGACCTCATTCCGGGTGGTCCAGCCCTGCCGGCGGACCTGGGAGAGAATCTGCCCCTCCCCGCCGGAGCGCAGGGCGCAGTCCACCCGCAGGTCCCGCAGGGTCAAATTATCCAGCCCCGCCCGGATCAATGCGGCCCGGACCAGCTTGGAAAGCCGGGTCCGGTCATAGGGCAGGCCGCTCCTCGGCGCGGTGAGGACGGGACCCTCCCGGCCGCCCAGCTCCTCCAAAATCCGCTTGGTCCCGGCGGACAGGGGAACCTCCCGCTGGGGGAGGCACAGCCGGTCCCCCCGCACCTGGTCCCAGGTCAGGCCGACGATTTCCTCCAGCCGCAGTCCCGCCTGCCAGGCCAGCCACAGGGTCACCCCGGCGGGGCTGGTCCCCTCGGACCTCAGCAGCTTCCACAGGGCGAACTCGTCAATGCGGACGGCGGACTCCCGGCGGATGCGGGTAGAGAGCTTCCTCCCCTCCAGATGCCCGGCAAAGTGGACGTTCAGCCCCGCGGCCTCCACGCCGGTGATGCGGGAGACGTACTGCCAGTCGTGCTCCTCCAGCTGCCGGAGGACAAAGTCGTGACGCAGGTCGATGAGCCGCACCTCATGCAGCCCTTGTTTGTCCAGCGCCTGCCGGGCCAGACGGGAAATAGACTGGGGGGTCAGGGGTTTCCCGTCCCGGTCGGAGAGAACCACAGCCTCCTGACTGCGGTCCCGCCCGTCCCGCAGGGCCTGGAGCCAGTCCGCCAGAGGCCGGCCGATGGGAACCTTCCGGTCCGGCAGCACGAGGCACTGGTCCAGGAAGTCCACCCGCTCCCAGGTAAGGCGCTGGATTTCGTCCCGCAGCAGCCCGGCCTGCCACGCCAGGCGCAGGACGGTCCCCGCGGCGTTGGCGGGGTTCTCCAGCAGCGCCCGCTCCATGGCCTCCTCGTCGGGCCGGTTGACAACGTATTCCTGCATAGCGCCTCTCTCCTCCCGGCAGTTCCTTTTTGTTACAACCATTAAACGCAAACGCAATCCTGTCAAAGTCAGCGGAATTTCCGCATGGCAATTAATACGGTGGTTTTTCTGTTAGCATCATACGCCAAAAGATCACAAAAAGTCAATATCTTACCATGTAATTTGCAGAAAAAAAGGCGGCCCGCCTAAGCAAGCCGCCTTGAAGCATTGACACATCAGCGTATAAAATTCATCATAGGCCGCTGGCCCGCCTCCGGGGCGGGGAGCTTCGTCTCGTGAAGGACCTTGACCATCCAGGCCATGTTCCGCCCCAGCCGGGCGGCCACGGCCATGCCCTCCTCGTCCTTTTCGGCCTCGCCGGGGTCCGCCCCGTGGACCGCGCCCCAGTAGTCGGCGGTCATCAAAATCATCTCCATGGCGTCCATGGTGCCCAGAAGCTGCTGGTAGGTCTCCATGCCGCCGCTGCGGCGCAGGGTACACAGGGCCCCGCCCACCTTGTGGTGGAGCTGGTTCACGCCGCAGCCCGCCGCCAGCATGAGGCGGTCCAGTACGCACTTCATGCCCCCGGCGATGCCCCCGTGGTACACCGGGGAGGCCAGGAGAATGCCGTCGGCCTCAATGCAGGCGGCGATGATTTCATTGACTCCATCGTCATTTTGGACACAGCGGAGGCTTCCGGTGTTCAGGCAGTGGTAGCAGGCCATGCAGGGCCTGACCTTGGCGCCGGGCTGAAAGACCTGGAACTCCACCCCGGCGGCCTCAATCTCCCTGCCCGCGGCCTCCAGGACCAGGGCGGTGTTTCCGTTCTTGCGGGGACTTCCGTTGATGGCGACAATTTTCATGGGGGTTCCTCCTTTATTTTTTTGGTCACTCTACGCCTTTTAAGTACGCGCAGACCGCGTCGTGCAGCTCAATGAAGGGATGCTCCTTCAAGCCTTCGCCGGTCTCTTCCCGGACAATCCGCAGCCGGGGACCGGACTTCCTGTATCCGTCCACAGCTTCCAGGATAAGGATTATCACGTCCGAAGTTACATCATAAAACGCGTCCTCCAGGGAGGCGCTTTCCCTCCGGCAGCGGGCGGGCTGGACGCACTCCTCCTGGATATCCCCCAGCATTTTCAAAAACTCCCTTTGCGTCGGGTTCATCCGAATCCACAGCGCCGCCCCCTCTGGTTTCATAATTTCATCATATCACAGTTCCCGTGAAATTGCAAAAATTTCGGGAACCCCCTTTTTCTTCCGCCCCAAATACGCTATAATAACACCCGTAAATTCAACATCTACGGAGGATGATCCCATGCGCCAAAACGAAATGTTCCTGCTGAAACTGGGCGAGGTGGTCCTGAAGGGCCAGAACCGCCGCTCCTTCGAGGACCGGCTGGTGGCCAACGTGGCCCGCCGCCTGAAGTCCTGCGGCAGCTTCCAGGTCTACATCCGCCAGAGCACCATCTACGCCGAGCCCGTCACGGACCACTGCGACATGGAGGCGGCCTACGCCGCCGCCCGGCAGGTCTTCGGCGTGGTGAGCGTGGCCCGGGCCGTCCCCTGCGAGAAGACGGTGGAGGCCATTGTGGAAACCGCCAAGGACTACCTGGCGGCGTCCTTCGCCTCCGCTAAGAGCTTCAAGGTGGAGAGCAAGCGGGCGGACAAGAACTACCCCCTGAACTCCATCCAGGTCTCCCAGGCCGTGGGGGGCGAGCTGGCGGAGGCGTTCCCCAACGTGACGGTGGACGTTCACAACCCGGACCTGACGGTTCACGTGGAGATTCGGGAGAAGCACGCCTACGTCCACGCCCCCGCCGTCCCCGGCGCGGGGGGCCTCCCGGTGGGCATGGGGGGCCACGCCATCAGCCTGCTCTCCGGCGGGCTGGACAGCCCGGTATCCTCCTGGATGATGGCCCGCCGGGGCGTGGAGCTGGAGATGGTCCACTTCGTCTCCCCGCCCTACACCTCCCAGCAGGCCCAGGACAAGGTGCTGGAGCTGGCGAAGCTGCTGACGGCCTACTGCGGCCGCCTCCGGGTTCACATTCTGCCCTTCACGGAGATTCAGGAGGAGATTCGCAAAAACTGCCCCGAGGAGTATTTCACCCTCATCATGCGCCGCTTCATGATGCGTCTGGCCCAGGCCGTCGCCAGGCGGGCGGGGGCCAAGGCCCTGATCACCGGGGAGTCCCTGGGGCAGGTGGCCAGTCAGACCATGATGGCCCTGGCCGTCACGGACGACGTGGCGGAGATGCCGGTGCTCCGGCCCCTCATCGGCACGGACAAGGTTGAGATCATCCGGATGTCCCGGGAGATCGGGACCTATGACACGTCCATACTGCCCTATGAGGACTGCTGCACGGTGTTCACGCCGAGGCATCCGGCCACCCGGCCGAAGGTGGAGGATGTCCGCGCGGCGGAGGGGAGGCTGGATGTTGAGGGCCTTATGGCCCGGGCCCTGGAGGGGGAGGAATGGATCTGGGTCAAGCCTTGACCCTGGTGCTCGCCCCTGCGGGGAGGGGGGGCTTTTCTCCCCCGTAAGGGGGAGCCCGGAGTCGCCCTGACGGGCGGGGGGCTTGGCAACCAGCGATGGCTGGTTCATTGCACCCCCCATTTTCTCTTTTCATTCCCGGAATGAAAAGAGAAAACGGGCCGTGCACGGTCCAAAAGAGAAAAGCAAGGGGACGCGGTTACGGGGGCGCGGCACGGTGCCGACCGTTTGACACGAATGTCTCCAGCCCGCGGCGTAGTGCTAGCGGGGGTTTTGGCGGTCATCGAATTGACCCCCTCCTCTTTTCGCTGCCGCTGCCCTGGCGGTTGGGGAAGTCGATGCGGGAAGAGGATTAAAACTCATCTAATAGCTGTGCCATGAGCTGTGCGCCGAAGCGGACGCCGGTGTGAAAAGCGGCGTCCCGCTGTTCCAGAGCAAGGACCTGAATTTCCTTCTGAAATGCTTCAGCCGCCTTTGGCTCCAGCGTATGCAGCTGGCATATGATGCGCTCCTCCGCAATTGTGTAGGGTGCCTCCATGGGGGATTTGCCCCGCAGGCCGGTAAGTTCGCCATATTGAAGAGCGGTTAAGATATCAAGCATGGCAGGTCCATCCTTCAAAAAAACATTGTATTTGTTGAGCACTTATAGTAGCATACTTATAGTGCTGAGCCAAGAGGTTATATGGAAGTTAAAAAAATTTTTGGCGAGCGACTCCGCCAACTGCGCAACAGTCAGTCTGTCAGCCAGATGCAGCTTGCCAACGCATTGGGGCTGACACAAAATGCGATTGGCATGATGGAGCGAGGCTACCGGGGGACCACCATTGAAAAGCTGGCCCTCCTGGCGGAGTATTTCCACGTCTCCGCAGACTATCTGCTGGGGATAACGGATGACCCCACATGGCGGGGCGGCCCCGAAGGAACTGCCTGACCACGCAGGGGGCGGGTCCCACCCGCAAGGACCCCCGCAATTTCTTCGTCTACGACCCACAGTTGAATCGCAATTTTCCGTTCCTCCTCACACCGGGGACTCTCCAGACAGGCAAGCACCTCAAGTGCGGGGAGTCCGTTGTTTACTTTTAGTGGATTCTATGATAATCTACTAATTGTAAAATGTCAAGGGGTTTTTATGCAAAAAAAAATTTTATTTGACGAACGTCTTTCCCTTTTGCGCAAGCAGGCTGGCATAAGTCAAAAGCAGCTAGGGGAAGTTATCGGGCTATCCAATAAAGCGATTTGCACGATGGAAAACGGAACCAGGGAAACCACCTTTGAAAAGCTGGTGCTCTTGGCGGAGTATTTCCATGTCTCCACAGACTACTTACTGGGCGTTACCGACACCCCCACACCGAAGGAATAGCCCGATCTGGAAGCCAGGTCCCCGCCCGCAAGGGCCGGAAAACGCCTCCCCCTTTCGGGGGAGAAAAAGGAGGCCCCCATGTCACATACCGCCGAACTCATTGCCGTAGGCACCGAATTGCTCCTGGGCAACATCGCCAACACCAACGCCCAAGTCCTGAGCCAAAGCCTCTCGGCTTTAGGCGTCAACGTCTTCTGGCACACCGTCGTGGGCGACAACCCCCAGCGCCTCAAGGAGGCCCTGGACATCGCCCGCCGCCGGGCGGACATCCTCATCACCACCGGGGGCCTGGGCCCCACCTATGACGACCTCACCAAGCAGACCATCTGCGAGGCTTTCGGAAAGCCCCTCATCCTCCACCCCGATATCCTGGAGGATATCCGCGCCTTCTACGAGTCCGCCCTCCACGTCCCCATGCCGGAGAACAACACCCAGCAGGCCCAGCTGCCCGAGGGCTGCGCCGTCTTCGACAACCCCGTGGGCACCGCCCCCGGCTGCGCCTTTGAATGCGGCGGCGTCCACGTCCTCATGCTCCCCGGCCCGCCCCACGAGATGGAGACCATGCTCCGCCGCCACGTGGAGCCCTACCTGCGCCGCCTCTCCCACGAGGTCATCGTCTCCCGGGACATCATGACCTTCGGCATGGGCGAGTCCTCCGTGGACCAGCTCCTCCACGAAAAAATGGCCCATATGACCAACCCGTCTCTCGCCACCTACGCCAAGCCCTTCGAGGTCCGCCTCCGGGCCACGGCCAAGGCCCCCACGGAGGCGGAGGCCCAGGCCATGCTGAACCCCGTCTGGGAGATGGTCCGCGAAACCCTGGGGGACATCATCTACGGCGTGGACATCGCGAGCCTGGCGGAGTGCTGTCACGCCCAGCTCCTCCGGCGGAACATGACCCTGTCCACCGCCGAGAGCTGCACCGGCGGCCTGGTGGCGGAAAAGCTCACCGCCATCCCCGGCGCCTCCGCCGTCTACCGGGGCGGCGTGGTCAGCTATTGGACCAGCGTCAAGGCGGACCTGCTCCACGTGCCCCAGGACATCCTGGACCAATACGGCCCCGTCTCGGCGGAGTGCGCCCGGGCCATGGCGGAGGCGGTCCGCCAGCTCACCGGGGCGGACCTGGGGGTCTCCGTCACCGGCTCGGCGGGCCCGGACCCGGACGAGCGGGGCGTCCCCGTGGGCATCGTGTACATCGGCCTCGCCACGCCGGAGGGGACCTTCTGCCGTCCCCTGGACTTCGGCCGCCGCCGCCGGGACCGCATCCAGGGGCTCTCCGCCAACCACGCCTTCGACGCGGTCCGCCGCTACCTCCAGGGCCTCCCGGTGGAGCGGATTTAAGAGCCCACCCCCATTTTCCCCTTGCCTTTCCCCCGAAAACCTGCTATACTTACCCCTCGTAATCCCACGCGCCGGTTCCGGCGCGAATACCATACAAAGGAACGACTTCATGAAAACAATTTTTCTCGTGGACGGAGACAACAACATCGGCACCGGCCTGACAGGCGTCGACATGCTCTCGGAGCAGGACACCGTCCTCATCTTCTACCAGAAGGAAAAGGGCTTGGCCCTCACCAAGCTGAAAAAGCTCTGCACCGGAACGGCGGCGGACGTGCAGTATATCGAGAGCGTCCGGGGCGGCAAAAACTCCATCGACTTCCAGATCATCACCGAGCTGGGCGTCCTGGTGGGCAAGCGGGAGGCGGACTACGCCTACGTCATCAGCCAGGACAAGGGCTACGCCGCCTCCATCGACGCCCTCCAGGCCCGCTACGCCGGGGCTTTTCAGGAGGTGGCCCTCCGCCCCTCCATCGAGAGCTGCCTCCACCTGCCCTTCATCCTCCGGGCGGCGGACCGCCAGGAGCTGTGCAACGCCCTGGTGAAGGAGTACGGCTCCGCCCAGGGCTGCGCCCTGTACAACCACCTCAAGCGGATTTTTCAAGCCCCGGAACCGGAGGCGGAAAAGCCCGTCAAGGTAACCCGCCCCCGCCGGGGCGGCCGCCGCAAAAAGCCCCCCATTCAAGACTCTGAGGACTAAACTCTCCCACTGCGCAGCCGCCGCCCAACCGGGCGGCGGTTTTTTCTTCCCCGCCGTTTTACCCCTGCCGGCAAAATTCGACAAGATTCGACAAACTCCTTGTGTTCTCCCCGGCTTTTTGATATGATGTTTCCGGGGGAGGCAGTCTTTTCCTTGGCTTGGACCGCCTCCCCCGGCAAATGCTAACCCAGACGCTTCCAGGGGGTGGACCGCCTCTCCGGGAGTTTTGCCGGAAAGGAGACACACCCTTATGGACCTGGACCTCTCACTTCTGCCCCAAGCCGCCGCCCAGATGCGGGGCGCTCTGAGCAGCCTCTATTTCGCCGCCGCCCGGCTGGCGCCCGCCGCCGCCCGGGAACAGGCCCCGGAGCTGGACGCCAAGGCGGCGCTGGTGGACCAGAGCTACTACCGCCTGATCCGCATGGTGAACGACCTCACCGCCACCCGCTACCTGAACGACGAGCCCCTCCCCATGAAGGACCGGGACATCGTGGACTTCGTCTCCGAGCTCTTCGCCAAGATCGCCTCCCTGGCCCCCCTGCGGGGGCTGGAGACCCGCCTGATCTGCGCGGCGGACAGCCACCTCTGCGCTTTCTCCCCCGACGCGCTGGAGCAGCTGCTCTATCAGCTTCTGTCCAACGCCTTCAAATTCACCCCGCCCGGCGGGCTCATCACCGTGGAGCTGCGCCTGACGGCGGGGCGTGTCCTCCTCTCCGTGGAGGACACGGGCCCCGGCATCCCCCAGGAGCGGATGGAAACGCTCTTTGACAGCTATCACAAGGCGGACTCCCCCGCCCCGCCGCCCCAGGGCCTGGGCCTGGGCCTGGCCATCTGCCGGGGCATCGCCCAGGGCCACGGCGGCACGATCATGGCGGAATCCGAGGTTGGCCGGGGCAGCCGCTTTACCTTCTCCATGCCGGACCGGCTCTATGGAACCACCCTCTCGGACGTTCTCTTCGACTACAGCGGGGGCTTCAACCGGACGCTGATGGCCCTGTCGGACGCCCTGCCGCCGGAGGCTTTCGGAATCCGAAACCGCTGAGGCCGCCAAACCCCATAGAAAAACCGGAGGACCGCAAAGTCCCCCGGTTTTTCATTATGCGCAAATCCAGGTTGCCGTCGCTTCGGCCCGGTCTGCTGCCGGACTCTCAGAGCGGGCCTAAAGTTCTTTGGATGCTTTTACCCTCCGGGTATTAGGGGGCTCTAAGCGGCAGAGCCGCTAAGAGCCCCCATATCTTTCAAGAAAAGCATCAAGTCACCAGCAGTACCACATACACCCCGTAGATCATCAGCATCAGCGCGCCCTGCCAGCGGTAGAACCGCTCTGTGACCAGGGGGGGAATTACCGCCATGCAGCACAGCAGCAGACATGCGGGCATATCCAGGGCCGTGGTCTGGGCCCCGATGGTCAGCGCCCCGCCGCTGACGGCGGAGCACACCGGCAGAATCATGGTCAGGTCGATGACGTTGGCCCCGATGATGTTCCCCACGGACATGGAGGCCTCTTTCTTGGCGATGGCCGTCAGGGTGGTCACCAGCTCGGGAAGCGAGGTGCCGATGGCCACCATGGTGACGCCGATGATGCTGGCGGGCACCCCCATCAGCAATGCCAGCTCGCTGCCGTAGTTGATCAAGAGCTGAGACCCGATGACAATGGCCGTGATGCCCAGGGCGAAGAGAAAGAGCTTCTCCATCATCTGGGGCCGGGAGATGGCCCGGCGTTTGGGATGGGCCTCCCGCTCCTCCGCCATGCCGGCCCGGGCGTCCCGGAGGTTGCTCCAGATATAAAGGGCGAAGACGGCGAACAGCAGAGTCCCCGGCAGGGCCCGCAGCACGCCCCCCCGGCTGAGCACCATCAGCAGCGCCGCCCCCAGAACCATCAGCAGGGCCTTCAGCTGGAACTGGGACCGCCGCACCGCCGAGGGGATGCACACCAGGGACAATCCCAGAATCAGCCCCAGGTTGGCGGTGACGCTGCCCACGGCGTTGCCCACCGCCAGGTCCACCTCCCCCTGGAGGGTGCCGGTGACGGAGACCGTCAGCTCCGGCAGAGTGGTGGCCAGGGAGACGATGGTGGCCCCGATGATGAACCGGGGCACGCCGGTGGCCTCCGCGATCCACACGGCCCCGTCCAGGAACCAGTCGCCCCCCTTGATGATCAGGAGGAGCCCCAGGAGAAACAAAAGCACCGTAATCCAAATTTCCATACGTTTCACCGCTTTCCTGGAACCCGAAGACACAGGCTCCATAAATTCAGCGAGACTTCTATCCCCCGGAACAACACCGGAAGACCGGCAGTTGTCCCACGGGATAAAAGTCTCGCTTTTCAGCGGGCCCGGATGACGGTGAGGTCATCGTGATGACGAGCCGCGCCACGCTTACCCGCCGGAAGGACCGGCGGGATTCGTAAGCTACTCCCTTTTATGAAGCCATGAGCTGTGAGACCACTATATGGAATCATACACGTTTTGTCAACGCTAACTTTGCCGGAATCCGTCGGGCGGGACAAGGAATTTGCGAAGTCTTTACGCCCCCCCTCAACGTCCCTCAGATATCCGGGTCAAAGCCGATGTATTTCTCCCACAGGGTCCTGTCCTCCCCGCCCTTGGGGGCAAAGCCGCAGTCCCGGAGGAACTCCTCCCCCTCCCCGCCGCTGAAAAGGGCGGACAGGGTCTCTCCCCCCTGTTCCCGGACACGCAGCACCGCCTGGCCCATCAGCTGGACGCCGAAACCCCGGCGGCGGAACTCCGGCCGGACGTACACCAGGAGAACCCGCCCGGAATCCGGGTCCAGCTGGAGCAGTCCCACGGGCTCCTCCCCCAGACAGCCCTCCAGGGTCAGGGGCGCGTCAATGGGCCGGGCCTCCTCCCAGCGGGAGAGGGGCGGGACCCGGAACCACAGCCCCGGCTCCAGGGCGAAGGCCCGCTTGGCCCTGGCGGGCTTCTCCCCCGCCAGATACTCCGGGGTCTTCAGATGGCTGTTGTCGTTCTGCCAGACCACCCGGAGATTCTCCCCGTCCCACTCCAGCAGGGACACGGCGGTGTTGTCCCCGGTGGGGGACTTCTCCCCGGTGTCCCGGAGGGAGATGCCCTGGAGATTTGCCAGCAGCAGGCGGATGGCGTAGCCGTGGGAGAACAGGGCCAGAGTCCTGCCCGGATTCTCCCGGGCGATGTCTTCCACGGTCCCCCGGACCCTGGCCAGCACCTGGGCCGGGGTCTCGGCCCCGGGGATGGACCAGCGGTCCATGCGGCTGCCGAAGTCCGCCATCTCCTGGGGGTACTGGCGGGCGATGTCCCCCCAGGTGCGGCCCTCCCAGTCCCCCACGCAGATTTCCCGGAGACCCGGCGCGGGGTGCAGGGGCAGGCCCTTGGGCTTGTAAATGGCGGCGGCGGTGGCCCGGGTGCGGTACAGGTCGCTGGCGTAGACGGCGTCGATCCGGACGCCGGCAAAGCGGCGCTCCAGGGCCTGAACCTGCCGCCGTCCCCGGTCGGTGAGGCTGCTCTCGTGCTGGCCCTGGGCGATGCGGTAGAGATTGCCCTCCGCCTCGGCGTGGCGGATGAGATAAATGGTGGTCATGACTGCGCCTCCTGGGATTAGAAGCTGTACCAATAGGCGGCGGTATGCGGATTGGCGAGAAAATTTTTCGTCCGGCAAGGAAAAAACGTGCGGGAATCCTGACGGATTTCAAGCGGTTTTGACGCAGTCCAGACGGAAAATTTTCCGGCAAGACGTGTGCCGCCGCCTGTTGGTGCAGCTTCTTATATTTTCCATAGTATACCGCATTTGGCGGGCTTTGGCAAATGGTCCGGCGGATTTTTTTTGCCCGGCCGGGCAGACTGTTTCCGTACGGAAAAGGAGTGAGTCAAGATGAAGAAAAGCACCGGGTTCCTTCTGGGTATCGGCGCGGGCATGGCGGCCGGCGCGGTGGCGGGGATAATGGCCCCCCAGAGCAGCCGCCGGACCGTGAAAAAGCAGATGAACCAGAGCATGCACAAGCTGGGCGCGGCCATGGAACAGGCGGCGGACAGCGCCGTCTCCAGCATGGGCTGAGGCGCGGAACCGCAAAAAAATCCCCGGAGTGAAAACTCCGGGGATTTTCCTTATCCTGAAAGACTGCCGGAAACGCGGCTTACTTCTTACTCTCCGCCACAGCCACAGCCACGGCCACAGTCGCGCCCACCATGGGGTTATTGCCCATGCCTAGGAAGCCCATCATCTCCACGTGAGCGGGGACGGAGGAGCTGCCGGCGAACTGGGCGTCGGAGTGCATCCGGCCCATGGTGTCGGTCATGCCGTAG
>CAJUJW010000064.1 GCA_910586735.1 uncultured Oscillibacter sp. | reverse complement strand
AATCCGCCACTGCCTGGGCCAGCGCCGCCGAAAGGTTGAGGTTCTCCCGGCGCTTGATCTCCGCATGGATACCGCGAATCCCGGTTATGTCCGGCGTCTCTCCGAAAGAAACCGGCTTCCCCGGCTCCGCTGGTATCCCTTGGGCCCGAAGAAGACGGACAAGCTCCAGCTCGGCGGCGCGGCCCTTTCTCTGCGATGATCTTCCACTCACGGCCCGGCCTCCTTCACTCTATCTTCTCTATGCAGCCACTCCCGGCGAATCAATGCCGCCGCCTTCTTCAAGCCGGGAACGCACTCGGGGTGGTCCTTTTCCATGCCAGCTTGCACCGCTCGGATTCTCCGAATAGCCCTCTTGAAAGCGCCGCGGCTATGCCCTTCCGGCACGGGTATATCTTCAACTCCCATCATGGCGGGAATGATAGCAGCCATAGCTAGATATCCGTCATGATCGGTCCGCTGTAATTCTAACAGCCCCTTCACCAGCTTTTGCTTGCCGTCCATTTGACAGACCTCCTATTTTCGGTTATAGTGGAGGCGGAAACAGCGGTGAAATTCTGTTCCGCCCCGCCCTCGCCAGTGTTCGCAGCATCGGCGGGGGCATTTTTCATTTCTGCCCGCCGGACAACTCCGGTAATCTCGTTCACGATCTCCCGGTCAGTCCGGCCCGTGAAGAGCTCTGGGAAAACGGCTCTTGCCTCGGCGCAGACCTGGGATATCGTGCAGTCGCAGCTCTCCCCAGGGTCCAGATGGGCCCCGCAATGGGGGCAGGTCTTGTAAAAACTCATTCGTCCAGGTCCTCCTTCAACCCCTGAATCTCGCTCAGGGTGTCCTTGATCCTCTCCAGCAGCTCCTAATTTTTCTCGTTCATGGTAATTCTCCTTTTCTTGTCATGACTTTTGACACAACTCCTGACAGGTCAAAGCCTTGCCCTGCAATGGATTGAGACCATTGTTAGGAGGTCAGGAGTTTTTTGCAAACTCGCATATATTGTGTTTTATGTATGCCGCTTATAAAATCTACAAACTTTAATAAAAACTCCTGACCTCCTGACAGATAACGTGTAATCGCTGCGCCGCAATGGTTTGAAGTGTCAGGAGTTCTTTTTTCAATGCCTGACACTCATGACGGCTTAGGAACAAAGCACTGACCAGTACTGCATTTTCCTCTCTCCCCGAAATAGGGATGCCGGATTGAATCATTACTGACGCCCGCCTGACGGCAGACTTCCTTGGTAAAGCGAATACGGGTAGTGATGTTGCGGTGTCCGTTGTCCTCACACCAGACACGGAAGTCGTTATAAACTTTCTCCGTCGGCTCACCGACAACGTCTCCGTACTCCAGCAGAAAGCCCAGCACAGGGTTACATTCGATCTCATACTCCGACATAGCCTGTTGCACACACAGAGGCCGGGTAAAGTCCCCGTGCGCTCTCAGCCGCTCCAGACCCTCCATCGCAAGCCGCGTCAAATAGGTCATTTCCTCCGGGGACCACTGTTTGTCCTTCAAACCAGGGTCACGGCTCCTGGTGGAGGAAAAGTCGGCGGTCATGGGCACTAGCAATATCCGGCTGAAAAAGGCGCTGCTCTTGTCGCTGACCGGCGGCAGCTCGTTCAGAGCAAAGAAGAACTTCGCGTAAGATCGGAAGGATACCGGGTCCTGGCCCTTCTTCTCCCCGAGGACGGTTTCCCCTGTCACCAGCTTCTTGAACAGGGAGCTGTCCGGCAGGTAGACCCCGCTAATGTCGTCTCCGATGTTGACAGCCTTGCCGTAGACTTCCATCAGCCGGAACCGTTCCGCCGTGTCCTGGAGGCTCAGGAAGGAGGCGTTTTCATCGCCTACCAGCTGCCGCAGCATGTTCAGAAGGGTGCTTTTGCCGTTGCTGCCGGAGGGCCCATACAGCGCTACAGCGCCCCTGTAGCTGTTGAGCAGGTGGAAGCAGTTCCCAAAGGATTCCAGTAGCAGCTTGACCACTTCGCCGTCTCCGTTGGCGATGGCGTTCAGCGTGCCGGTGACGGTGGGGCACTCCGGTGCCTCCGGGTCATAGTCCCAGGGAAACCGGTTCAGGAAAACCAGGTCCTTGGAGTAGTCCAGGAACTCTCCGGTCTTCAGGTCGTACACCCGATGCCGGAAGGGAATCAGGTTCGGCGGCGACAGCTCCTTGATCGGCGTACGGCGGCAGACCTTGATGTACTGGAACGTCTCCCGCCTCTTGGCGTTGGACAGGCTGGGCAGCAAGTCCACCATCGCCCCATGCAGCGCCTCCTCTCCGGGGCGGTAGACGCCGCCGTCGTAGATATGGACGCTTCCATTTATCTTGCAGCAACCGTAGGTCTCGGTCAGGTAATCCCCCAGGACATTATGCAGGAAGTGTCCCCGTTCGTCAAAGAACTCCGGCAGGACCTCCTTGACGGCTTCCCTGGGGTCCGTCAGGGGCCGTCCGCTGTCGACCAAACGGCGGGCACTGGCGGCAATCTCCGCCGTGGGGATGCCCTGTTCCTGGAGGCGCTGTATCTCCCTGAAAGACATTCCGTTTTCCAACAGGAAAGACAAATCATCCATCGCAGGGCTGCCCCTCCCCTCCCAGGCCGAAGAGCTTGCGCTCGTACTCCAGGACGTCGGCCTTGCGGAACCGCCAGCTTTGCCCGATCTTGGCCCCCCGGAGGACGCCCTCACGGGCCATGCGGGCAACGACTTCGGGGTTGACCCGCAAGTATAAGCCCACGTCACAGCAGTCGCAGTAGGCCGGGAGCTCGTCGATGGAGTAGATCACCCGCCTGACTTTATTGGGCCGCCTCGGTGTGTGCATGGCGTCCTCCCTTCTCAATGTGCTCCACCAGGGACATGATCCAGCTTGTCAGCTGCCAAGCCCCGGCCAGCATGATTGCAAAATACATGTTTACCCCTCCTCCAGCAGTTCCGCCGGGTCACAGCGAAGCGCCGCCGCCAGGGCCTGAATGGTCGTGAGCTTGGCGGAACCGCCGTTGTTGCTCCGGCTCAGGGTGTTCACGCTGACGCCGGACACCTTCGACAGCTCTTTATAGGAGCCAAGCCCCGCCTGTACCATCCTCATGCACAATTTTTGCCTGCTGATTTTGTACATTGCTCTTGCATCTCCTTTCGTTTCGTGGTATGTTGTGTGTATCAGAAATCTGGTATTAGAATAAACCATATATCTGGTTTTGTCAACCAGATTTCTGATATTTGGCAATACCACCAAAACAGGGGCGGTGAATTTGTGTTTTATGACCGTTTTTTCGAGTTGTGTCAGCGCAAAGGGGTTACCCCTACGCAGGTTGCGCGGGATCTGGGAGTACGTCAATCAACAGTTTCCATGTGGAAAAAGCAAGGGACTACGCCAAAATATGACACACTAAAGAAATTAGCTGATTACTTTGGGGTGAAAACCGATGATCTGTATGGTGTAAAGCCGTTACCAGAGGGAAAAGTCGAATTAAATTTAGACCAGAGTAAAAAGGTGGTAACAGTTCCAAGTGGGGCACTTGAGTTCCGGGCGGTTAATGCTTTTTTGAAGGAACTAGGGTTTTTGATTCGTATGGACAATTCTTTGCTTGTTAAAAGCAATGATGAGCCCAAAGAGGCAGAAGCGTGGATAATTGCGGATAAAAGAGATAAAAAAGTTTATTTGGCCAAAGCTACTGACATAGACAGGCTGATAGACCGAATATTGTCTTTTTCAAAATTTGAAGTCTATGAACTCCTTCGCAGATTAACAGAAGCAGAACACTATAAAACCATAATAACCCCTGAGCCCCCAGGAACGCCGCTAGCCTCCGCCGGGGATACGCCGGGGGGTACGGATACCCCCGCCGCCCAGGACGCGCCAGAGGGGGCGGGAAATGGCGAATAGAGGGGGCGGGAAATTACCGGCACCCTGATACCGCCAAAACTGGCGGCATTGACTGCACAAAGTTGTGCAGTCCCCAATTTTGGGGAGACCTCACTTGACAGCCCTGTCAAATGAGGTGGGTCCAAATCTGGACCGAAGATAGTGGATATTGGCTGCGTGAGGCTGTACGATGGAAGACTCTGGAGAGCTGAAAATTCAGCCGTCCGAATTCTTCATCCCGTCTACCTATATCAACAGCCAAAACAGTGTGACAGTAAGCCCTACCTGTATCTCCCATCATGGGAAGTCCATCAGCAAGTGAGAGCGAAAAGAAGTAAATATCCTTCGCCGGAAGATGCTTGCAATCACATGATATCAAATGCGCCCGGAATCCAATCCGAATCCGAGTAACCAGCGGAATTTTACGCCTGTGAAAAATGGCGCTCGTTTGATAACCCTGTCAAATGAGCTCAATTTTGAGCCGATCTACTGACCCCAAAATTGGGGTCTCCTCAAAATTGAGGAGATTGCACGCCAAATCCGGCGAACAAAAAGCCCCAGGCCAGAGGCCCAGGGCAGGAAAGGAACCGTCCCAATGGAAATCAGATATGCGAAATCCGCCGTAAAGGCGTTGGAGAGCCTGGACAGGCCTACCAAAGCCCGCATACGGGCCGGAATCCACGGGCTGACACAAAAGCCGCCCCTGGGTGATATCAAGGCTATGCAGGGGTACCATGACGGGCGCTTCCGGCTCCGTGTGGGGAAATATAGAATCGTTTACAGGTATGGGGTGGAAAGTCAGCTGGAAATCCTGTATATCATGGATATAGGAAGCCGGGGAGACATCTACAAGAAGTAAGGAGGGTTTAATATGGCGCCAATCGCACAGCAAATCGCACAGATGGTCAATATCCTGCCGGAAGCGGACCAAGCGCTTGCCCTGGAGCTGGTGAAAAAGCTGGTCCTGGCCTGGGACCCTGATTACACGAAGGCCACGCCCGCGGAGCACGCCGCTATGGAGCTCGCCGCCCGTGAACTGGAAGCCGGGGAGTACGTGGCCGAAAACGCCATCAATTGGGACTGAGCGCATGGCAAAGGCCAAAAAACGAGCGGACGGGCGTTATTGCGCTCAGATATACCTGGGCCGGGACGAG
Organism: uncultured Oscillibacter sp.; assembly: GCA_910586735.1. Lineage (GTDB taxonomy): Bacteria > Bacillota > Clostridia > Oscillospirales > Oscillospiraceae > Oscillibacter. The sequence goes on along the minus strand of CAJUJW010000064.1, from coordinate 8,360 downwards.
AACGGGAAGCGGCAATACAAAAGCGTCTACGCCAAGTCCCCGGCGGAGCTGAAGGAAAAGGAAACCGCCGTCCGCCTCCAGCTTGGCCGGGGGCTGGACGTTCTTGCCCAGAGGGACAGCTTCGCCGCCTGGGCGGACGACTGGCTGCGGCTGAAGGAGCGGGAACGCATCACCTGCCGCCAGATGGACAACTACCGGCGGGCCGTGAAGCTCTGGAAGGAGGAGCTCCAGGGTTACGAAATCGGTCAGGTCCGGGCGGACGATATTGAGCGGGTGCTGCTCACTCTGGCGGATCAGGGGCTTTCCCAGCGCACCGTGAGCCTGTACCGCTCCGCAATCCGGCAAATCCTGCGTCGCGCCGTGGGCCGGGTTATCCCCGCCAATCCGGCGGAACAGGTGGAGCTGACGGCGGTGGGCCGCAAGGAGGAGCACCGCCGGGCGCTGACCGCTGAGGAACAGCAGTGGATTTGGGACACACCCCACCGGGCCCAGAGTGTGGCAGTGATTATGATGCTGTCTGGCCTCCGGCGGGGGGAGCTGGCGGCGCTGACCTGGGCGGACGTGGACCTGGAGGCCCGGACCATCACGGTCAACAAGGTGATGGAGTATGATTCCAGCGGCGTCCCCAGCCTCCGGCACGTCACCAAAACCGCCGCCGGTATGCGGACGGTGGATATCCCTCAGCGGCTGGCGGACTACATGGCGGAGCTGCCCCGGGACAATCTGCTGGTGATTCCCAGCGCCCACGGCGGCGTTATGACGGACTCAGCCTGGAAAAAGCTCTGGAGCTCCTATATGCGGCTTCTGAACGAGAAATACGGGACCAGGACCCCGGCGGACCTGGAGCGGCGGAAGTCCGGCAGGCCGGGCCCCAAGCGGCTGGACAGGACGATCCCGAACATCACCATGCACTGGCTTCGGCACACCTTCTGCACGCTGCTGTATCTGGCCGGGGTGGACGTGGTTCAGGCGTGCGCTCAGATGGGACACGCCGACGTGAGCACCACTCTGCGGATTTATACGCACCTGGACGCTATACACAAGCGGAAGTCCGTTGACAAGCTGGACGCCTATTTGTCCGGCCAGCCGGGCGGGGAGAAAGGGCCGTGCAAGTCAGGTGCAGGTCAAAAAGCCCTGTAACCCTTGCTGTCAAAGGCCCCGTCGGTGCCTTTTAAGCAGTGGGTCCGGGGTTCGAATCCCCGCCGGGTCACCAGGAGGAAAGCCCTATAGCCGTTGCAATGCAATGGGTGTAGGGTCTTCTTTTGTTGAAAAAAGGGCAGTGAGCTTTTTGGGCCCACTGTCCCTTTTTTATATCTGCTCTTCAGGGAGGAAGGGCGGACACACAGGTCCGCCCCTACAGGGTTCTGCCGATAGAAAGGCAAGCCCGGAAGAAATGGCCTGACCTGAGGGTCAGGCTCCGCAGGGTGTTCTATCAGAAGAGAGGCTGGCCCAGAGGAGCGGGGCGGGACAGAGCCCGCCCCCTACTGGGTCTATCGGTAGAAGGGTGGGGCTGGAGGAACGGGCCGCCGGGGGCGGCGGCCCCTACGGAATGTCCTACCGATAGAAAGCGATAGGCGCACCAGCCTTGCAACCTCCAGGTTAGCGGCAGCGAAAAGAGGAGGGAGTCGATTCGACAACATCCAAACCCCCGCTTGCACTGCGTTGCGGGCAGAAGACATGCGTAAAAACGGAGGCACGCCTTGCGCGCCCCCGTTTTCTCTCTTCCACCGTGCACGGCGCATTCTCTCTTTTCGCAAAAAAGGGGCCCCCGCAAAATCGTAGATTTTGTGGGGAGAGGAGGAAGGAACGGAGCAGAGCGTAATTTCTTCCGACGAAATGGGGGGTGCATTGCACCAGCCCTCGCTGGTCTCCATTCTTCCCCGCCCGTCAGGGCGTGTACAGGCTTCCCCTTACGGGGGAGAAAAGCCTCCCCGCCCGCAAGGGCGAGTAAAGGCCCCCCCGCCCGCAAGGGCGCCCCCTCAGGCATGCCCCGTCTTCTTCGCAAACCGATACAGCATAGTACACATCTGCTGCCGGCTCACCGGCTCGGTGAGCCGCAGGTCCCCGGAGGCGTCTCCGGTGAGAATGCCCTGCTTCCTCGCCCACTCCACGCCCTCCTTATGGGCGGGGCTGGGGGTGTTGTCCATGGGTTTTCCCTCCTCTCTGTAAAGGGGCCGGACGGCCCCCACAATCTGGCGGTACGGCCTCGTCTTCCGGCAGACCTCCCCGCCGTTGGACTGGCTTCCCTGCCGGCTGGTGTTGCCCTCGATGGCCGTTACGCCGGTCTTTGTCACCCGCTCCACAATGCCCGTGTGGTCCGTGGCCCCGCCGCCGGGGAAGTCGTAGATCACCACGTCGCCGGGGCGGTAGTCCCCCGTCACCCACTGCCCCGCCCGCTTGGCGGCGGTCATCATCGCCCCGCAGGAGGCGGTTTTGACGGGCAGAGGCGCCCCCGCCCGGGCAAAGCACCACTGCACGAACACCATGCACCAGGGGTAGGCGGTCCCGGAGACCTCCCGGCCGTAGTACCAGGTGTTGTACTTGACCCGGTTGGAGCCCGCCGGGTCCTCCTTCGTCCCCAGTTCCCCCTGGGCAATGCGCAGCACTTTCTCAGCCGTTGCCATTGCCGCCTCCTCCGCCGCGGGGCCCGCTGGGTTCCGCCCCCCCGCCTCCGCTTCCCGCCGCGAATGTTTCGACGGCCTGCGGCGCGTCCTGGCCCTTCCGGCTCTGGGCGCCGAAATAAAACGCGATGACCACGGTGTACACCGTCATAAAGTCCTGGCTGACCTTCCCCGCCGCCGCCATGTAGGCGAACACCGCCGTCAGGGTCAGGGTCACCAGGCTTTTCACGCTCAGCAGATTCTCCATCCGGTTCCTCAAGGTCTTGCTCACAATGCTCCCTCCTTTTCCGCGGGGCCGGACCCCGCCGGTGTCTTCGTTCCGTCCATCTCTCCCCCGGTTACAGCCCCGCGCCCCGCAGAAGCCAGGAGATCACGGCGGCGCACACCGCCCAGACGGACTTCTCCGCCAGGGCCTCCCACCGCTTCCCCGGCTTGGCCTCCAGGGTCTCCAGCTTGTTGACCAGCCCGTCGTGCCGGCGGGTCAGGCCGTCCAGCTTTTCGATGATGGCGTCGTATTTGGCGTTCTGGACGGCGTTGGTGGTCTCCACCTCGGCCAGCCGGTCCCGAAGCTCCTTGTGGTCCCCGCCCACCTGGCGCTGGAGGTCGTCCACCCGCCGCTCCAGCCGGGCCAGCCCGGCGCAGGGTTCCGCGCACTTCTCGCTCATGGCCTCAGCTCCTTTGCCAGCGGGCCGTCTCCGGCGGGTCCGCGCCCCGGAGGGCCGCCACTCCATGTTACGGCCGCCCCCGCTCTTTTGTTCGGCTTTTCCCTGATTCTCTCAGGCATACGCATCCCTCCTCGTGCCTCGTCTGAAACGAGGGAAAAGTTGCCCGGAACCGTGCAACCGGCGGGACAAAAAAACGCCCGGCGCGTGCGCGCCGGACGTTTTTGCTCTTCCTAATATTACAGGTCCTTGAACAGTTCTCCGCAGGGGTTCAGATAACCCAGGTCCTCCTGGCTTCCCGTCAGCGCCCGGAGGTTCCGCACCGCCGTGCGCTTCTTGCCAAGAGACGCCTTTTTCAGCTTCTCCAGGCCGCCCTCCATGGCCTCCTTGAACTCCAGGACGCCCTTCTCACGGGCCAGGTCCAAAAGCTGTTGTCCTTTTTCAGAGCGGACGATGATCTGGTTCCAGCCCTTGTCCACGTCCCAGCCGCCGGCGCTCCGGGCCCCGCCGATGGAGAGGTCCGCGAACTCCGCCGTCATGTCGGCGCAGTACCGGCAGCCGGAACGCACCAGGGGAGTCACCTCGTCCAGGTTGACGGAGACGGTTTCGCCATTCTCCCGCAGCTCCAGGGAGTGGTACTTGCTGGGGGGGATGTCCACGTGGGAGACCTTGGCCGGGTCGGCGTGTTTCGCCGCCAGGGCGTTCAGCCCGTCCCAGTCCAGGCCCCAGCCGCAGAAGAGGCCGAACACCATGCCGATGTTCCCGGCGTGGTTGTCGTTTTCCGGCAGGGGGTTGGCCATCATCTTGTAGACCGCCAGGGTCTTGCAGGGGGTGCCCACCACGCCGATCTTATGGTACTTGTCTTCCTTCAAGGCCCGGTTCAGCACCGCCAGGGTGGGCGGCACCTGGAAGCTGGAGCCGGAACAGGCCCGGACCTCCTCCGCCGTGGCGGCCAGCACGCCCTCGGGGTTCAATCCCCCCTGGGAGCGGGTCAGGGCCGCCGCGTCGATGAAGCCCTCCTTCAAGGCCAGCTCCACCAGAGCGGTCATGCTGCCGCCGTGCTGGGCCCTGGCCCGGATGGACTCGTCGGCGGCGCGGGTGAGATACAGTCCCCGGAAGGGGCCGATCTCCGGGAGGATGGTGTCCTCGGGGAAAAATTGCTTCCGCAGGGCGTCCAGGTCCGTGGGCATCCTGGGGCAGAACCGCTGGCAGCGGCCGTCCAGCCGCTCGCAGTCGAAGAAGCAGACGGTCCGCCCGTCCACGCTGCCCCAGTAGGGGCACAGGCCCTGGCAGGCCCCGCAGCCGGTGCAGAGGCCGGGGCGGAGGACCTGGGTGTCCAACGCAATCGTACTTAACATGTTCCCATCTCCTCCTTTACACCAGCACCTGGGAGAAGCCGAAGAGGTCCAGAGACATCTCCTCCGCGTCCTCCGGGACGTAGTCGCACAGCCGGTGCTTCATGCCGCACAGGTGCTCCTGGTAGAGGCAGCGCCAGCCCGCCTTCCGGCGGTCAGCGAAGCCCCGCTCCTGGAGCATGGGCGTCAGGGCGGCGAAGGGGGTGTCCCTGGGCAGGTCCAGGATCAGCTCCCCCTTGGTCTCGGGGTTGAAAAAGCGCACGCGAATGGTCTTCATCACACCGCGCCCCCTTTCCGGGCGGCCTCGCGGCCCATGGCGAAGGCTTTCTGGTTCAACTCCAGCACCCTGCCCTTAAAGCGCTGGGTCAGGATTTTCTCCAGGTCCTCCCCGTTCAGCGGGGCGGCGGACAGCCGGCTGAACGCCCCCAGAAGGGCGATGTTGGCCGCCTTGGAATCCCCGGCCTCCATGGCGATGTCCGCCGCCGGAATGGCCAGGGCCACGCTGGAGAGCTGGGCAATCTCCGCCTGGAGCTCCTCCAGGGGCGGGTAGGTCTGGACGCCCTGGAGGACGCCCAGGGGGTAGACGGGCCGGGGGTCGTAGACGGTAACGGTGTCCGCCCCGGCGTACTTCCGGGCGATGCGCAGGGTCTCCAGGGGCTCGAAGCCGATGATGATGTGGGCCTCCCCGGCGGGAATCAGTACGCTGGGGTCCCACTTCTCGGAGACCCGGACGTGACTCATGACGGAGCCGCCCCGCTGGCTGGCGCCGTAGGTCTCCCCCACGGCCACCCGGCAGCCCCGGTCGCACATGGCGCTGCCCAGAATCTCGGCGGCCAGCACGTTGCCCTGTCCGCCGATGCCGCAGACGACGATATTCAAAGGATCGTATTTCAGCTTCACGCCTCGTCGCCTCCTTCCACTTTGATGGCCCCGGAGGGGCACAGCTTGGCGCACACGCCGCAGCCCACGCAGGTGACGGGGTCGATGAGCGCCTTGTTTTTCTTGAAGTCCCAGGTGTTGCCGGGGCAGCCCCAGACACGGGAGCAGTATTTGTCACAGCCGCAGCCGTCTCCCAGGCACACGTCCTGGTCCACGTAGACCCGGACGGGCTTTTTGCTGCGCTCCTTGGCCATGAGGGTGGCGCAGGGCTGGCGCATAATCAGCACGTTCATGCCCGGCTGGTCCAGGAGCCGCCGGAGGGTCTTCTCCGCCTCCACCACATCGAAGGGGTCGGCCACCTCCACCTTGCAGCCCACGGCGTCCAGAATCTTGGGGATGTCCATGGGCTTCACGTGGTCCCCCATGGCGGTGAGGCCCGTGCCGGGATGGGGCTGGAAGCCCGTCATGGCCGTGGCGGAGTTGTCCAGGACAATCAGGAGCATGTTGGCGTTGTGATAGGTGGCGTTCACCAGTCCGGGGAGGATGGTGTGGAAGAAGGTGGAGTCGCCGCACATGGTGACCACCTTCTGGTCCAGGCCGTAGTTGGTCAGCTGGCCCAGGCCCTCGGCCACGTTCACGCCGGAGCCCATGCAGTTGCAGGTCTGCCAGGCGTACTGCCCGGCGGACTGGCCCGCCATGAAGTAGCAGCCGATGTCGCCCACGACGACGCCGGGGTGCTTCTCCTGGCGCATGGCCCGCTTCAAAAGGTAGAAGGTGGCCCGGTGGGGGCACCCGGCGCAAAAGCTCATCTCACGGACGGGCAGCTCCAGCTCGCCGGCGGCCTTCTTCTCGGGCAGGGCCGCGCCGGTGAGGGCGCAGATGGCGGAGGTGACCACGTCCGGGTCCAGTTCGCCCACGTTGGGCAGGGCGTTGTCCCGGCCCAGGAACTTGACCCGCAGTCCCTCCCGGCCCGCCAGGGCCTGAACGGCCCGCTCCAGGAAGGGGTCCACCTCTTCCAGAATCAGGACCTCCTCCGCGCCGCGGAGGTACTTCAGTATGTAGCTCTCCGGCAGGGGCCACAACGTCCCCAGAGCCAGGAAACCGGTCTCCTGGTCCTTCCCCAGGCGGCGGAGGGCCTCCTGGCCGTAGAGCCGCCCGGTGCCCCCGGCGATGACCAGCTTTTTGGGGGCCTCGGGGCCCTGGTAGTGGTTGCAGCCGCAGGTCTCGAAGCACGCCCGCAGGGCCTCCAGCTTTTCCAGGGCGGGGCCGTGGTTGTAGCAGACGCAGACCATCCGGTCCCATTCCTTCACCCGCTCCAGCTGCCGGGGCTTTTCCGGCAGGGGGCCCAGGACCACGTTGCCCCGTCCGTGGCAGACCCGGGTGGTCACCCGGATGAGCACCACCTGGCCCACCTTCTCGGAGAGCTCGAAGGCATAGGGGATCATGTCCTTGGCCTCCTGCATGGTGGTGGGCTCCAGCAGGGGGATGCCCGCGGAGATGGCCTGCCAGCGGGAGTCGAACTCGTTGGTGGAGGAGTGGGCGCTGGGGTCGTCGCTGGAGACGATCACAAGGCCCCCTTTCACCCCGGCCTGAGCGGCGCAGTGGAGCGCGTCCGCCGTACACAGCAGGCCGTTCTGCTTCACGATGCACAGGGCCCGGCCGTTTGCCAGGGAGGCGCCGGTGCAGGCCTGTAAGGCGCAGACCTCGTTGGTGGACCACTCCGCGTAAAAGCCCCGTTCCCGGGCGATTTTGCCCAGCATACCCAGCACCTGGGAGGACGGGGAACCGGGGTAGGAGGCGGCGAAGTTGATTCCGGCCTCCACCGCGCCCCGCACAATGGCCTCGTTGCCCTGCATCAGGCAGACCTGACCGGGGGCGTTGGCCGTCATTGTCCATTCCATGTTGCTTGTGTCACCCTCTCTATAAAAATGATGTATGGATTCCGCCATTTTGGACCTCGTTATACCAGCCGTTATTTTAGCACTTTCCACAAAGCAATGCAAGAGGCGGCGGGAGAAAAAGCGGGCGTAATGGGCCGGTTCATCGATGGGGGATGATTGGCAGTTGGCAATGGATAACGGATAATGGACAATGTATTTAGGAGACGCCCCCCACAGGGCAGCCTACCGATAGAAAGGCAGGCCCTGGAGAAATGGCCAGCAGAGGGCTGCCGGCCTCACAAGGAGGTTTTCTCCCCGCAACCGCCAGGTGAGCGGCAGCGGAAAGAGAAGAACGTCGATTCGGCAATATCCAAACCCCCGCCCGCACCACGCCGCGGCCCGAAGACATTCGTATCAACAGTCAGCACTACCTGCGCGCCCCTCGGCTTACAGATTTCCGGGGGAGCGGGCCGCCGAAGGCGGCGGCCCCTACAAGGTGTTCTTTCGATAGAAGCGCCAAATGCTTCCTTTTCTCTTTTGGACCGTGCACGGCCCGTTTTCTCTTTTCCTTCTGGCAAGGAAAAGAGAAAATGGGGGGTGCAATGAACCAGCCATCGCTGGTTGCCAGTCCTCCCCGCCCGTCAGGGCGAGTACCATCCCCCCTTACGGGGAGAAAGAGGCCCCCCACCGCATTTGGGATTGACAGCCGAGGCAAAACCGGTTAAAATAGATGAGCAGCGGCCCCCCGGCAGGGGGACTCACCGCCCCCTTCGGCTGCCAAAGCCGAAAAAAGCCATTCCATGCGCCAGTAGCTCAGCAGGATAGAGCACCTCCCTCCTAAGCGATAGCTCACCTCTCACCTGGCAGGGTAAAACTTCATATAGGCCCCGATAGCTCAGTTGGATAGAGCGACTGCCTCCTAAGCAGTAGGCCGCTGGTTCAAGTCCAGTTCGGGGTGCCAAG
>CAJUJW010000063.1 GCA_910586735.1 uncultured Oscillibacter sp. | reverse complement strand
CCGCCGGCGGCGGCTATGCCCAGGTAGTCCCCATGGAGGACATCAACCTGCACTTCACCGGCGACTTCCATGCCATCGGCGCGGCCAACAACCTGCTGGCGGCAATGCTGGACAACCACATCCAGCAGGGCAACGCCCTGGGGATCGATGTCAAACAGATCACCTGGAAGCGCTGCGTGGACATGAACGACCGGCAGCTCAGAAACGTGGTGGACGGCCTGGGCGGACGGATGCAGGGCGTGCCCAGAGAGGACGGCTTTGACATCACCGTGGCCTCCGAAGTCATGGCGGTGCTGTGCCTTGCCTCCGACATCCCCGACCTGAAGGCCCGTCTGGGCCGCATCATCGTGGGCTACACCTATGACGGCAAACCCGTCACCGCCCACGACCTGAAAGCCGAGGGGGCCATGACGGCGCTGCTGAAGGACGCCCTCAAGCCCAACCTGGTCCAGACCCTGGAGGGCACCCCCGCCTTCATCCACGGCGGACCCTTCGCCAACATCGCCCACGGCTGCAACTCCGTCACCGCCACCCGCATGGCCTTGAAGCTGGGGGACTACACAGTCACCGAGGCGGGCTTCGCCGCCGACCTGGGCGCGGAGAAGTTCCTGGACATCAAGTGCCGCATGGCGGGGCTGACCCCGTCGGCGGTGGTGGTCGTGGCCACGGTGCGCGCGCTGAAATATCACGGCGGCGTGGCAAAGGCCGACCTGAACCACGAGAACCTGGCCGCCCTGGAGAAGGGTCTGCCCAACCTCTTACAGCATGTGGAGAACATCAAAGAGGTGTTCGGCCTGCCCTGCGTGGTGGCCATCAACGCCTTCCCCACCGACACCAAGGCGGAACTGGACCTGGTGGAGGCCAAGTGTAAGGAACTGGGCGCCAACGTGGCCCTCAGCGAGGTGTGGGCCAAGGGTGGCGAAGGCGGCGTGGCGCTGGCCGAGGAAGTGGTCCGCCTGTGCGAGGAGCCCGGCAGCTTCCGCCAGTCCTATGAGCTGGAGAGCTCCATCGAGGAAAAGCTGGACGCCATCTGCAAGCGCGTTTACCACGCCGACGGTGTACAGCTCACCGACAACGCGAAAAAACAGGCGGCGAAGCTCACGGAGCTGGGCTTTGCCGGTATGCCCATCTGCATGGCGAAGACGCAGTATTCCTTCTCCGATGATCCCGCCCTGCTGGGCGCGCCCAGGGGCTTCACCGTCACGGTGCGCAATTTGAAGGTTTCCGCCGGCGCGGGCTTCATCGTGGCGCTGACCGGCGATATCATGACCATGCCCGGACTGCCCAAGAGCCCTGCCGCCGAGAGAATCGACGTGGACGAGGACGGCAAGATCTCCGGCCTGTTCTGATGAGGTAGATTTATGCTGAACAAAAGCGTAACTGAATTTACCGAGGCCCTGGCCTCCAAGGCCGCCGTTCCCGGCGGCGGCGGGGCCAGCGCCCTGGTGGGCGCCATCGGCATCGCCCTGGGCGACATGGTGGGCGAGCTCACCGTGGGAAAAAAGAAATACGCGGACGTGGAAGAGGACGTGAAGGCGCTGATGGTCCGGGCGCAGGAGCTGCGGGTCAAGCTGCTCTCCTGCGTGAACAGGGACGCGGAGGCTTTTGAGCCCCTCAGCCGCGCCTACGGCATCCCCAAGGACGACCCCACCCGGGACGAGGTGATGGAGAAGTGCCTTCGGGACGCCGCCGCCGCGCCGCTGGAGATTCTGGACCTCTGCTGTGAGGCCATTGAGTTACAGCGGGAGTTCGCGGCCAAGGGCAGCGTGCTGGCCATTTCCGACGCCGCCACCGGCGTGGTATTCTGCTGGAGCGCCATGTACGGCGCGGCGGTAAACGTAAAGGTAAACACCAAATCCATGAAGGACCGGGAATACGCCGAAAAAATCAACGCCCACGTGGACGCGCAGATGGAGAAGTACTGGCCCGTCGCGGAGAAGGTCTATCAGGATGTATACGGGAGGTTTTGCTGATGGCAGAGATTCTGAAAGGCGCGCCTGTGGCCGCCGCGCTCAGCGAGGAGCTGATTGCGAGAGCGGAAACCCTCAAGCAGGCGGGAACCGTCCCCACGCTGGCCATCCTGCGCCTGGGCGAGCGCCCGGACGACATATCCTATGAGACCGGGGCCATGAAGCGCTGTGACAAAATCGGCATCGCGGTCAAGCGCTTCCTGCTGCCCGAGGACTGCACGATGGACCAGCTTCTGGACACCGTCCGGGAGATCAACGGCGACGGCTCCATCCACGGCTGCCTGATGTTCCGCCCCCTGCCGGACAGAGCCATGGAGGACGCGGCCTGCGCCCTGCTGGCCCCGGAGAAGGACGTGGACGGCATGACCAGCGGCTCTATGGCCAGCGTGTTCACCGGAAAGGGCGCGGGCTATCCCCCCTGCACGGCCCAGGCCTGTATGGAACTGCTTGACCACTACGGCGTCAATCTCACGGGCAAGCGGGCCGTGGTCATCGGCCGCAGCCTCGTCATAGGAAAGCCCGTGTCCATGATGCTCCAGCAGAAAAACGCCACCGTCACCATGTGCCATACCCGTACCGTGGACATGCCCGGCGTATGCCGGGAGGCGGAGGTCGTCATCGCCGCCGCAGGCAAGGCAGGGGTGGTGGACAAAGCCTTTGCCGCGCCGGGACAGGTGATTGTGGACGTGGGCATCAATGTGGACGAAAACGGCAAGCTCTGCGGCGATGTAAAATTCGACGAGGCGGAACCCGTCGTGTCCGCCATTACCCCGGTGCCCGGCGGCGTGGGCGCGGTCACCACCGCCGTCCTGGCAAAGCACGTGATCGAGGCGGCCGAGAAGGCGCAGAAGTAACAATACACAAATTTATATATTTCCATGTCAGAGTAGGGAAGGCGCGTTAAGTGTTACAGGATGGGAGGTCGCCTGTAAACGAAGGAGCGATCCGCGGTGCCGTACCCGCTTCCGCTGCCACGGGAGAGTGAAAACTCCTTTTGTGGCAGAACTGCCATGAAAGGAGTTTTTATTATGAAAACAAAACAGTTGGCCATGAACGCCATGCTGGCGGCCATGTGCGCCGCCCTGGGATACCTCGCGATCGACACGAACATCGTCAAAGCCAGCTTCGAGAGCCTGCCGGTGCTGGTGAGCGCCCTGCTCTTCGGGCCTGTGAACGGCATGCTGGTGGGGGGCGTCGGCTCCTTTGTCTATCAGCTTCTGCGCTACGGCGTCAGCGTGACGACGGCGCTTTGGATGCTGCCCTGTGTTGCCAGCGGCCTTATCGTGGGTCTGGGCGCCAGGATGGGAAAATATTCTCTCAGCCGGAGACAGGTCCTCACGCTGGTGGTGTTCAGCGAGCTGGTGTTCATGGGGCTGAATACCTTCACCATCTTCGTGGACAGCAAAATCTATGACTATTACTTCCCCGGCATCGTCATGGGGGCGCTGGGCATCCGGTTCGTCATCTGCGTGGTAAAGGCGGCCGCCTACGGCGCGATACTGCCCGCGCTGATAAAGCCCCTTGGACAGCTGGCGGGCAGCCCCGCGCGATAAGGAGGCGAGGGAATTGACAGCCGCAGAAGCGATTTCCTACATTGAAAGCCAGGGCTGGAGCACCACCCGGCTGGGTCTGGAGCGCACACAGGAGCTGCTCCAGAGGCTGGGCGACCCCCAGAAAAAATTGAAATTCGTCCACGTGGCCGGAAGCAACGGCAAGGGAAGCACCTGCGCCATGCTGGACGCCATCCTCCGCCGGGCGGGCTGCCGGGTGGGGTTGTATATCTCCCCTTACATTCAGGATTTTTGCGAGCGGATGCAGGTGGACGGGGAGAACATCCCCGGCGAGACCCTGGCCGCCATCACGGAGCGCGTCCGCCGGGAGGCCGACGCGATGGAGGACCACCCCAGCCAGTTTGAGCTGGTGACCGCCATCGCCATGGAGTTTTTCCTCCAGCGGCGCTGTGACATCGTGGTGCTGGAGGTGGGAATGGGCGGCGCGCTGGACAGCACCAATGTAATCGATCCGCCGGAGGCCGCCGTCCTCACCAACATCGGCCTGGAACACACGGAATATCTGGGGGACACCCTTGAAAAAATCGCGGCCACCAAGGCCGGTATCATCAAGCCCGGCTGCTCCTGCGTCTGCTATGACGGCGCGCCTGAGGTCACCGCCGTCATCCGCTCGGTCTGCGCCCGGAACAACGTCCCCCTTACCCGCGCGGGGCGCTTTCCCGCGAAGACGGTCCGCCAGGACCTGGACGGACAGGTTTTTTCCTGGCGGGGCGGGGAGTACCAGCTGGCCCTGCTGGGGCCCCATCAGGTCCGCAACGCGGCGGTGGTCCTGGAGACGGTGGAGGCTCTTCGGGAGCGGGGCTGGAACATCCCGGAGGAGGCCGTCAGAGCCGGTCTGCGGGAGGTAAAGTGGCCCGCCCGGCTGGAGATTCTCAGCCGAAAACCGCTGTTCATCCTCGACGGCGGGCACAACCCCCAGTGCGCTGAGGCGCTGATGAACAGCGTGGGCCAGCTTCTCCAGGGCAGGCGGATTGTGTGTCTCTGCGGCGTTCTGGCCGACAAGAATTATCCCCGGATGATGGAGCTCATGATGCCCTGCGCCCAGGAATTTGTGTGCCTGACCCCCGTCAGCGACCGGGCCCTGCCCGCCCAGGCGCTGGCGGACTACCTGACGGAACAGGGCGCGAGGGCGCGGGCCTGTACCGGCATTCCCGACGGAATCCACGCGGCCCTGACCGCCGCCGGTGAGGACGGCGCGGTGATTGCTTTCGGCTCGCTGTATCTGGCCGGGGCGGTGCGGACGGCGTTCGGGCCCGCCCTGCGGCAGTGGCTTCGCGGCGCGAAGATTCAGGCCCGGGACAGCCTGCCGGACGAGGCCCGCCGGGAGAAGTCGGAACGGATTGTACAAAGGGTCGTTCACTCACCGGAATTTCAAAAGGCCAAAACGGTCATGCTTTACCGGGCCATACGGGGCGAGGTTCGCCTGGATGGGCTTGAAGCCTCCCCGGAGGCGCGGGGAAAACGCCTCGTCTATCCCCGGTGCGTCAGCGACACGGAGATGATCGCCTTGCTGCCCCAAGGAGGGGATTCCTGGGAAACCGGCTATGCCGGTATTCAGGAGCCGGTCCCGGAAAAATCCCAGGTGGTCGCGCCGGAGGAAATCGATCTGGTGCTGTGCCCCTGCACGGTCTTTGACGAGGACTGCCGCCGCATGGGCATGGGCGCGGGCTTTTACGACCGCTTTCTGGAGCGCTGCCCCAACGCGGATATCATAGCGGCCGCCTTCGAGGCGCAGAAGACGGACACGGTTCCGGCGGCAGCCTGGGACCGGCCCATGGACGCAGTCTTTACCGAGGAAGCGGCGTACCGGCGCCCGAGGACCTGATATCGTGAAAGAACCTCCCTTTGCTGAAGGAAGCAAAGGGAGGTTCTCGTATGTATTGTTTATATGCCCGCCTGTTCCAGCAGAGCGGGGACCTTGGATTCCCAGCCCAGCGCCATAATGTGGACGCCCTGGCAGTAAGGGCGGCATTCCCGAATGACGCGGGCGGCGATCTCTACGCCGGTGATTCCCGCCTTGGCCCGCTCCTTGTCCGCGGCCAGTTCGTTGAGCATTTCGTCGGGCACGTGGACTCCGGCCACATTGTTGTTCATGTACCGGCACATGGCCGCGCCCTTGGGAATGATGACGCCCAGCTGCACGGGCTTTCCGAACTGCTTGGCCCGCTCCATAAACGCGATGAACTTCTCCGGCTCGAACACGGCCTGGGTCTGGAAGAACTCGCATCCGGCCAGCACCTTCCGCTCCATCTTCGCCAGCTGGGCGTCCACGGAATCGCTGCACGGGGACACCACCGCGCCCTTGGCGAACTTCGGGGGCTCGCCCACCAGCGGGTTTCCGCCCAGGTCCACGCCGGACTCCAGCCGGCACACGGTATGCAGCAGGGAGACGGAATCCAGGTCAAACACGGGCTTCGCGCCGGGATGGTCGCCCAGGCGGGTGTGGTCGCCCGTGAGGCACAGGATGTTCTCAATGCCGAACATGGCCGCGCTCAGAATGTCGGACTGGAGCGCGATTCTGTTCCGGTCCCGGCAGGTCAGCTGGTAAATCGGCGTCAGACCGGCGTCCAGAAGCGCCTTGCAGGTGGCCAGGCTGCCCAGGCGCATGACGGAGGACTGGTTGTCCGTCACGTTGACCGCCGTGATGCCGCTGAGATGGGCTTTGGCTTCCTCAAGCAGGCCGTCGATATGGATGCCTTTGGGCGGGCCGACCTCCGCCGACACCACAAATTCCCCGCGTTGGAATAGCTCTGTAATCTTCACTGTCTTTTCCTCCCCTTCATCCAGTTTTTTGAAGGACCCTCAGCGGGACGTGTCCGCGCCGGCCGCGAAATTCCGAATCTGCGTCGGGCACTTAAGGGCGTCCAGGCGTCCCACGGCCTCCAGGCGGCGCAGGATGCGCTCCCAGCCGCACTCCATGTCCGGGTCCACCTCGCACCTGCCGTCCTTTGCGCCGCCGCACTGGCCGTTGACCAGGCTTTTGGAGCAGGCGGTGATGGGGCAGATGCCGCCCGTAAGGCTCAGATAGCACTCTCCGCACTGGCCGCAGTCATACTCCAGCGGCGTCACGCCCTGGAAGCCGGGCAGCCGGACGGTGTCGCAGCCCGCGTAGACGGACTTGCCGTCCATCGCCCCGGATACCGTCTGCACCCCCACGCCGCAGGAGAGCGCCAGCACCCCCTCCGCCTCGTCCAGCATGGCGCGGCGGCGCTCCAGGCGCAGGGACAGGTTCTCCGGGTTGCAGATGTAATCCGTGGTGAGCATACCGGTAACCCGGCCCGCGTCCAGCAGCGCGCGGATCAATTCCTCCGCCTCCCCCTCGGGGAAGGAGACCTCTTTGCAGCCGTGGCACTGGAGGACGAAGACCTTTTCGGGCAGCAGGGACAGGATATCCTCTTTGGGTTTCAGCTTTGTAATCAGCATATCACTTCATCCCCCTTACAGCCGCCTTGCCCTCCCGAATCTTCGTGACCAGCGGGATTTTGGACGAGCAGATATACTCGCAGCAGCGGCACTCCATACAGTCCATGATATTTTGTTCCTTGAGGCCCTGGAGATTGCCCGCCTCCACGTACTTGGGGAAGTACAGCGGGGACAGCTCCATGGGGCACACGTCCGCGCAGCGGCCGCATTTGATGCATTCCGCGGCGGCGGTTTGGTCGGTCTCACAGGCGACGATGCCGTTGGCGGCCTTGACGACGGGGACATCCAGCTCCGTCTGGGGGGTGCCCATCATGGGCCCGCCCATCTTGACCGTCACGCCGTCCCCCGGAGCGCCGCCGCAGAAGTCCAGAATCTGCCGGAAGGGGGTGCCAACCTTGACGATGTAGTTGCCGGGGGTCCGAACCCGGTCGCCGGTGACGCACACCACCCGCTCTATCAGGGGCATTCCGGTTCGGATGGCGTCCGCGATGGCCTTGGAGGAGCTGACGTTGCTCACCACGGCCCCCACGTCGGACGGAAGTCCGCCGCTGGGCACCGAGCGGCCCAAGACACGCTTGATGAGCATCTTTTCCGCGCCCTGGGGATACTTCACCCGGACCGCCATGACCTCTATGTTCTCATAGGACGCCGTCTTTTCCTCCAGCAGGGCGATGGCGTCCGGTTTGTTGTCCTCGATGACAATCACGCCCCGGGGCGCGCCCACGGCCTTCATGATGGCCCGCAGTCCGTAGACCACGTCGCCGGCGTAGTGGAGCAGCACCTTGTGGTCTGCGGTGAGCATGGGCTCGCACTCGCAGCCGTTCAGCAGCACCGCGTCGATGGGCTTGCCGGGCTGGAGCTTCACATACGCGGGGAAGCTGGCGCCTCCCATGCCCACGATGCCCTTGTCCTTTACAATCCCGACGATTTCCTCCGGGGACAGCGCCTCGATATCGCCGTGGGGCTGAACCGATTCGTCCAGCGTGCCCAGCTTGTCATTCTGGATGACCACAGAGAGCACGCCCGGACCCAGCACAGGGTGCCGCCGCGGCTCCACCGCCAGAACCGTGCCGCTGACGCTGGCGTGGACCGGCGCGCTGATAAAGCCCGCCTGTTCCCCGATCTTCTGCCCGACCCGGACTCGGTCTCCCGCCTTCACCAGGGGATCGGCGGGCTTTCCGGCATGCATGGACAGCGGGATGACCACCACGTCGGGTTCCGGGAAGCGGACCAGGTCCGCGTGCTCGCTCAGCTCTTTGTGCTCGGAGGGGTGGACGCCGCCGTAAAACCCGTCAAGCCGCTTTTCCCGGACGGCGCGCACATATTCGCTGATGAGCTTGGAGTTGACCTTGGCGTAGTCCCGCAGCTGGACGGGCTGTGCCCGGAACTCCTCCAGACGGCCCAGCTTTTCCAGCCGCCGCTGGATTTTCTCCCAGGCGCAGTCCTTCGCAGGGTCGACCTCGCATTTGCCGTCCTTCGCGCCGCCGCACTGGCCGTTCAGCAGACTCTTGGAGCAGTCGACCACCGGGCAGATACCGCCCGTGACGTTCAGGTAGCACTGGGCGCAGGCGTCGCAGGCTTTTGGGGTGAGGGCCATGCCGTGCTGGCCCCGGCGGGAGATGGTGTCGGCGGCGGCGAACACCGGATGCTGTACCATGCCGGCGACGGTCTGAATGCCCAGGCCGCAGGAGATGACAAACACGCTTTCGGTCCCCGCCGGAACAGCGTCCTGGAGCTTGCGGAGAGTCTGGGCCTTGTTGCACAGAAAATCGACCCGGACCGCGCCGGTGACGGTTTTGCCCTGGGTCTCTGCCAGGGCCGTGAACTCGCCGCACTCCGGCTCCTCCGCAACCGTGAATTCCTTGAAGCATTTGTTGCAGGAGACGACAAAGATGCGATCCGTCCCGGCCAGCGCCTGGCTGAGCTCCTCAGATGATTTGAGCCTGTATTTCGTATAATTTTCCAAACTCTCACCTTCCTCTATTATGAGCCGTTATGGATTTACCACAATAATCTTACTACACGGGCCCGCTGATGTCAATATCAAGCGAAGCGCTATATAACCTGCTTCATCAGCTTCCGGCACGCCCTGGCCAGCTCGTCCAGGGTGCTGCACGGGACCATCTGGCACAGCCCGGACAGGGTCTGGACACTGCGTATATAGGGCCACTTCCGCTCTGGGATCGGGTTCAGCCAGAGGACCTTCCCGGCCTGCCGCCGGGCCTCCAGCAGGGCCTGGGCGGCCCGGGGGATGTTGACGGTCTTGGTGTCGGAGAGGACAATCAGCGTTGTGGAGCTGCTCAGCGCGGCGGGGCGGCGGCGGCACAGGTGCTCCAGGGCGGAACCCAGGTCCGTGCCCCGGCCAAACAGCCCGGAGGAGCGCACGTAATCCCGGAACGCGTCCATGTTCTGGAGGGCGAAGGGGTCCACCCGGCGCGTCTCCTCGGAGAAGAGGTAAACCTCCGAGGACTCGGACACCTCGCTCATGGATTTCAGGAACCGCAGGGCGAACTCCGAGAACTGAAGCATGGAGCCCGACACGTCGCACAGCAGTACCAGGCGCTGCCTGGTCCGCCTTTTGCGCTTCCAGGAGAGGCGGTAAAAGCTGCCGCCGGTCTCCAGCCCCTTGCGGATGGTGCGCCGGAAGTTCAGCTTGCCGCTGTGGCTCCATCCCTGTTTCCGGCGGCTGAGCTCGGCGTCCAGCCGGCGGGAGATGGACGCGATGAGGGCGGCGGCCCGGGGGATATCCGTCTCCCGGAACCTGGAGATATCCCGGTAGAGCAGGGCCAGGTCCGGGTCCGCCGCCTCCGCGCCCAGGTCCGCGTCCTCCAGGGCCATCTGCTGCTCCAGGAGAAACCGGGTGAACACGGAGCGGACAAAATTGCTGGTGAGCTTTTCCGGGTTGCGGCCCAGGAGCCCCCGGCTCCGCTCCAGCAGCTGCCGCAGCTCCTCCTGTTTTTGCTCGCCCATGCGGACGTAGACCTCCCGCAGGTCCTCCCGCAATTCCATGGGTTTGCCGTTGATCTGCAGCTCCTGTTCCGCCTGGGCTCTGCGCCGGGCCAGCTCCTGGGCCTCCGCCTCGTGCTTGCGGCGCAGGGCTTCCCGCTGTTCCACGCTGACAAAGAAGCCGTCGAAAGCCCGCCGGAACACGGCCTGCTCCTCCCGCCCTTTGGCGTAGACGGCCTGGAGGGCCCCCCGGACCGTCTCCCGGTCCGTCAGGTCCAGGCTGGAGAGAATCAGTCCGGCGTCCGCCGTCTCCTGTATCCCGACGTTCAGCCCCTCCTGCCGCAGCAGGGCGGAGAACTCCGTCAGCTTCTCCAGGTAAACGCCGCCGCTCATGCCTGTCCCTGCCGGCAGCGGCCGCAGTGTCCGTCCTCCGGGGGCTGCCCGGAGAGGACCGCGCCGGCCGCTTCCAGGTCCTCACTGCTTTTCAGGACAAAGCCCAGGGTCCGCCGGGCGCTCTCCGGCGTCAGATCGCTGACGCCCAGGGCCTCCAGGGCGGAAACCCAGTCCAGCGTCTCGGCGATGGAGGGCTTTTTCAGAATCTCGTCGGCCTCCCGCAGCCTGTGGACGGCCTGAGCCGCCTGGAGAGCTATATGCTCGTTCACATTGGGCAGCTTGGCGCGAATGATGGCCATCTCCTTGTCCAGATTGGGATACTGGATGTAGAGATAGGCGCACCGGCGCCGGAGGGCCTCGCTGAGGGGCCGGGTGCGGTTGGAGGTGAGCACCACAAAGGGGATGGACTTGGCCCGCACCACGCCCACCTCGGGGATGGAGACCTGCATCTCGCTGAGGAGCTCCAGCAAAAACGCCTCGAATTCCTCATCCGATTTGTCAATCTCATCAATGAGCAGAACCACCGGCTCCTCAGAGCGGATGGAGCGGAGAAGGGGGCGCTGGAGCAGATAGTCGTCGCTGAACAGCGAGCGGGTCAGTGCGTCCACGTCCTGGCGGTTCATCTGCACCTGTATGCTCAACAGCTGTTTTTGATAGTTCCACTCATACAGCGCCTTGCTCTCGTCCAAGCCCTCATAGCACTGGAGGCGGACCAGCTCCCGGTCCAGGGCGGAAGCCATGACCTTGGCAATCTCCGTCTTGCCCACGCCGGCAGCCCCCTCGATCAGTAGAGGCCTCCCCAGCTTCAGCGCCACCCAGAGCGTGGTAACCAATTCGTCGTCATAAATATAGTGGGCCTCGTCCAGCCTGGCCCGCAAAGCAGTCATGTCCATATTAAGGCTCCTTTGAACATATAAATCAGATAGAATGGTATCACATTTCCCGCTGAAAGA
Organism: uncultured Oscillibacter sp.; assembly: GCA_910586735.1. Lineage (GTDB taxonomy): Bacteria > Bacillota > Clostridia > Oscillospirales > Oscillospiraceae > Oscillibacter. Next base: position 2,447 of record CAJUJW010000063.1, on the reverse strand, counting down.
CAATTCTTATTTACGCGCAAATGCTGCCGCTCACGGGGGCGGCAGAGAAACGCGGTATGGAAGACTGCGGCGGCGTGGAACAGACAGGCGGCGGCGCCTGAAATTCGACTTGCTCTTGCAAAATGCCGGTGGATATGGTATCCTCCTCATATCCTCCCAGGAGGAATATGAGGAGGAGTTTTTTATGGAACACCATGAACATCACCACACGGAGACCCAAAAGGTCATACACCGGCTCTCCCGCGCCATCGGGCACCTGGAAAGCATCAAAACCATGGTAGAGGAGGGACGGGACTGCAGTGAGGTCCTCGTCCAGATCGCCGCGGTAAGATCCGCCGTCAATAACATCGGAAAGCTGATTCTGCGGGACCATATTGAACATTGCATCGTGGACGCCGTTGAAACTGGGGACTTGGAGGTTCTTCAGGAGCTGTCCGCGGCAATCGACCAGTTTGTGAAATGAGACCGGCGGGAAAACAGGATTCGGTCCGTCTGTCCTCTTGGGCGATGCCTACAGCGGCGCTTTAATCCGTCAATCCGCCGGTGTCCAAGCCGCTGATATCCATACCTCTGCGTTCATATAGGATTCGCGGCACTAGAACTCCCGACTCCAATCAGGCAATTCTGGCGGCCAAAATGCTCAAGGCCATCTATGCCTGGGAGAGCAAGAAGGCTGCTCGCGATAAAACCGATGCTGTGGCGGCCTGGCTGGGGGAGATGGAGCGGAAAGAGGCTGCCTAAAAGGTGAAGGACGGCATTGAGGAGACACTGACTAGCTGCGACTTCCCCAGAGAGCACTGGACCGCATTTGTACCAACAATGTCATTGAGCGGCTCAACCGGAAGATTCGCCGCCGTGTCCGAGTAGTTGGGATGTTCCCTGATGGCATCTCTGCCCTGATGCCGGTCTGCGCTAGGCCGCGCTATGTCGCCGAAACCCAATAAAGCAGCAGGAAGTACATGAATATGGAGCACTCAAAGGCTTTCGCTGACGATGCCTCTTTAGGTTGGCTGACTTTACTCTGCTAGAGTCTGCAAACCTTTTTGCGTGTAACTATTGACAGTACCGTTTTTCCATGTGAGGATAGCAGTTTTTGAGTTGCCCAGACTGGTAAGTGGGGGGGAGACATCCCCGCATAGGCCAGCAGCTTGTCAGAGGAATTAAAACGGGAAAAGACCCCGACCTCGGCCAGATCATGGTGCCCATGCGGTATCCAATACCGGGGATCGTGGTGATAGGAGAATGGAACTCCTCCATAATGGCCTGATTCGCGGCCTCAATTTCCCAAATCTCGGCGTCCAGCTCTCGAATAAGCCGAATGGTGTGTTGCAGTTTCAGGGACTTGGTGGGTATCGGGAACTCAGATAACAGGGCATAAACAGACGCCATGTGAAATATTGGCACCAGCCGCTTCAGTTCTGGGAAGAGGATGCACGCCGACCTGGAAACGGACCGCTTCAGCTGGGCCCGTTCTTTAACCTTGGCAAAATGATATCTGGTCAGTGACTTTAGCTCCTCATTGTGGTATGCTGTATCCGTGTAGGGCTTGAGACCCGCATAGGACAGAAGCATGCCGCAATCGTTCGCGCGTCCACCCGGTCTGTCTTTGTCTTTCTGAGAAAGAAGCTTTTCCGGTAAAAGTTGGTGCGCAGAGGGATCAGGACATAGGTGGCCTGACCGTTGTCAAGAAGAAACACGAGGATGTTGCAGATGTAATGCCCGGTCGCCGGGTGTGGCACAAGCATGGAACTTGCCCAGCAGGATGTTGAAGCCCTCCATGTTATTGGAGATGGTGAACACATTTGCCAGGACTGCGCCTTCTGAGTTGAGGAAAAAGCAGTCGTGCTTGTCCTTTGCCATATCAATTCCTACGCAAATCATAGCAATACCTCCAACGGAAAATTCGTAATGCTGCATCCACAGAACACTTTGCTTTTGTAGCCTTGTTCCACATAAACCGTCCGGCGATATTTAACTGATTAACATAACTGCAAAGGGCTGTGGTTGGAAGCTTTTCTGAACCATCCAAGTGGTAGGAGAACCCAACCAATCCACAGCATCCTTTACAGTGTAGCACAGCCCTTGCAGAGGGGCTCTAATAACTTAATACGAGGAAGCGGCTATGAGAAAACGCAGCCGACACGTCAGCGTATAACTGACAGACAAACGCACACTTGAAGGAACAGGCCCGACAGGCTGGAATGGGCATTGCCCCTTTATCCAAAATCTGATCGAAAGAGTTGAACCCCGGCCCCGCCAGCCAGAAACCTATGCCGCCTTGCGGTGGCCTTGGGTTATCATAGGAAACGTATGTAGTTTTCAAACTACTTTCACGATTAAAGTCAGCCCTATCCTGTACTCCGGGTCCGTAGCCCGAAAAAGCGTCTCAAATTGAGCAATGCCATTAAGTTAACCAGAAATAACCAAATAGCAGCGATATGGGAGGA
>CAJUJW010000062.1 GCA_910586735.1 uncultured Oscillibacter sp. | reverse complement strand
AATCGGTGAGATAGCCCTTGCGCCGGAGATACCTCTCCATCATCTCCACGGTTCGACTGCCGTTGACGGCTTCCCGCACGTCCGCCCGGTAGATGTTGTAACGGGTGGGCTTGCCGCTCTGCTCGTCCAGCCAGACGGGGCGGCTGGGAGCCTTTCTACCATGCTCTATGACGGACAGGCCATACTCCCGGCAAAGCCGGTCTGAGGTATCCCGGAGGCGTTGCTGTTCCGCTTTGGAGTAGTTGTACTTTTTGCCATCTTTGAATGATACCGAATTGAAACAGAAATGGTTGTGCAAGTGTCCTTTGTCCAGGTGGGTGGTGACGATAACCTGAAATTTATCGCCCCACATCTCACGAGCCAGCTTCACGCCGATCTCATGGCACCGCTCCGGGGTGACTTCCCCCGGCTTGAAGCTCTGATAGCCATGCCAGGCGATATAGTTGTCCTCTTTGCCGTATTGTTGTTTCGTCAAAATCATCTGTTGAAGCGCCGTCTGCTTCAAACAGTTGATAGCGGTGACGAAAGAACCGTCCGCAGTTTTCTGCGGGTTCTGGATGTACGAAAAGACATTGAAAAAGTCCTCAGTGCCTTTGGGAACGGTTTTCTCCGGGTTTTCAACGTAGGCGATCAGGTCACTGAGCCGACCCTTGATGTGCCACAGGCTGGTGGTAGCCATCACGACACCCCCTGCAAAAACAGGACAAGATTTTCGAGCCGGGAACATTCCCCTGCCGCTTCCGGATAATAGACGGTCAGCCGTTCCAGCTTATCGTGGATTTCATACAGAGCGTCCAGCAGTTTCCAAAACTCCGGCGGCTGCTTGGGCTGGGGCCGCTTGCCCAGACAAATCTGCCGGAGATATTCGGATTGGGTCAGGCCACACAGGGCGGCGCCATGCTCCAACTTGGTTTTTCTTCGAACGTCAGTCTGATTTTCAGCCGTGCTTTTTCATCGTTCGCACTCAAAATGATTCCTCCATTCTATATCAAATTTTCGCCGTGGGAGGGGGTATTCAGGGGTCTCCCCTGGGAATGGATTTTGCCCCCTGGGGGCATAAATCCGATGCTCGCTATCCCCGTGGACAGGAGTAATCTCTACACCTGTCGGGTGGGGATGCAGACAGAACCGGCTTCTCTTTCAAGGTTATATCAAGAGTGTTTTCTTCGGTCGGATTCAGTTGGTAGTGTCTGGGCTATGGCATTATGGGTAATACCATTCTCATAGATAGCCCGTACAAAAGTGGCATCACCTGTGATGTCATACAGAGGTGACGGCACATGACGTCAAAAATGCCGTCATGATTGGTTACGGTTGGCTAAGTGACGTCAATTTTGGCGTCACTTCTGTTGGCAGGGCGAAATAGTGACGGCAAATAGGGTCATTTTTGCCGTCACGCTGCTTTGCCGCTTTCTCCGAATGATATTCCTACCCCTATTCAGCGGCGTTGTCTCGCTCCCTCCCAAATGGAGGTCACGGCGAAGTATCCCATTCAGACGGTCATTCAGTTGTCAGGACAAAAAAGAAGCCGATTGCATACACAACCACACCAGCACGACGGCTCTCGCCCTACTGGTGTCTGTTTGGATTGTGTATGTAACCGGCTTTTACTGTTCCAATCAGTATAGCCTATTCAGTTGTCGCTTTCTAATGAGGTAAGATTATCATAACATATAAAACAGATGTCAGTCAATGTTGGTTTCTACTTTATTAGAAAATTCTTGTTGCACAAATCCGCCAACGTAAACTGCGCCAGATAATCAGAGATCACCTTATCCAGCCCCTGCCACAGCGGGAGCGTCCGGCAGCCATTGCTCCGGGGACAGGCGTTCTGTCCCGGTTCCAGACAGGCGACGGGGGCCAGCGGCCCCTCCATCAGTTCAAGGATAGACTTTACGCTGTACTCCTCCGGGGAACGGTTCAGCCGGTAGCCGCCGCCTTTTCCCCGCATTGCGGCGAGCAGGCCGCCCTTTACCAGTTCCTTTACCACGATTTCCAGATACTTCTCCGAAATCTCCTGGCGTACGGATACTTCTTTCAGCGGCACAAATCCATCCCTCTGATGCTCCGTAAGGTCCACCAGAAACCGAAGCGCATATCTGCCCTTTGTGGAAATCATCATAAAAATCCCCTCCGTTTTCCCTATTATACAACAAGGTTAATAGGATTTCAAGTAGTGCTATTAAACCTATTGACAAAGTATGTTAATAGGAATATAATGCTGTCAATTTAGAGAGAGGGGGATTATTCCCGTGAATTATAAGTTTGAGACATTGCAGCTCCATGTAGGCCAGGAGCAGCCCGACCCCGCCACCGACGCCCGGGCAGTTCCTATCTACCAGACCACCAGCTATGTGTTCCGGGATTCCGCCCACGCCGCCGCCCGGTTCGGGCTGGCGGACGCCGGAAATATCTATGGGCGGCTGACCAACTCCACCCAGGACGTGCTGGAGAAGCGCCTCGCCGCCCTGGAGGGGGGCGTGGCGGCGCTGGCTGCCGCTTCGGGCGCAGCAGCCATTACCTATACCATCCAGGCATTGGCCCAGGCGGGGGACCATATCGTAGCTCAGAAGTCCATCTATGGCGGCAGCTACAACCTGCTGGCCCACACCCTGCCCCAGTTCGGGGTGAAAACTACCTTTGTGGATGCCCATAACCTGACAGAGCTGGAAAGCGCCATTCAGGCCAACACCAAGGCCATCTATCTGGAGACGCTGGGCAATCCCAACAGCGACATCCCCGACATCGACGCCATTGCGGCCATCGCCCATAAGCACGGCCTGCCTCTGGTCATTGACAACACCTTCGGCACGCCCTACCTCATCCGGCCCATCGAACACGGGGCGGATATCGTGGTCCACTCCGCCACCAAGTTTATCGGCGGACACGGCACCACTTTGGGCGGCATCATTGTGGACAGCGGCAAATTTGACTGGAAGGCCAGCGGCAAGTATAAGCCCATCGCCGAGCCAAACCCCAGCTATCACGGGGTCAGCTTTGTGGACGCTGTGGGCCCCGCCGCCTTCGTCACCTACATCCGGGCCATCCTCCTGCGGGATACCGGGGCCACCATTTCCCCCTTCAATGCTTTTCTGCTCCTCCAGGGGGTGGAAACCTTGTCCCTACGGCTGGAGCGCCACGCCGAGAACACCAAAAAGGTGGTTGAATACCTGGCAAATCATCCCCAGGTGGAGAAGGTCAACCACCCCTCTCTGCCCGGCCACCCCGACCACGCTCTCTACGAGAAGTATTTCCCTAACGGTGGCGCGTCCATCTTCACCTTTGAGATCAAGGGTGGGCAGGAGGAGGCCCACAAATTCATCGACAGCCTGGAAATCTTCTCCCTGCTGGCCAATGTGGCGGATGTGAAGTCCCTGGTAATCCACCCGGCCACCACCACTCACTCCCAGCTCTCCCCCGAGGAGCTGCTGGACCAGGGCATCAAGCCCAACACCATTCGCCTATCCATCGGCACGGAGCATATCGACGACATTATTGCCGACCTGGAAAAGGGCTTCGCCGCCGTAGCGCAAAGATAACAGGAGGGATTCATTATGTCCAATATTTATACATCTGCCGACCAGTTGATTGGCAAAACGCCCCTGCTGGAGCTGACCCGCATTGAAAAAGAATCGGGGCTGAAGGCCCGTATTCTGGCCAAGCTGGAATACTTCAATCCCGCCGGGTCGGTGAAGGATCGCATCGCCAAGGTGATGATCGACGAGGCCGAGGCCAGCGGGAAGCTGAAACCCGGCTCCACCATCATTGAGCCCACCTCCGGCAACACCGGGATCGGCCTGGCCTCGGTAGCCGCCGCCCGGGGCTACCGCATCATCATCACTATGCCGGAGACCATGAGCGTGGAGCGCCGCCAGCTGATGAAAGCCTACGGCGCGGAGCTGGTGCTCACCGAGGGAGCCAAAGGGATGAAGGGGGCTATCGCCAAGGCGGAGGAACTGGCGAAAGAAATCCCCAACAGCTTCATCCCTGGCCAGTTTGTCAACCCCGCCAACCCAGCCGCCCATCGAACCACAACCGGCCCGGAGATCTGGGCGGATACCGACGGGCAGGTGGACATTTTCGTGGCTGGCGTGGGCACCGGCGGCACCATCACCGGCGTGGGCCAGTACCTCAAGGAACAGAACCCGGCGGTGAAAATCGTGGCGGTGGAGCCCAAGGATTCTCCCGTTCTCAGCGAGGGCCGCTCCGGGGCCCACAAAATTCAGGGCATCGGCGCTGGCTTCGTCCCGGAGGTGCTGGATACCGCCGTCTATGACGAGATTATCCCTGTGTCCAACGAGGACGCCTTTGCTGCTGGACGGCTGGTGGGACGCAAGGAGGGCGTGCTGGTGGGCATCTCCTCCGGGGCCGCGCTCCACGCGGCGATCGAACTGGCAAAGCGGCCCGAAAACGCGGGCAAGACCATCGTGGCCCTGCTTCCGGATACCGGCGACCGCTACCTGTCCACACCGCTTTTCGCGGACTGAAGCATCGCGGAGACACGCCGGTGGAGACACCGGCGTGTCCAGCGTTCAGAAAGGATTTTACTATGATTTATGCGGACAACGCGGCAACAACCCAAATGAGCAAGGCCGCTATTAACGCCATGCTGTACTGCATGGAAGAGACCTGGGGCAATCCCTCCAGCCTGTACGGACTGGGCCAGCGGGCCAAGGAGGCTTTAGAGGATGCCCGAGAGCGCCTCGCCGCCTGCATCGGCGCGTCCCCCAGGGAAATCACCTTCACCTCCGGCGGCAGCGAGGCGGACAACCAGGCCATCCGCTCCGCCGCCTTGCTGGGAGCGCGAAAGGGGAAGCGGCACATCATCTCTACGGCCTTTGAACACCACGCCGTCCTGCACACCCTGAAAAAGCTGGAGGGCGAGGGTTTCGAGGTAGAACTGCTTTCCGTGGGAGAGTTGGGAACCGTTACCGCCCAACAGGTGTCGGAGGCCATCCGGGAGGACACGGCCCTGGTGACCATCATGTACGCCAACAATGAGATTGGCTCCGTCCTGCCCATCCCCGAGATCGGCGCAGTCTGTCGGGAACGGGGCGTCCTTTTCCATACGGACGCGGTGCAAGCGGCGGGGCACCTGCCTATCGACGTGAAGGCGCAGAATATTGATATGCTGTCCCTCTCCGCCCATAAGTTCCACGGCCCCAAGGGAATTGGCGTACTGTATGCACGGCGGGGCATTTCCCTGACCAACCTCATTGAGGGCGGGGCCCAGGAGCGGGGGAAACGGGCGGGGACGGAGAATGTCCCGGCCATCGTGGGCATGGCGGCGGCGCTGGAGGAAGCCTGCGCCCACATAGAGGAGAATACCGCGAAGGTGTCCGACCTGCGGGACAGGCTCATCGCGGGGCTGTCCCAAATTCCCCACGCCGCCCTCAACGGGGACCCGGTAAACCGTCTCCCCGGCAACGTGAACTTCTGCTTTGAGGGTATTGAGGGAGAGAGCCTGCTTCTGCTGCTGGACGACCGGGGCATCTGCGCCTCATCCGGGTCCGCATGTACTTCCGGTTCCCTGGACCCCAGCCATGTTTTACTGGCTATTGGACGGCCCCACGAGGTGGCCCACGGCTCCCTGCGGCTGTCGCTGTGTGAGGAGAATACGGAAGCAGATGTAGACACAATTTTGGAAGCTGTCCCGGAGATTGTGAGCTATCTCCGCAATATGTCCCCGCTGTGGAAGGATAAGGTCAGCGGGAAGAAAGAATTTGTTTTGTGAGGAGGCTTGGACATGGCGCTTTATAGCGAAAAGGTGATGGATCACTTCCGCAATCCCCGGAACGTGGGGGTGATCGAGGATGCGGACGGCGTGGGCGAGGTGGGCAACGCCGTCTGCGGGGACATTATGAAAATCTACCTCAAAATCGAGGACGGCATCGTGTCGGATGTGAAGTTTGAGACTTTCGGCTGTGGCTCCGCCATTGCGTCCAGTTCTATGGCAACCGAGCTGATTAAAGGCAAGCCCCTTTCAGAGGCACTGAAACTCACCAACAAGGCTGTCACTGAGGCCCTGGACGGCCTGCCCGCCCACAAGCTGCACTGCTCTGTTCTGGCGGAGGAGGCCATCCGGGCGGCGGTGAGGGATTACTATGACCGGCAGGGCATTGCCTACGACCCGAAAGATTTCCCGGACTGCGGTTCCTGTGAGGGCTGTCATGGGTAGGAAAGCATTGATTGCCATGAGCGGCGGCGTGGATTCCTCCGTCGCCGCTTTTCTGTCCAAACAGGCCGGTTACGAGTGTATTGGCGTTACCATGAAGCTGTTTCAAAACGAGGATGTCGGCGGAAACCGAGCAAGAACCTGCTGTTCCCTGGATGATGTGGAGGATGCCCGAAGCGTGGCCAGACGCTTGGGCATCCCTTATTATGTGTTCAACTTTTCCGGTGATTTCAAGAGCCAAGTGATTGGCCGGTTTATTGCCGCATATGAAAGCGGAGCGACCCCAAATCCCTGTATTGACTGCAACCGCTATCTAAAATTTGACCGGCTTTTTCAGCGTGCAAGGGAATTAGGTTGCGAGGCCATTGTTACCGGGCACTATGCCAGAACTGAGATGCAGGACGGCCGGTATGTTCTGAAAAAGGCCCTGGACAGGAGTAAGGATCAGAGTTATGTGCTTTACTCGCTGACCCAGGAGCAGTTAGCCCACGTCCATTTCCCGCTGGGTGAATTAAGCAAATCGGAGGTTCGGAGTATCGCGGAGACTCAGGGCTTCTGCAATGCCGAAAAACCGGACAGTCAGGACATCTGCTTTGTCCCAGATGGGGATTATGCCGCCTTTCTGGAGCGGTACACAGGAAAACCCTACCCATCCGGCGACGTTCTTGATCTGTCCGGCCAAGTGATCGGGCAGCATCGGGGCGCTGTTCGATATACGATAGGCCAGAGGAAAGGACTGGGCCTTGCCCTGAACGAGCCAGTCTATGTCTGCTGCAAGGATATGGCGGCAAACACCGTGACAGTTGGCCCGGAGCAGGCATTGTTCAGCCGGGAATTATGGGCGGATGATATGAATTGGATTTCGATTGACCAGCTGTCCAAGTCGATGCGGGTCTATGCAAAAATTCGTTACCAGCAAACTGAGCAACCGGCTACGGCATATCCTGATGAAAGAGGGAAAATCCGGCTTTTATTTGACATGCCTCAGCGGGCTGTCACCGCAGGGCAGGCGGTTGTGCTGTATGATGGTGATACGGTTGTGGGTGGTGGTGTAATCTGCTGATTTCATAGAACAAGCGACGGCGAGGGAATATGCCCTCGCCGTTATCGCTTTTAGGAATGTATGATTTCTTTATTGACAATATCCGTTGCAACAGAACGTATATTGTTCATCCGCCCCACCCATTCCATCTGATTTTCAGCCTTGAGCTGTTCTGTAATTCCCTCCCGCTGTGCCATCTGTGCTATAAGCTGAGAAAACATATCCTCGGATTGCCGGTCAATATCAGCGAGGTGGGGGTCTAACTCGCCGCTGGGCAAGAGTGCCGTGTAAAGCGATTTTCTGTGCTCTCGCAGATACTGCTTTCTCCGCTGGCCCCAAATACCAACAGAGACGCTTTCCGGCACAGTTAGATTCGGGAGAAGATAATCACCCTCTCGGCGATAGGTGCCCCCCATTTCCTCAAATAATGATTTCATTGCAGATTCCTCCGTTTGTTCAGATTTTCTGCAATACACCGTATCGACCGTCTCTACTACATTTTTTGAAACCATCGTTACAGAACCTCATTATGGGCGTGCCTCCGTTTTTTACGCATGTCTTCGAGCCGCGGCGTGGTGCGAGCGGGGGTTTTGGAGGTTATCGAGTCGGCCAGCTCCTGTTTCCGCTGCCGCTCATCAGTGGTTGCGGAAGTCCCCTTTTTCTCCCGGAAAACCGCCGCCCAGCTTTTCCCGACGCATTTTTCCTCCCGCTGCCGCTACAATAGAAAAAACTACCTTTTCAGGAGGGACAGGCTGTGGCACACGGGCAACTGACATTGGAACGGGAACGGGCCGGACGGCTGGTGAATCTGGGGGTCCGCTTTTTCCTCTCGGCGGCGCTGGCCGCCGGACAGACGGAGGGCGGGGCCGCCCCCTTCGCCCTGGGCTGGATCGCGGCGGCGGGGCCGGGGGCGGAGGGCGTCGCCGCCCTGGCGGGGGCCTTCGCGGGGGCGGCGCTGTTCCTCCCCTTCGCCAGGGCCCTGCCCTTTCTGGCGGTGGCCGTGCTCATCGTCACCGCCTCCGCCGCCCTGGGGGGGTCCTGGCTCCTCTCCCGGCCCTGGAACATGGCCATGGCGGCGGTGGGCCTCTTCGTCACCGTGGAGGGCATCTACATACTCCAGTCCCTCTCCCCCCTGGAGCGCCTGGCGGACTGCCTGGCGGCGGCGGGACTGCTGGCGGCGGCGGCCCGGCTGTTCTTCCCCCTCCTCCGGGGCGGGGAGGGCCGGGAGATCGTGGACGGGCTCATCTTCCTGGCCGGGGCCCTGGTGACGGCGGTGGAGGAGCTGGAGATTCTGGGCTTCTCCCCGGCCAGGGCCCTGCTGTGCTTCCTGGCGGTGCTGGCGGCCTATGACCGGGGGATCGCCGGGGGGGCGGCTTTCGGACTGGGCCTGGGGCTGACGGCGGAGCTGTGCGGCAGCCGCCTGCCCTTGACGGCGGCCCTGGGCCTGGGGGGCCTGGCGGCGGGAAGCTGCCAGGGGCGGCGGCGGCCTCTGGCGGCCCTGGCCTTCCTGGCCTCCGCCGGGGCGGCGGCACTGGCGGAGGGGCAGCCCCTGCCCCTGCTGCCCGAGGCGGCGGCGGGGCTGGCCATCTTCCTGGCGGTGCCGGGGCGCTTTGTGGCAGGGAAGCGGGTCCGGCCCGCCATCCCCCCCGGCAAAAAGGAGGCGGCCGCCCCCGCCCCCTGGCGCGGGCGGCTGGACCGGGCGGCGGCGGCCCTCCGGGACCTGTACGACAGCATTGGCCGGTCCGCCCCGGCGGCGGCGGACGAAAACCCCGCCATCGTCTTCGACCGCTCGGCGGAGAAGGTCTGCCGGGGCTGTTCCCTCTGTGAGCTCTGCTGGCAGAAGGACTACACCGGGACCTTCAACGCCATGAACGACGCCACTCCCTACCTGCTGGAGCGGGGCCGGGCCCTGGCCAAGGACTTCCCGGACTACTTCACGGGCCGGTGCATCCACCTGCCGGACCTGCTGGCGGCCATCAATGTGGAGCTCTCCGCCTTCCTCCTCCGGCGGCAGTACCGCCGCCAGCTGGAGGAGGCCCGGCGCAGCGCCAGGGGGCAGTACGCCCAGCTCTCCGAGCTTTTGACGGCCACCGCCGCCGGGCTGGAGGCCGCCGCCCCGGCCATGGCGGGGAATCCCCCCTGCCGGGTGGGGGCCGCCCTGCGGCCCAAGGCGGGGGAGACCGTGTGCGGGGACACGGTGGCCTCCTTCCCCACGGACCGGGGCCTCTTCTGCCTGGTGCTGGCGGACGGCATGGGCAGCGGAGAGCCCGCCCGGAAGGAGTCCGCCCTCATCTGCCGCCTGCTCCAGCAGTTCCTGGAGGCCGGGGTGGCCCCGGAGGCGGCGCTGAAAACCCTGAACTCCGCCATGGGCCTCCGGGGGGCGGACAGCGGGGCCTTCACCACCGTGGACCTGTGCGTCTACGACCCCGGGGCCAAAGAGGCGGCCTTCTACAAGTGCGGCGCGGCCCCCAGCTATCTGAAGCGGGGCGGCGTGGTCCGGCGGGTCACCGGGGCCAGCCTGCCCGTGGGGCTCCAGGGTCCGCCGCCGGACGTGACCAAGGCCCCCCTGGCCCCCGGCGGCTTCGCCGTCATGGTCAGCGACGGCGTGGCGGACCCGGAGAGGGACGAGTGGCTCCAGAACCTGCTGGCGGCCTGGACCGGGGACGACCCCCAGGACCTGGCGGGCCTGATTCTGGCGGAGAGCGTCCGGCGGGAGCACCTCCGGGACGACTGCGGCGTGCAGGTGCTGTATTGCCCGGAGACGGAGGTAAAGGAGGTGTGACAGGAGAACGGGCCGCCCAAGGGGGCGGCCCCTACGGTTTCGTCTTCCGTAGGGGCCGCCGCCCTCGGCGGCCCGCTTTTCCGCGAAATCAGGGGTCCCCCATCACTCGAACGCCCGTCAGGGTCCCGTACCCCTGGAAATCCGGGCGCGCGAAGTCCCGGATGGTCTCGATGCGGACCGTGCCCTCCGCGCTGGACAATGTCCGCATGGCGCCCCGGAACCCTCCGCCGGTCAGGCTCTTCCCGTTGGAGGTCAACACGTCCCGGAGGTAACAGACCTTTTCCCCGTTGTAATACCATTGGGATTCTCCCGCGTCATAGGTCACGCCGAAGGGCGCGTATTCCGCCGCGATGGCCGCCTCGGACCATTCTCCGCTGCCGGTCACGGCGGTGACGGGCGTGGGATTCCGAAGCGCCTCAATGTCACGGGCGGCAAATTCCTCCTCCGGGAACGCCTCGACGCCGGTCAAAATCCCGCTGGGGTCGTAGGAGCCGTCGGCCCGGCGGACAAGCCCGCTCCTGTCCCGGACGGCGTGTACGTCCACCGTGCCGTCTTCGTCGAAGAAGTCGGCTCCCGCCTGCTCACCGTCCTCGGACAGGGGGTAGTAGTCCTCGAACCACCGCACCCGTTCGCCGCCGAACCGCAGCTCGTTTTTCTCTGCGTCGTAGGTCAGGCCGAAGGGCTCATAGGGCCGGAAGCGCTCCGACTCGCGGGCCTCCCCTTCGCCGTTCCCGGAAAACGCCTCGAGGGACAGAGCCGTGACCTCCGGGGAACACGCCGCCGTTTGGGGCGTTCCGCCGGTCCATGCCGCTGTTGAGGGGCCGCACCCGGCCAGGCACCCCGCCAGCAGCGCCCCGCACAGGGCCGCCGCCAGCCGTTTTGACTGTGTTCTTTTCATCGCTTCATACTCCGTTACTGGTCTCCCTCCATTGGGAACGTCACAATAGCCGTAAACAAATCCGCCACGGTCTCCACCCGGAATTCCCCGCCGCAGGCTTCCACAAAGCTCTTGACGATGCTCAGTCCCAGGCCGCTGCCGCCGTCGGTGCGGCTGGCGTCCCCCCGGACGAACCGGGCGGTGAAGTCCACTCCCTCGGGCAGCTCGGTGCGGGAGGTATTGCGGACGCTGACCTCCGCCTGTCCGGGGGTCTCCTCCGGCCTCTCCGCCGTTTTCAATGTCAGGTACACCCGGCTGCCCTCCAGGGCGTAGCGCAGGGCGTTGTCGAGAAGATTCTGAAAGACCCGGTAGAGCCGCTTGCCGTCGGCGGTGATCATCACCGGCGCGTCGGGAATCTCCGCCCGGAAGGTGAGGGCGCTCTGCTGAATGGGCCCGTCCATATCCGCCAGGGTCTGGCGCAGGAGCTTCCCCAGGTCCAGCCGCTCCAGATGGACGGGCAGCTGGTCCGCCGCCGCCTTGCTGACCTCGAACACGTCCTCTACCATGGTTTTCAGCCGCTGGGCCTTCTCGTCGATGATGCGGGCGTAGTCCGCCGCCGCCGGGGGCAGGTCTTCCTGCCGGAGGAGCTCGGCGTAGGAGAGAATGGAGGTCAGGGGGGTTTTCAGGTCGTGGGACACGTTGCTGACCAGCTCCACCTTCATGCGCTCGCTGCGGGTCTGCTCTTCCAGGGCGGCCCTCATGCCCGCCTGGATGTCGTTGAGGCTCTCCGCCGTCTGCCGGAGGTCCGCGTCCTCCGGGAGTTTCAGGGGCCGCTCCAGGTCCCCGGCCCGGACGGCCTCCACCTGGTCGGCCAGACGCCCCAGGTCCCTTGCCAGGCCCAGCTCCCGGCGGCACAGGACAGCCGCCGCCCACGCCGCCAGCAGCACCGGCAGCAGGTAGACGGTCCAGAGCAGCCAGGAGGGATAGCCGATGAGAGTCAGGTTAATCAGGAGGGACAGCATCTCTCCGGCCAGCAGAACCGCCGTCAGGACGAACAGCGCCGCCCGGCGGCTGAGCCGCTTCTCCACGGGCCGCTTTAAATCTCTTGCCCGCAGTCCCCGGAGAAAGGGCTTCAGGAGGGACCTCCGGTCCTCCCTGGGGTTGTTCCTGTGGTCGTTGTGAATCAGCCAGCAGAGCCAGAAGAGGCACAGCGCCGCCGGGAGATTTTTCGTCACCAGGCGGACAACCGCCATGCCCCAGGCGGCGAAGGAGTACCCGCCGTCCCACTCCCAGTAATAGCCGTTCAGCAGGTCATAGACGCTGTCCAGGCTGAGGAACCCCGGCAGAAAGGCCCACACGGCGCAGGCCGTCACCAGCAGGAACCGGGCCTCCGTCCAGACATGCCCGGTCAGCCGGGCCAGCCGCCGGAGGTGCCCGACGGCGTGCCGCTTCCACAGCAGCCACAGCGCCAGGCAGAGGAGCCCCGCGCCGAAGAGCGCCGCCTGGGTGAGGTAGAACCGCCGCCCCTCCTCAAAGTTCCGGGCCAGCCAGTACATGCTGCCGCCGGAGGTGTAGCCGCCGGTTTCATAGTCGGCGGCGTAATAGCGGATGGGCGTCTCCCGGACGGCCATGACCACCTTCACGCCCTCCAGCTGCGGGCTGACGGGGAAGTTCTCGTAGCCGGGGACGAACCACTGGGAGTCCCCGTCGTAAAAGCCGTCCCCGTAAACGTCCAGGTACTGGCCGTCCTTGAAAATGGAGACCTTGCCGTCCACAAACTGGAGGTAGAAGTTGTATCCCTCCACAGACCGGGCAAGGAGCTTGTCCAGGCCGCCGTCCGCGTTGCCGTAGACCTTCCCGTCCTTTCCCGTTCGGATGTAGTAGAGGACGTTCTTGTCCGCCTGAAAGGCCGCGTCCGGTTCCGCCGGGGAGGAGTCGCGCGCCTCCGGGGAGACGAGGCTTCCCCGGTCCGCGGGCAGCACCTGGGCGACGGTCTCGCCGAAGCCCCACCAGGAGCGGATGGTCTCCTGCTCCACGATGACGGCGTTGTCGTAGCCGCCGTCCCAAAAGCCCCCGAAGCCCACCCGGCCCCCGGCGCCGATGGTCAGAAACTCCCGCAGGAGGCTGGAGACCTCGTCCCGGAAAGCCTGGGTGTTCTGCCAGCGGCCCACCACGGGCGGCTCCATCCACCGCTCCCAGGCCAGGCCGGCGGCCGCCGTCCCCAGGCTGGAGAGGATCAGGCTCACCCCCAGGAAGAAGGCCAGCAGGGCCGCCGCCCCCTGGGCCTTCCGCCGCCGCCAATAGCGCTTCTCCGCCGGGGAGAGCTCCTTCACGGCCACCGGGGCGGGCTTTCCCGCGCCCATCATCTCCTGGAAGTCCTCCGCCAGGTCCTTGTGGGCCTGACGCTCCTTATCCGTGCTGTTCCATTTTATATCCAATGCCCCACACCACCTTTACATAGTCTGGCTCCTTGGGATTCAGCTCGATCTTTTCCCGGATGCGCCGGATGTGTACCATCACCGTGTTCTCGCAGGAATAAGCGTCCTCGTGCCACACCCGGCGGTAGATCTCCTCGGCGGGGAAGACCTGGCCGGGGTGCCGGATGAGGAGGTCGAAGATCTTCGTCTCCGTGGGGGTCAGCTTCACCTCGTCCCCGTCGGCCCGGAGGGTCCGGCTGGCGGGGTCGTAGCAGAGCCGCCCGTTGACGATGAGGCCCTGCCGCGCCTCGGCGTTCACGTCTCCCAGGGACGTGTACCGCCGCAGCTGGCTGCGCACCCTGGCGATGAGCTCCTGGGGGTTGTAGGGCTTGGAGACGTAGTCGTCGGCCCCCATGGAGAGGCCCAGGATCTTGTCCGTGTCCTCGCTCTTGGCGGAGAGGA
>CAJUJW010000061.1 GCA_910586735.1 uncultured Oscillibacter sp. | reverse complement strand
CTCACGTTTGCCCTCATTGCCATCCTCATCAGAAGATTTTAAACAGGCTCTAAGACGTGCGAGTGTATGGGGAACTGCCGACGGTTGGATTGATCAGATGAGTTCTGCTGAAGCCTGTTACCTTTTAATAGCTTTAATTATTCATGATCTCGGAATGCTATCTCAAGATGCTCAAGACCTGCCTAATTTAGAACGGATATCATCTCGAAAGGGAATATCAGATTTAGCGTCATGGGTTCGGAGTACACACGTGTCTCGTTTACCAAAATTAATAAGGCGTCTTTTAGACCAATACATTATAGATGATCTTAGTCTATCTGCACACTTGGATATTATAATCCAGATTGCCGTATTGCATGGTGCATGGCCATGGCAAGAAGCTTTTTGCCATAAACCCGAAAATGCACAAGCTCTTGGGATGGATGTTTTTCGACTGCGAGGTCTGAACGCTGTTGTCGCGGTATCTGATCTACTGGATGAGGATTCTAGCCGCTGTGATACGGCAACATTAATTCGGCACAAACACGGTAGCAATCTAAATATTTCTCATTGGATTCGGCATGCACTGACTGCGGAAGTTAGAGACATTCAAGAACATAAGGTAAACATACAATTTCGTATATTACCCGATGTACCTGATGATATAGAAATTGTTTATACTGTTTTACAGAATCATTATCAACTGATTCGTTTATATAATTCCGATTTGAGTGCTATTGGTGCATCCATTTCCAACATAGATTTCGATAAATCAAGAATCACAGATCAAATTTCTAGTGATATGAGGATATGGTCAGAGCTTCCGGATTTTAGGCATTGCTTAATCCCGTGGCTTCTGAGTACCTTTGAAGATGAAGCAAAAAATTGTGTCCAGCATAACAGCGAAGTGCAGAAATATCTTGATGAATTAAAGTTAAAATGTGTGAGTCTCAATAATTATACAGGATTCTTATCTCCAGCTTTTCCGTGTACCGATGAAGAACGGATTTTATTGCACATTTTGAAGAGTAGGTGATTACCAATGGAGAATCATACTATAATTTCGGAAATAGTATCTGCGATGAAGGAAAAAGCAGAAAATGCTTATCTGAATGGCGAGATTGCGACTGCCCGCCATCTGGCGGCAACTGCTTTAGAAAATTGGCCTGATAACACTCCTATTCAGCAAATTAGTTGGTGTTTTGCAATTTTGCTCCACTGTTTCAAAAATGAAACTGATCAGCATTGGCTAGTAAGGCAATATTATAACACTTCTTATCCAATAAAAAGAGACTGCCGTTTTTCTACGAAGGATGCAGACGAAGATCAATCTATTTCTTTTATAATGGAAGTTATGCGTCCTTCCATATCTCCAACGATGGTGAAAAAATGGCAGGAAAAGTTTTTAAATATGCCCGTTTTAAAGATAAATGATGACGTATCTACTGCACTATTAATTGAGACCGTTGTCGAATTTCTTTGCTTTTTGGGTGCAGATAAGTGGGGGGGAGATTGGAGAACATTTTTCATCAATATTGGCAGAACACAACAGTTATGTCTCCCAAGAAATAAGCAATTGTGTTCGGCGCCTAAATCTTCAAATGCATATTATCCATGGTGACGATGTACAAAATTTAGAAAGTAATTTCCTACAGCCAATAGAACGATTGTTGGCTCACGCTTGGGGGGCATATTTTCGCAGTGAATTTACCCTACTAGATGAACTAATTCCGCAATTATCGGCCTGTGTTTATTGTGGAAGTGAATTCTTCTTGTCTGTGCAAGGGCTTGCAGCAGCGACTGAATTACAACGCTCTATATCTAGAAGCAGAGATTATTTAGATGGGGGAACAAAAGAAGAACAAGAAAGTATAGGGGTAGATAATCTTTCCTCAGCTCAAAAAATAAACCAGAACAAAAGCGTTCATAAAGAAAAAAGCGAGCCATGGGAATATGCGAAATACTATCGTTATCAGCACTTCGAAATAGAACGCCCATTGGCGTCTTTCCTTGCAATGCGGGAATCAAAAGCTAAGGAAGTGGCGCAAAAAATTCGTATAAAAGAACTATCTAATGATTCAATATCATCTGAATGCTGGGAATTATTGCGCATCATTCCGTCCTTATTGAGTACCTCTCTAAAATATTGGGATCTATTGAGTTTGCTTGAAGCATATGCACTCTACATGGAGTTTTACTGGGCATCAGCATGCCATTTTGAAAATGGTACATACCGTGGTCGGGCCAATTGTGCAGTTGATGCAATTATAAATGCAATCATGTCTGTAAGCTCTGATCCATATAAAAGAAATAATGTCGAACAATTGATAAATGTTCTTGATAAATATGGAACTCAAGACGATATTCAGAGACTGTATCATTTTATATTTATAGAGGCTCCTCCAATAACCTGGAATCTTTGCGTAGAATGGTTGAGACTATTAGGGGATTTATTGCCTGAAGATCAACTAGAGGCATGTCTAAAATGGACAGCAAACTATCATAATTATTCAAAGAAGCTTCTGACAACGCTAAATACTGAAGAATACTATTATCTACATCCAATTTTACAGCAGTATTCGTTAAGCGAGGAAGCTCTTAAACTGCTCATGTTCCATTTTGAACGGATGTTTCAGATGCCGCCCCATAAGAATGATGATTTTAAAACTGTGCTATGGTGCTTAGCTGACAATGCTTGGTCAACCTGCCAGACTATGATGGAGAAAATGCTGGATTGGGAGGAAAATCCCCATAATCAGGCAATGATTATCAACTCGTGCTCAGGTTTAGTGAACCACGCGCCTAAGACGAAACAATTTTGTACTGAGTTGTTAAAGCAGAGGGGAGTAAGGACCAAGATTGAAGCTTATTCCCGATTTGCCTCTGTTATTCGGAATCCTGAAGCAGCAGAAGAACCAGATTTGCAAAAAGTATATGAAGCATTTCAAGCGGCAGTGGAGAACATCCCATCTTCTGACTATAACTCTGCAATATTTAAGAATATTTATCCACTTATTGAAAGCCGCGATTGGCATGCTGTAGAGGCACAAAAGCTTCTTCCTATATTAACTGTAGCTCTTCCAATTTTGACTGGGGACAAGCCCTCATACCCCCAATATCGAGTTGACATGCTATATGTACTGCGTTGCATTTTTCAGCTAGCAGCGCCAGATGCTCAAAATTTGTTTGCCGACATTCTAACAAAACATATTGGAACGTTTGAAATGGTATTTTGCGCAGCAGCAGCTAAGAACGATGTCTGGGGCTCAATACACTTCAACTTTTATCGTCCAGAATTTCTTTATGACCAGTTGTTGCTTACCTTTTGTTAGATTTTCAACAATATGTCTTTGAAACAAATAGCAGAGGTATTAAGCTATACTGAAGAAGGATTATATCATTTCTCATCACATAATTACTACCCAACCTATCTTTTTCTAAAAGCAAGTGAGAACAGTAATCTATCAGATAACGCTAGAACAGGATTAGCGCAACTAAAAACAATTGCTGCATATAGCAAGGATAACGATGGGTTATCAGGAATCCTGCGAGGGATTGAGTCTGTATATGATGTAGATGGTCAATCTCTGGAGTTTGATAAAATCTTGGATTTTATACTCCATATTATGACGATAGGCTGTGACTCGCTTCTTTATTCTAACCGCATTCGCACTGCAAGAATTGCAAACGCATTATCACGAAGGTATCCGGAGCAGGTCCAAGATACTATTAGACACTTAACAACAAGTAAGCGAAAATCCATACAAAATGTCTTTGCTGAAAAAGGGACTGCTTAGAACGCATAGATTAAAATTGCAACATCAATCTAACCTGTTGGAATCCTTGAAAGACCCATCCCAAATTACAGAATAGTGGCACACCATATTCCGCCCATAATCTCGGAAACTGGCTTGCCCCTTGGCTTTCCAGAGTTCCCTTCCTTTTGCTTGTTCCGTTAAAAATATGTTACACTGGAAATCAGGGGGTGAGACAATGGAAATTAGTCGGGATACTCTGTTGGAGCTGGCCTTTGAGGACTGGAGCATGCGTGCGAAATGGCTGCGGGTCTGGACGGAGATGGCCAAGGAAGAGCTGGAACATCATGAGAAACCCTGGGAACCTGTTTACGGTCTCCTCTTCTGGGCCCAGACAGAGGCCCGCCGCCGCCGCACTTACTTACTGGAGTTCATACCTGAGCTGGGAGGCGAGATCCCGGAAACTGAGCTTGAGGCCATAAAGACGCTGCGGGCCCTGGAAGCGCGGCGGGAGGAGCTCAGCGGAAAAAAGAAAAAGGACGCAAAAAAGCGGGAGCCGTAAAGCTCCCGCTCTTCTTGTCACTCCTCCGCAAACCTCGCCCTGTCCCTCTCAATCTGCTTCTGATACCGGTCCTGCTCAGAAAACACGCAGCCGCAATACTTCTGCATGTAGAATCCCAGCTCCCTGGCCCGCTGGTTCCCCGCCCGGAAGTTCGGCCTAAAGTCCCGATACAAAAATTCCACGCCGTACTCCGCCGCGTACCGTTCCGCCGCCCGGACGATGCCCTCGTGGTCCTGGTAGAGGCTGGCCAGCAGGGTGGTGGTGAAGGCGGAAAAACCGTGCTCGGCGGCGTAGCGCGCCGTTCCCTCAATCCGGTGCTCGTAGCAGTAGGCGCACCGGCGGCCGATGTCCCCCGCCACCTGGCGGCAGAACTCCTTCAAGCCGTAGTCCTCCCGGACCCGGACCTCCATGCCGATGCTTGGGGCGTACTCCAGCAGGCAGTCCCGCCGGGCCTGGTACTCCTTCCAGGGGTGGATGTTGGGGTTGTACCAGAAGGCCACGGGCTCGATGTCCTCGGCCCGGAGGGGGTCGACGCAGCTCAGAGAGCAGGGGGCGCAGCAGCAGTGGAGCAGAACGGCGTTCATAGGAATTCCTCGTTTCTCTTTTGAATAGGATGAGTATAGCACGTCCCCCTTCAAGATACAAGTGCCAAAGGGACAGGCCATCTTTAACAGGTTCTTTACAGTTTTTCAAAGGATTGCACATTGAAAATAACGTCGAAACCGTGTTATGATACCAAGGAAATTGAACTGCCGGTTGCCGGAAGAAAAAACGTAATCGATTGCCCAAAGGAGGAGCGCGGCTTGAAGATTGGCCTTGACGTGGGGTCCACCACCATCAAATGCGTGGTCCTGGACGGCGCGGACAAAATCGTATACAGCACCTACGAGCGGCACTTCAGCCACATTCTGGAGAAGTCCGAGGAGCTCCTCCGCCGGGTGGCGGAGAAATTCGTCCCCGGCGGCCGGGCCCATCTGGCCATCTCCGGCTCCGCCGGCATGGGCATGGCGGAGGACGCCGGGGTTCCCTTTGTGCAGGAGGTTTTCGCCACCCGTGTGGCCGCCAACAAGCTGGCCCCCGGTACCGACGTGATTATCGAGCTGGGGGGCGAGGACGCAAAAATCCTCTTCCTCACCAACGGGCTGGAGGTCCGCATGAACGGCTCCTGCGCCGGGGGCACCGGGGCTTTCATCGACCAGATGGCCACTCTGCTGAAAATGACCGCCGACGAGATGGATGGGGCCGCCCAGGCGGCGGAGAAAACCTACACCATCGCCTCCCGCTGCGGCGTCTTCGCCAAAAGCGACGTACAGCCCCTCATCAACCAGGGGGCGAAAGCCACGGACATCGCCGCCAGTATCTACCAGGCCGTGGTGAACCAGACCATCGCGGGCCTGGCCCAGGGGCGGCCCATCAAGGGGAACGTCCTGTATCTGGGCGGGCCGCTGACCTTTTCCAAATGCCTCCGGGACAGCTTTGACAAGACCCTGGGCGTCGCCGGGAACTGCCCGGAGAACAGCCTTTTATTCGTGGCCCTGGGGGCGGCGTTCTACTCCGACCAGAGCTTTGACCTCCGGGAGGTGGCGGACCGCCTCCGGGACCGGGGCGCCGGGCAGACCTACCGCAGCCAGCCGCCCCTGTTTGAGAATCAGGCGGAGTACGAGGCTTTCCAGGCCCGCCACGCTATGGCCAGGGTGGACCGGGCCCCCTTCGGCCCGGACTACGCCGCCCCGGTCCACATCGGCATTGATTCCGGGTCCACCACCGTCAAAGTGGCGGTCATCGACCAGGAGGCCCGGCTGCTGTTCACCGACTACCGGCCCAACCTGGGCAACCCCGTGCCGCTGATTCGGGGCGTACTCCAGCAGCTTTACGACGAGCATCCGGCCCTTCACGTGGCCTCCGTCACCACCACCGGCTACGGCGAGGAACTGGCGAAAAACGCCTTCCACGGCGACTACGGCGTGGTGGAAACCGTGGCCCATTTCACCGCCGCAAGGCATTTCCTGCCCAATGTGGATTTTATCATCGACATCGGCGGGCAGGATATGAAGTGCTTTAAAATCGAGGACGGGGCCATCAGCAACATCTTTTTAAATGAAGCCTGTTCCTCCGGCTGCGGCAGCTTCCTCCAGACCTTTGCCCAGGCCCTGGGCCACGACGTGAAGGACTTCGCCCAATTGGGCCTCTTCGCGGATCGGCCCGTGGACCTGGGAAGCCGCTGCACCGTCTTCATGAACTCCAGCGTCAAACAGGCCCAGAAGGACGGGGCCAGCGTGGAGAATATCTCGGCGGGCCTCTCCATCTCCGTGGTGAAAAACGCCATCTACAAGGTCATCCGGGCCGCCAGCCCCGAGGAGCTGGGGCGGAACGTGGTGGTCCAGGGGGGCACCTTTTATAATGAGGCCGTCCTCCGGGCCTTTGAGAAGGAGATGGGCGTGGAGGTCATCCGCCCGGACATCGCCGGGCTCATGGGGGCCTTCGGCGCGGCCCTCTGCGGAAGGAGCAAGGCCGCTCCAGGCCAGACCAGCGCCCTGCTGGGCCGGGAGGCCCTGGCGAACTTCTCCCAGGAGACGGAGAGCCGGGTCTGCGGCCTGTGCGGAAACAACTGCCAGCTGACGGTGAACACCTTCGCGGGAGGGGAGACCTTCGTCAGCGGGAACCGCTGTGACCGGCCCGTCACCGGCAAGGCCGGCAGCGGAGAGCGGAACCTGTACGCCTACAAGCGGAAGCTGATTTTAAGCTACAAGCCCGTCCCCGGCAGGCGGGGCAAAATCGGGATTCCCCTGTGCCTGAACATGTGGGAGCTCCTCCCCTTCTGGCACACCTTCTTTACGAAATTGGGCTTTGCCGTGTACCACAGCCCCCTGTCCAGCCGGGACCTGTATTTAAAGGGCCAGGCCACCATTCCCAGCGACACCGCCTGTTTCCCGGCCAAGCTGGCCCACGGGCACATTCAGTTCCTCTCCAAGCTGGGCCTGGACGCCATTTTCTACCCCTGCATGACCTACAACCTGGACGAGGGACTGGGGGATAACCACTACAACTGCCCCGTGGTGGCCTACTACCCGGAGGTCATCGCCGGGAACTGCCCGGAAATCAAGGACACCCAATTCATCTATGACTACGTGGGCCTCCACCGGCCCAAGGACTTCACCAGGAAGATCACGGAAATCCTCCGGCGGCACTTCCCGGATATCACCAAGTCCGAGGTCCGGGAGGCCGGGGACGCGGCCTACGCCGAGTACGCCCACCACATGGCCCAGGTCCGAAAGGAAGGGGCCCGAATCATGGGCCAGGCCCGGGCCGAGGGGCGGCGCATCATCGTCCTGGCGGGCCGGCCCTACCACGTGGACCCGGAGGTGAACCACGGCATCGACACCCTGATTACCCGCTTCGGCGCGGCGGTGGTGACGGAGGACTCCGTCTCCGGCCTGGTGGACAAATTCCCCACCACCGTGCTGAACCAGTGGACCTACCACTCCCGGCTCTACGCCGCCGCCCGGTACTGCGTGGAACACCGGGACTGCGACCTGGTGCAGCTGGTCAGCTTCGGCTGCGGCGTGGACGCCATCACCACCGACGAGACCCAGGCCATTTTACAGGCCGGAGGGAAGCTGTACACGGAATTGAAGATTGACGAAATCACCAACCTGGGCGCGGTGCGCATCCGTCTGCGGAGCCTCTTCGCCGCCCTGGAGGAACAGGAGTGAGCCTATGGAAGCCTTGAACTATCCCAAATTCACGCCGGAGATGAAGAGGACCCACAAGATTCTCATCCCCAACATGGCCCCGGTGCAGTTCCGCATCCTGGCGGCGGTCATGGAGCAGGCGGGCTACACCTGCGAGCTGCTGGAGAACTGCGGCAGCCAGGTCAGCGAGCTGGGCCTCAAGTACGTACATAACGACACCTGCTACCCCGCCCTGCTGGTCATCGGCCAGTTCCTGGACGCCCTGGCCTCCGGGAAGTACGACCTGGATCACACCGCCCTCATCATCACCCAGACCGGCGGCGGCTGCCGGGCCTCCAACTACATCCACCTGCTGAGGAAAGCCCTGGTCAAGGCGGGCTATCCCCAGGTGCCCGTGGTGAGCCTGAACTTCTCGGGTCTTGAGAAGGACTCCGGCTTCCCCATGACCCTGCCCTTCCTGCGCCGCCTCCTGGCCGTCATCTACTACGGCGACCTGCTGGTGGCCCTCCGGGCCCAGACGGAGCCCTACGAGGTCCGGAAGGGGGACGCGGAGCGCCTCCAGGAGAAGTGGCTGGATACCATCTGCGGCTGGATTCACCAGGACAAGGGCTGGACCAACCGGGAGATGAAGGGGGCCATGCCCGTCATTGCCCGGGAGTTCGCCGCAGTCCCCGTCCGCCGGGTCCCCAAGGTAAAGGTGGGTGTGGTCGGCGAGATCTACGTGAAGTACTCCCCCCTGGGGAACAACGATTTGGAGAACTTCCTCCGGTCCCAGGACTGCGAGGTAAACCTGCCGGGGCTGATGGGCTTCGTGCAGTACTGCGCCTACAACCCCTCGGAGACCGCCCGGCTCTACGGCGGGACCTTCCTGGAAAAGCACGTCTCCGACTTCGTGCTGAAATACATCGAGGGCATGGAGAGCGTCGTCATCAAGGTCCTGCGGGACAACGGCTACCACGCCCCCCTGCCCTTCCGGGAGCTCATCCGGCTCACCGACGGGGTCATCAGCACCGGGGACAAGATGGGGGAGGGCTGGCTCCTCACCGCCGAGATGATCGAGCTGGTCCGGGCGGGGTACGAGAACATCGTCTGCGCCCAGCCCTTCGGCTGCCTGCCCAACCACATCTGCGGAAAGGGCATGATCAACAAAATCCGGGAGCTGTACCCCCAGGCCAACATCACCCCCATCGACTACGACCCCAGCGCCACCCGGGTGAACCAGGAAAACCGCATCAAGCTGATGCTGGCCGTTGCCCGGGAGCGCCTGGCCGAGCGGGCCCCGGAGGCGGAGGTCCCCCGCCGGATCGCGGCGGAACGCCCCGCCCCGGAACGCCTGCGCAGCCGGGCGGGGGCCATGGTGTGAGGAGACATAGAAAAGGCAGAGACTTTCGTCTCTGCCTTTTTCGCGCATTCAGGGGAAACGCCTCAGCCCTTCTCCTGGGCGGCGGCGATGGCGTCGTCCTCCAGGCTGTGGGTCCGCAGGTAGTTCAGCCAGACCTTGCACCCCGCCGGGTTCAGGTGGATGCCGTCAAAGTTCCAGTCCTTGGGCAGCAGCCCGTCCCCGCCGGTGAGGCAGGCGGCCACGTCCAGGAAATAGCACGCCTTCTCCTCCGCCAGGGTTTTGATTACCTCGTTGTAGGCGGCGATCCGCTCGTTGTTGACGTAGGTTTTTTTGGCCTCCTGTTTGGCCCCCACGGGGGGGATGGACTGGAGGACGATCTTCGCCTCCGGGTGGTCCTCCCGGACCCGGTCGATGAGCTTGGCGTATTGGTCGTGATAGGTCTTGGTCTTGGACCAGCCCAGCTCGTTGATGCCCAGCATGATATAGACCTTGTCGCAGTCCTGGTCCGCCACCGCGTCCAGCAGGGAGACCTTCTCCCCGCTCTCGGTCTTATAGTTCTTCTTGGAGAACACGGACTCCACCGTGGCCCCCACGGCGGTGTAGAAATGCCCCGTCTTCAGGCCGCTGTAAAGGGAAAGGCCCTCCGTCCGGGAATCCCCCAGAAAGACCGCGGCGTCGAAATATGTATCCTCCACCGCCTCCGTCTCCGGCAGGGGGATGGGGAGGCCCTCCGGCTCCCTGAGGCTCTCCGGCAGGGCCTTGGTCTTCCCCGCCGGGGGCGCCTGGATGCGCTCGGCCATAGGGGCCGCCTTGTAGGCCGCGGGTTCCTGGGAACCTCCCGCCCCTCCGGCGGAAGCGCCGGTGGTCAGCAGCAGGGTTGCCGCCGCCAGGACCATGATCCTGGGCAGGCGGCGCTTACGGGCGCGCTTGCGTGTTTCCTCCATAGTCTGTTTCCTTCCTCATCTATCGTCATCCCGGCCGGACCGGGAACTCATCGCCTTCAAAGCCGGCAAAGCGCCGGGGGGCCGAATACGCCGGGGCGCTTTCAGCCTTCCAAGAATATCATACACGAAATCCGTCGAAAAAAGTCGAAACAAATTGTTAAACTTTTCGCGGCGCGGGACCCGGCCCCTCAGCCCTGTCCAATCTATGCGCCGCCGCCGCCGGTTATGCCCGGCGCTTAAAGCTCGTGCGTTCAGGTTCTCAGGCCCGGAGGTTCTCCGGGTACTCCCCGCTCTCGTGGAGCCGCCGCAGGGCCTGGGCCACGGCCTCCCGGTCCTCCCGGTAGGTCATGCCGAACCACTGCCCGGCGGAGGAGAGGACGGAGACCTTCAGCCCGCCCGCCCGGAGTTCCCGGTCCACCAGGTCCGGCAGCAACCGCTCGGCGGAGGGGTCGTCCCCGGCGGCGCGGAGGAAGTCCTCGAAGTCCCGCCGGAGGAGGGGGAAGATGGAGGGCATGAAGCCCCAGAAATTCATGGACACCACGGCATCCGGGTCCAGGAGGCGGCCGGTCCCCAGGTCCTGGAGGCTGCCGTCGGGGCAGAGCTGGATGTTGCGGGTCTCCTGGACGCTGTCCAGGAAGCCCTCCCGCTGGACGCAGATTCCCCGGGTCACCGTGCCGTGGAGGCTGGCGGTGTTTTTCAGGAGATAGCCCACCATGGCCGCCCGGCCCGCCTCCGGCAGGCGGCGAAGCTCCTGGGCCATACGGCGGTAGGCGTCCAGGCCGTAAAAATCGTCGGCGTTGATGACGCAGCAGGGTTCCTCCACCGCCTCCTCGGCGCAGAGCAGGGCGTGGACCGTGCCGAAGGGCCGGGTCCTCCTCTCCGGGATTTTGTAAAAGGCGGGGACGGAGGAGAAGTCCTGGCAGACATACCGGACCTCCACAGGGCTGCCGTCCAGGGCGGTTTTGCCGCTCACGTAGCCGCACAGCTTTTCCATCATCTCCCGCATCTCCGGCTTGATGATGAACACCACCTTGCCGAAGCCCGCCCGGAGGGCGTCGTATATGGAATACTCCATGAGGATTTCCCCATGGGGGCCGATGCCGTCCACCTGCTTGTTGCCGCCGTAGCGGGACCCCAGGCCCGCCGCCATGATGACCAGAGAGAGTTTCATGCTCCAATTCCCCTGCTTTCCCTCGGGCAGCCGCGCCCGGAATGATCCTTTTTTATGATACCCCAGATTTCCCGTTTTTGCAAGACGGCCCTCTCAATTTTTTCCGCATCGGAAGCGCCGGGCCTCGCCGGTCCAGGCCCACAGGTCCGCCGGGAATTCCGCCGGGTCCGCCGGCAGGGCCAGATGGTTGGTGAACCGCCCCGGATAGGCTTCCACCGCCAGGATGAGCAGTTCCGTCTCCAGGGGCCGGGGCAGGAACAGCGACAGCAGCGCCCCGGGGGTGGGGCGGCCCTTGACATGCTTCCCCGGCGCCGTCAGGGCGCAGAAGGGCCTGGGGTCCCGGAGGCCCACCTGGGACTTCTGGGTGACGATCTCCACCTCGGGCCAGCGCTCCAGCGCCCCCAGGAGGAAGGCCCGGACGGAGGGCAGGGCCTCCGGCTTCCGGGCGAAAAACGCCTCGGCCAGCCGCAGGGCTTCCAAGTCCATCACTCCGCCGCCCCCCGCTCCAGGCTGTAGAGCCCCGCGCCGATGGCGGTGGCGAAGGTGGCCCGCTCCGGGATGATATAGCGGATGCCGTAGAGCCGCTGGAAGTTCTCAAAGTTGGGCTTCGTCTGGGACAGGGTGGTGACGGACCCGGTGAGCACCACCGTCTCGCACCCGCAGCTCTGGCAGGCCAGCACCGTCATGGTCCCGATGGCCTGGAGCACCAGGTTCACCGCCCCGGCGGCCAAGTCGGCGGGGGCGGCGTCCTCGGAGAGGTTGCCGAAGTTGGCGGCGGTGAGGGTGGGGTCCAGGGTGGCGGCGGGGTCCGGCGTGATGTCCCGGATGGTCAGGTCCACCTTCCCCAGGTCCCCCTGTTCCGCCAGTTTTTTGATTTGTCCGAAGCGCTCCATGTCCACCAGCTTCCGGCAGAGCCCCCCCAGGGTGCCCCCGCCGATGCCGCTGCCGCAGAGGTGCCGGACGCCCTTGCCCCGCTGGGCGTAGAGGAAGGCGGTGCCGGTGCCCATGGTGGCCACCACGGCCCGCTCCTGCCCGCTCATGGCCAAAGCCCCGGCGCCGCTGGCGGAGAACTCGTCCACCTTGCAGGTGGGCAGACCGTAGATGTCCCCCTCCACGAAGGAGGCCCCCACCCCGGTGAGGACCACCCGGCTCACATCCGCCAGGGTGAGATGGTTCTGTGTCAGATAGCTGCCGAAGGCCCCATAGAGGCTGGTCAGGGGGTCCTCCGCCTGCACCCGGAGGGTGGAGAGGAGGTTTCCCGTATGGTCAAGGCCCACGATTTTAGTCGTGGTGCCCCCGATATCGATGCCGAGGATGGTTTTCATAGCGCGTCCTCCTGTTCCGCCCGCCGAAACCGGCGGGGGGGTGTTCTTTGTCATTATGGGGCATAAGGGAGGAAATGTCAACTGTTGTCCCCCAGGAGGGGGAGCCCCCATTTTATCTCTTTTGGGCAGATTGTGTTAAACGTCTGGCAATTTCTTATGATATTTATGTATTGCTTTCCAGAAAATGAACGATTATAATGGTAAGGCATTAAGGCAAACGTTTGCCAAGCGGGACGCGGGACTCCCCGCCGCCCTGCGGAGGCAAAAAATAACGGAGGAATGAAAATGAGCAAAAAGTACTGCTATCTGTTCACCGAGGGCAACGCCAATATGCGCGAGCTGCTGGGCGGCAAGGGCGCGAACCTGGCCGAAATGACCAACATCGGACTGCCTGTCCCCCAGGGCTTCACCATCACCACCGAGGCCTGCACCCAATACTATGAGGACGGCCAGAAAATCAACGACGAAATCTGTGCCGAAATCATGGAGTATATCTCCAAAATGGAGGAGATCACCGGCAAGAAGTTCGGCGATCTGGAGAACCCCCTGCTGGTCTCCGTCCGCTCCGGCGCCCGGGCCTCCATGCCCGGCATGATGGACACCATCCTGAACTTAGGGCTAAACGAGGACGTGGTGGAGGTGCTGATCCGCAAGTCCGGCAACCCCCGCTGGGCCTGGGACTGCTATCGCCGCTTTATCCAGATGTACTCCGACGTGGTCATGGAAGTGGGCAAGAAGTATTTTGAGCAGCTCATTGACCAGATGAAGGAGAAAAAGGGCGTCACCCAGGACGTGGACCTGACCGCCGACGACCTGAAGGAGCTGGCCGGACAGTTCAAGGCCGAGTACAAGGCCAAGCTGGGCCAGGACTTCCCCACCGACCCCAAGGAGCAGCTGATGGGTGCCATCAAGGCCGTGTTCCGCTCCTGGGACAACCCCCGGGCCAACGTGTACCGCCGGGACAACGACATCCCCTACTCCTGGGGCACCGCCGTCAACGTCCAGTCCATGGCCTTCGGCAACATGGGAGACGACTGCGGCACCGGCGTGGCCTTCACCCGGAACCCCGCCACCGGCGAGAAGAAGCTCTTCGGCGAGTTCCTGAACAACGCCCAGGGCGAGGACGTGGTGGCCGGCGTGCGGACCCCCATGCCCATCCAGGAGATGGCCGACAAGTTCCCCGAGGCCTTCGCCCAGTTTGAGAAGGTCTGCAAGATCCTGGAGGACCACTACCGGGATATGCAGGACATGGAGTTCACCGTGGAGGCCGGGAAGCTGTACATGCTCCAGACCCGCAACGGCAAGCGCACCCCCGCCGCCGCCCTGAAAATCGCCTGCGACCTGGTGGACGAGGGCATGATCGACGAGAA
>CAJUJW010000060.1:3750-14179 GCA_910586735.1 uncultured Oscillibacter sp. | reverse complement strand
ATGTGGTTGTCCAGCATGGCGGCCATCAGGTTGTTGGCCGCGCCGATGGCGTGGAAGTCGCCGGTGAAGTGGAGGTTGATGTCCTCCATGGGGACTACCTGGGCATAGCCGCCGCCGGCGGCGCCGCCCTTGATGCCGAACACAGGGCCCAGAGAGGGCTCGCGCAGGGCCACGATGACGTTTTTGCCGATTTTCCTCAGGCCGTCCGCCAGGCCCACGGAGGTGGTGGTCTTGCCCTCTCCGGCGGGCGTGGGGGTGATGGCGGTGACCAGGATCAGCTTCCCGTCCGGCTTGTCCGCCAGGTCCTTGAGCATACGGTAATCCACCTTGGCCTTGTAGTTCCCGTACTGCTCCAGATACTTTTCATCCACGCCAGCCGCGGCCGCGATTTCGCGGATGTGCTTTGGGGTGCATTCCTGGGCAATCTCAATATCGGATTTGACTTCCATATAGCGGTACCTCCCTGCTTTTTATAGTGAATGTATTATAGCATGTTCGATAGATTCGGGCAAGGTACTATGTAAAAATTTCCACAGAATTTTCACAGGTTGGGCTGTGGCTATTGACAGAACTGCCACAAGGGTGCGATAATGTGAAATTAGAAAATGTAAAAGAGGTGAGGTTTCATGCACGAGCACGAGCATGGACACGGTCACGAGCACCATAACCACGCGCCCGGCGCAGCGCCCAGGGAGGAACTGGTGGCAGTGCTGCGCTACATGGTGGAGCACAACGCCGCGCACACCAGGGAGCTGGCGGAGCTTGCCGGACAGCTGGAGACGGCCGGTGAGCACGAGCAGTACGAGCAGGTGATGCGGGCAGTGGAGGAATACCGGCAGGCGAACGCGCGCTTGCAGGGCGTTCTGGAAAAGCTGGAGTGAGGAGGGACGGACAATGTGTCTTTCTACCATCTATCGCGGCAGCGTGGAACAGGACAACCTGCTGATGAAGAACGTCAGGATGATAGAGTACCGGGACGGTAAAATCGTCCTGACGGACCTGATGGAGCGGCAGGTGTCCATTGAGGGCGAGCTGGCCTCGGCGGACCTGGTGAACGGCGTGGCCGTCATCCGGGAGAAGCTCCCGCAGAGCGTCCCGTGCGGTGTCGAACCATGAAAACGTATGAGGTGGTGCGGGAGATTCCCAACTCCTGCAAGAACAATCAGATGCGCGACGTGTTTATCAAGGAGGTCTCCTGCGGCGATCCCGAGCAGTACGTCCGCGGCCTGTTTTCCGGCCAGCAGTGCGAGTTTGACGTACAGCGCGGCGAAAACGGGGACGCAACGGTCTTCGTCAGGACCGGCGATATTTATCAGAAGTTCCTGTTCACCCTGATAGAGGACTGATGCTCTTTCCATGGCCTGAACTTTTTTGAACATAGGAGGAATCAAAGTGACCCATACCATTGCGATTGCCGGAAAAGGCGGCGTCGGAAAAACCACCATCTGCGGCATGCTGGTGGACTATTTGTGCCGCAGCGGAAAAGCGCCGATCCTTGTGGTGGACGCCGACGCCAATTCCAATCTGAACGAGGTTCTGGGCGTGGAGGTGGAAACCACCCTGGGCGATATCCGCGAGGAGATGGCCCAGGCGGAAAAGCGCGGCGACACCATCCCGGGCGGCATGACAAAGGCGGACTACGCCGAGTTCCGCTTCGGCTCGGCGCTGGCGGAGGAGGACGACTTCGACATGCTGGTGATGGGCCGCACCCAGGGGAAGGGCTGTTACTGCTTTGTCAACGGCATCCTCCAGACCCAGCTGGAAAAGTACGCGGGGCACTACCGCTACATGGTCATCGACAACGAGGCCGGCATGGAGTACATCGCCCGGGGCACCCTTCCCCATATCGACACGCTTCTGCTGGTTTCCGACTGTTCCCGCCGGGGCGTCCAGGCGGTTGGGCGGATCGCGGGAATGGTCAAGGACCTGGGCCTCTCCCCTGGACAGACGAAGCTGATTGTCAACCGGGCCCCGGAGGGGACGCTCACCGCCGGCGTGGCGGAGGAGATTGAAAAGCACGCTCTGGAGCTGGCCGGGGTGCTGCCCCAGGACCAGGCGGTGTATGAGGCCGACTGCGACGGAAAACCAAGCGCCTATATTTCAGACAGCGCGCCGGTCAAGCAGGCGCTGGCCGGAATTATCAAGGACCTGAACCTGTAAGCAAATGATTTGAGGGGGAAAGACATATGCCATTCGCAGCAAAAACTCAGGCGTATAACGCCAAAATCAACGCGGTCGTTCTGGGAACCGGCGACAAGGCGGTCCAGATCGGCGGAAACAACGTGCTGCCGTTTTACAGCTTCGACGCACCCATTGAAAACCCGCCGAAAATCGGCGTGGAAATCACCGACGGGGCGCTGGAGGAGTATACGCAGCCCAAGCTGAAAGCCTTCTATGAGGGCTGCGGCAGCCTGGAGGACATGGCTGTCCGGGCTCAGAGCATCCCGGGCGTGTCCTTTGTGGCGCTGCACCTGAAGGGCGCCGACCCCAACGGCAAAAACGTATCCGTGGAGGAGTGCGCGGCCCTGTGTGAGTCCGTCGCCGCCAAGGTGGAGCTGCCCCTGGTCATCATGGGCTGCAAGGATATCGAGAAGGACGCCGAGCTGTTCACGAAGATCTCGGAAAAGCTCAGTGGGAAGAACATCCTCGTGCTGTCGGCCAGAGAGGAGAACTATAAGACCGTGGGCGCCTCGGCGGCCCTGGCCTATGGCCAGAAGGTGGGCGCCGAGTCTGCGGTGGACATCAACCTGGCCAAGCAGCTCAACACCGTCATGACCCAGCTGGGCGTGAACCCCGAATCCATCGTGATGCAGGCGGGTTCCGCCGCCGCAGGTTACGGCTTTGAGTACCTGGCCTCCACCCTGGAGCGCATTAAGCTGGCGGCCCTGGGACAATCCGACGCCCAGCTCC
Source organism: uncultured Oscillibacter sp. (assembly GCA_910586735.1). Lineage (GTDB taxonomy): Bacteria > Bacillota > Clostridia > Oscillospirales > Oscillospiraceae > Oscillibacter. Next base: position 11,269 of record CAJUJW010000060.1, on the reverse strand, counting down.
AGATGCCGATTATGACGCCGGTCTCCCCGGAGACCTGGGGCGTGAAGGAAGCGGTCATGCCGGAGGCCGAAATGCCCGAGTGGGGAGACGCGGAGGAGCGCGGCGTCGAGATGGAGATCACAACGGCCGCGGCGTGCCTGGCCGGGGGTTCCGACGCAATTATCATGCGCCACCCGGACGCCATTAAAACCATCGCCCGGATGATTGACGAATTGGTCTGAGGAAGGAGGAACACACCATGGCTGTGAAAGGTCTGGATATTTTCAAGCTGTCTCCCAAGAAGAACTGCAAAGAGTGCGGCGTGCCCACCTGCATGGCGTTCTGCATGAAAGTGGCCCAGGGCGCGGTCCCCATCACAAAGTGCCCCTATATGTCCGAAGAGGCCATCGCCCTGCTGTCCGAGGCCACGGCGCCCCCCATGAAGTCCCTGGAGGTGGCCGGGCACAAGCTGGGCGGCGAGACGGTTCTGTTCCGTCACGACAAGACGTTTGTCTCCCGCAGCCTGTTCGCCGTCAGCGTCGGCGCCGGCATGGACGAAGCGGCGCTGGACACCAAGCTGGCCGAGATTCAGAAGGTGGACTATGAGCGCATCGGCGAGCGGGAATACGTGGAGTTCGTGTTTGTCCGGGACGAGGGCCAGGGCGCCGAAAAGCTGGTGAGCGCGGTGCGGAAGGCCGCCGCCATTGGCCGGGGCGTGATTGTGGATACCAAGGACCCCGAGGCGGTCAAGGCCGTCCTGGAGGCGGGCAAGGACCTGATTATCAACGGCGCGGACGCCTCCAACTGGGAACAGATGAACGCCGCCGTCCAGGGCAAGGCCCTCCTGGGCGTGGGCGGCGGCAGCCTGCTGGATATCTATGACACGGTGGAAAAGCTGGAAAAGGCCGGCAACAAAAACCTGGTCATAGACGTAACCGCAGCCTCCATCAAGGAGACCTTCGCCAGCGCGGTGCTGGCCCGCCGCTCGGCCATCAAGGACAATGTGCGGACCCTGGGATACCCGTCTCTGGTGGACCTGACCAAGCTGGCCGGGGGAGACATCCATCTGCAGACGGCGCTGGCGGCCCTGTTTACGATGAAATACGGCTCCATCCTGGTGATGGAGAACATGAGCTACGCGGAGTCCCTGCCGCTGCACGGCCTGCGCCAGAACATCTACACCGACCCCCAGAAGCCCATGAAGGTGGAGCCGGGCATTTACCCCATCAACGGCGCCGGGCCGGACGACCCCTGCCTGCTGACGGTGGACTTCGCCCTGACCTACTTCCTGGTGTCCGGCGAGATCGAGCGCTCCAAGGTGCCCATCAACCTGCTGATTACCGACGCCTCCGGCATGTCCGTTCTGACGGCCTGGGCTGCGGGAAAGCTCTCCTCCAGCTCCATCAAAAAGTTCTTTGACGAGTGCCGGATCGCGGACAAGATCCGTTCCCGCACCCTGGTGATCCCCGGCAAGGTGGCCGTGCTGAAGGGCGAGATACAGGAAAAGCTGCCCGACTGGAACGTGGTCGTGGGCACCCGCGAGGCGGTGGAGATCGTCCGCTACCTGAAGGACGGCGAGCACGAGAAGGCCGCCGCCGCCGTGGCGGCGTCCAAAAAGCCCGCCGAGGCGAAAAAGGCCGAGGTCTCCCCGGACGCGCCCTTTGACTTTGACAAGATTGTCATTCCCGACATCAAGGTCGTGGATATGGGCGTTACATACCGCCAGCGGGACCCGGAGTCGAAGAAATTCGTGGTCATCGGCGAGCGCATCCACTGCATCTCTCCGGTCATCCGGGAGGCCATGAACAAGATGGACCCGGAACCCATCTTGAAGCGCGCCGCCGAGCAGATCCGCGCCGGGGCCACCTATCTGGACGTGAACATCGGCCCGGCGGAATCCAACGGCCCGGAGCTGATGACCTGGGCGGTCAGGCTGCTCCAGGAGAACTTCAACAACGTGCCCCTGGCCTTGGACACGGCCAACAAGCGGGCCATCGAGGCGGGCATCCGGGTCTACAACCGCGCCAACGGCAAACCCATCGTAAACTCCGCCGACGCCGGTTCCCGCCTGAGCTACATCGACCTGGCCGCGGCCAACGACGCCATCGTGGTGGCCCTGTGCTCGGCGGACGGCATCGCCAAAGACAACGAGGAACGGATGATGCACTGCCACAACATGCTGGAGCACGGCCTGAGCCTGGGCATGGACGCCAAGGACATGTGGTTCGACCCCCTGTTCCTGGTGGTCAAGGGCATGCAGGACAAACAGATGGACGTTCTGGGCGCCATCCGCATGTTTGCCGACGAGGGCCTGAACTCCACCGGAGGTCTGTCCAACAACTCCAACGGCGCGCCGAAGGATGTTCGCCCCATTATGGACTCCGCCCTAGTGGCCATGGCAATGATGCAGGGTCTGACCTCCGCCATTGTCAACCCCAACGACCGCCGGCTGATGGAGACCATCAAGTCCTGCGATATCTTCAAGAACAACGAGCTGTACTCCGACTCTTACCTGGAGTTTTGACGCGGAAAAAAGCTGTGAATTATCGAGATAGGAGGAACTGTAATGAGCGCTTTGACTGATCTGATCTATGGAGGGTCCAACGCGGTTGCCGGTTTGACGGAAGGCGCGGTAAAGGACGCCATTGCCAAATACGGCTCTGACAAAGAGATCGCCTTCCCCGACACGGCGTATTTCTTCCCGACGATTTTCGCCGCCACCGGCGTGAAGGTCAAGACCCTGAGCGACCTGCCCGCCTGTGTGGAGGTCCTCAAGAGCCTGATTACGAACAAGGAGGATCTGGGCCAGGCGCTCAACGCGGGCCTGGCCACGGCGGTGGGCGCGGAGATTCTTGAGGGATTGAAGTATGTGGACGGGGCCGACCCCTACGCGGGTGAGTCCGGCATCGGTTTTGTCCCCGATCCCATTATCCGCTCCCTGGGCGTTCCCCTGGTTACCGGCGACATCCCCGGCGTGGCCGTGGTGCTGGGCAAGGCGGAAAACGCCGCCGACGTCGCGGGCGTCGTCAAGGACTACCAGTCCAAGGGCATCCTGACCTGCCTGGTGGGCGACGTGATTGAGCAGTGCGCCGAGGGCGGCGTGAAAATGGGGCTGGACTTCCGTGTGGTGCCCCTGGGCCACGACGTGACCAGCGTGATCCACGTGGTCACCATCGCGGTCCGCGCGGCGCTGATTTTCGGCAGCCTCAAGGGCGGCGACCTGACCGGCCTGCTGGACTACACCAAGAACCGTGTTCCCGCGTTTGTCAACACCTTCGGCCCCATCGACCAGGTGGTCGTGTCCGCCGGCGCGGGCGCCATCGCCCTGGGCTTCCCGGTCATCGTGGACATCGACCTGGGAGAGAACCAGGTCCCCGGCGCGCTGGAGTCCGTGTGCGACCACGCCGAGACCGTCAAGAAGTCCCTGGAGCTGCGGAACATCAAAATCAAGGTCAAGGAGCTGCCGATCCCCGTGGCGTTCGCCTCCGCGTTCGAGGGCGAGATCATCCGCAAGAGCGACATGAAGTGCGAGTTCTGGTCCTCCAAGAACCCCACCTGCGAGCTGGTCACCATGCGGGACATGGCCGAGGTGGAGGATCATAAAATCACCATCGTGGGCGACGACATCGACTCCGGAGAGCAGCAGTACGCCCTGGCCACCTATGTGGAGGTGGCCGGAAAGAAGATGCAGCCGGACTTCGAGTCCGTCATCGAACGCAAAATCCACGCCTGGTTCAACTACATGGAAGGCGTCATGCACACCGGCCAGAGGAACCAGATCCGCCTCCGCATTTCCAACGACGCCTATGACAAGGGCCTGCGCCTGAAGCACTTTGCCGAGGTCCTCTACGGCATGATTATGGACGAATTCGACGCCGTTGTGGACAAGTGCCAGGTCACCCTGGTCACCGACAGGACGAAGGTCCAGGAGATTCTGGAGAAGGAGGCCATGCCCCGCTACAACCAGCGGGACGAGCGCCTGGGCTCCATGACGGACGAGGCCGTGGACCGCTTCTATACCTGCATCCTCTGCCAGTCCTTCGCCCCGGCCCACTGCTGCGTGGTAACCCCGGAGCGCCTGGGCCTGTGCGGCGCGGTGTCCTGGCTGGACGCCAAGGCCACCTATGAGCTGAACCAGAACGGCCCCTGCCAGCCCATCATGAAGGAAGGCTGCACCGACGAGCGGACCGGCCGCTATGAAACTGTCGACAAGATGGTGCATGAAGCGACCCACGGCGCGGTGGATTCGGTGACGCTGTATTCCATTCTGGAGGACCCCATGACCTCCTGCGGCTGCTTCGAGTGCATCTGCGGCATCGAGCCCGCGTCCAACGGCTTTATCGTGGTCAACCGCGAATTCGCCGGCATGACGCCCGCCGGCATGACCTTCGGCGAGCTGGCCTCCTGCACCGGCGGCGGCGTTCAGACCCCGGGCTATATGGGCCATGGCCGTCATTTCATCTCCTCCAAGAAGTTCATCCACGCCGAGGGCGGCATTGAGCGCATCGTCTGGATGCCCAAGGAGCTGAAGGACGACGTGGCGGAAAAGCTCAACAAAACCGCCAAAGAACTCTACGGCATCGACAACTTCACAGATTACATCGCCGACGAAACCGTCTGCACCGAATGCGACCAGCTGATGGAATTCCTGACCGAGAAGAATCACCCGGTTCTGTCCATGGACCCGCTGATGTAAACAGTGCCGCACAATCCGGGGGAGGGACTCATTCCCTCCCCCGGAAATGCTGTACGCGGCGGAAAAAGCGGCGGCGGGTCCCCCGCCCTTCCGGTGGGAAGGCCAAGGCCGCCATATAAGAGTGAGGAAAAACAAGTGTTCAATATCGTATTTCAAATAGAAAACGGGGAGCCGGTCACCGCCTCCGCCAATCAGGGCGACAATCTGCTGGAGGTGGCCAGGAGCGCCAACGTGGCCATCGACGCGCCGTGTTCGGGAAACGGCTCCTGCGGAAAGTGCCGGGTAAAGCTGCTGGAGGGCCAGCTGGACTCCCTCCAGACGGCCCATATCTCCAAGGAGGACTACGACGCCGGCTGGCGGCTGAGCTGTGCCAGCCGGGTGGCGGGCGACGTGACGGTGCTGGTGCCGGACATTGCCCTGGCCTATCAGCAGAGGATGAAAACGGCGGACCTCTCCACGGGCGAAGAGGTGGCCATCTTTGAGGCGCTGCAAGCCCAGATTCGGGACGCCGGGATTGCCTTTTCCAGCAATTTCGTCACCGTGGACGTTCAGCTGGAGGAGCCTACCCTGGACGACACCATGCCCGACAACGAGCGGCTGGAGCGGGAACTGCTCAAAACGACCGGCGCTACTCGGTGCGAAATCAGCCTCCCGGCGATGCGGACGCTGGCCGAGACACTGCGAAGCAGCGGGTTCCATATCCGCGTGACCGGCCGGCGGGAGGGGGACCGCTTCCTGGTCTACGCCGTCTCACCGGCGGCGGACCGGACGCCGCCCTGCGCCGTCGCCGTGGACATCGGCACAACCACCGTTTCCGCCGTTCTGATCGACCTGGAGACGGGCGCGCTGCTGTCCAAAGCCTCAGCCGGGAACGGCCAGATCCGCTATGGCGCGGATGTCATCAACCGCATCGTGGAGCAGGGGAAAACGGGCGGCCGGGAGCGCCTGCAAAAGGCGATTCTGGACGAGACCCTGTTCCCGCTGATCCAGCTTCTGTGCAAAACGGCCAAGGTCTCCCCCGACCACGTGGTGCGGATGTGTATCGCGTCCAACACCACCATGAACCATCTCCTGCTGGGGGTGGACGCCAATCCGGTGCGCATGGAGCCGTATGTCCCCAGCTTCTTCCACTACGGCGATCTGCGCGCCGCCGATTTGTCCCTGCCCGTCCATCCCTGGGCCCGGGTGCGGCTTGCGCCCAATGTGGGCTCCTACGTGGGCGGCGATATCACGGCGGGCACCTTTGCCAGCCTGATTTGGAACAAGGAGGAGTTTTCGCTGTTCATCGACCTGGGCACCAACGGCGAAATCGTCTTCGGCAACAGCGAATTTCTGATGTGCTGCGCGTGCAGCGCCGGGCCCGCCTTTGAGGGGGGCGATATCTCCTGCGGCATGCGGGCCACCGACGGGGCCATCGAGGCCGTCTCCATAAACAAGGAGACCATGGAGCCCGCGCTCACCGTCGTGGGAGGCCAAAAGCCGGTGGGCCTGTGCGGCAGCGGCATCATTGATGTCATCGCCGAGCTCTACCGGACCTCCATCCTGGGCCCCAACGGCAAATTTATCCGGGAGGGCAGGCGCGTCGCCCGGGACAAGCACGGCGTGGGGCGGTATATTCTGGCCTTCGCCGCCGAGTCCGAGACCGGGCGGGAGATTGCTATCACCGAGGTGGACATCGACTCCTTCATCCGGGCCAAGGGCGCGATTTTCTCCGCCATCGACACCATGCTGTCCGCGCTGGACTTTGACACGGATATGATAGAGCGGGTCTATGTGGCGGGCGGAATCGGCAGCGGAATCAACATGAGAAACGCCGTGCGGATCGGCATGTTCCCGGACGTGGACCTGGAGAAATTCTCCTACATCGGCAACTCCTCCCTGTCCGGCGCCTACGCCATGGCGCTGTCCGGCGACGCCCGGCGGAAGGTTGCCGAAATCGCGGGCAGCATGACCTATATGGAGCTTTCCACCCATCCGGGATACATGGACCGGTTCGTGGCGGCCTGTTTCCTGCCCCACACGGACGCCGGACGTTTCCCCCACAGCACCCAGGAGTGACGCTATGGAAATCAAGAACAACAAAGACGAGGTCCCCTTCCAGCACTACCTACAGCAATTTCAGCAGCTGGACCCGGAGGACGCGGTGAGACGCCTGGAGCTCCCCTTTGACGGGAACGCCTTTACCCTCCGGTTCCTCAATGAAACCTACGCCGTCACCTGGCCGGAGTACGCCATCTCCAGCGGCGATCCCAACGCGTTCGCCCTGGGCAGGCTCCAGGCCCAGACCTTCCTCCTGCGCTATCTGCTGGTGGGAAAGCATCTGCCGGCGGCGGGCGGCTGGAAAACCTTCCGGCAGCTGCCCTGGGGCGAGGTGTACCTCCAGCCCTTCAACGGCAGGTGCATCAGGCGCAGCGCATTCACCTTCGGCCGGGACCTGAACAAATTCGCGGACGCAAGCCGCAGGCTGGGCGGGGCGGAAATCAGCCAGGGCGACCGGGGCTTTGAGTTCGCCGTCGTGCAGGACTACCGAATCCGCCTCAGCGTCTGGGAGGCCGCCGAGGAGTTCCCGCCCAGCGCCCAGATTCTGTTCTCCGACAATTTCGCGGCGGGCTTCCTGGCCGACGAGAGCGTGGCGGCGGCGGAACTTCTGATTGGAGCGCTTTCCGCCGCCATGGCGCGATAGGAAGCCTTCCTAACAGCGGCGGCAATGGAAAATCAGAACGACAAACGCAAAAGGAGGGCGGCACTGTGAAACGACTCAAAACCTTTGTTTACGGCATCCTGGCGGGAATCAGCATCGCCATCGGCGGGACGGCGTTCCTCTCGGTGGAAAGCAAACCCCTC
>CAJUJW010000060.1:0-3740 GCA_910586735.1 uncultured Oscillibacter sp. | reverse complement strand
TTCACCGTCGGGCTCTTCACGATTTGTACCTTCGGCTTCAGCCTGTTCACAGGCAAGGTGTGCTACGTCTTTGAACGGGACAGGGACTACGCCATAGACCTGCCCGTCATCTGGCTGGGCAACCTCTGCGGCACGTGGCTGGCCGCGTTCGCAGAGAGTCTGACAAGGACCGGTCCGGCCCTGGCGGAGAAGGCCCAGGCGCTGTGCCGGGTGAAGCTCGAGGACGGCATTCTGAGCATCTTCATTCTGGCGGTGTTCTGCAACATTCTCATCTACATCGCCGTGGACGGCTTCAACAAAAACCCCCACGAGCTGGGCAGGTACCTCTCCCTGGTTTTCGGCGTCACGGTATTCATCCTATGCGGCTTTGAGCACTGCGTCGCCAATATGTATTACTTTTCGATGGCGGGCATGTGGAGCGCGAAAACCCTGGGCTACGTGCTTGTCATGACGCTCGGGAACGCCGTGGGCGGCGTGCTCATCCCCCTGCTGCGCGGCTGGCTGAATCAAACCGCGTAAAAAATGCGGCACGCTATGAAAGCCGTTCCCCCTCCGCCGGAGGGGGAACGGCTTTTAAACAGTGGCAGCAGGGCAACTCCTCACCCGCCGGTTCTGGACAGGCAGAGGGGAAGCTCCATCCGGTTTTTCTCCAGCAGTTCCCTGTCGCGCAGGATGACCTCCGCCGGTCCGTCGGCGGCAATCCTGCCCTGAGAGAGCAGAATCACCCGGCCGCAGGTGTCCAAAATCATATCCAGATCGTGGGACGCGATCAGAATCGTCTGGGGCAGCCCGCCGATGGTCTGAATCACCTTCCGCCGGTTATAGGGGTCCAGGGCCGTGGTGGGTTCATCCATCAGCAGAATCTCCGGTTCCATGGCCAGGATTGTGGCGATGGCCGCCATCCGCTTTTCTCCCTGAGAGATTTTGTGATTGTAGCGGTGCTTTAATTCTGTCAGGCCCAGCCGCTCCAGTACGGCGTCGACGCACCTTTCAGCCTCCTCCCGGCCCAGGCCGTAATTCAGCGGGGCAAACATCATGTCCTCGTAGACGGTGGGCATAAACATCTGGTTGTCGGAATCCTGGAGGACAAAGCCCAGGGTCCGGCGCACCCGCGCCAGGTTCTCCCTGCTGACCAGGACCCCCCTGGCGTAGATTTCCCCCTCCTGACAGGGGAGCAGACCCAGGAAGAGCTTCATCAGCGTGGATTTGCCCGCCCCGTTGGCCCCGATCAGTCCGACGCGCTCTCCCGGCGCGATTTGAAAGCGCAGGTCCTCCAGAACAGGGCGCCCCTTCTCATAGGAAAAAGAGACGCGTTCAACTCTCAGCATAGCACAGACCTCATACAAAAAGATTCCCCAGAAGCCGGGGCAGATTCACCAGCCGCGCCGCCAGGAAAAGGGCGGTCCAGCACAGCGTGTAGGCCAAATCGCCCGCCCCGTATCCCGCGCCATCGGCGTAGTGGAACTCCCCGCAAAACCCCCTCAGCTCCATGCTCTGGTACAGCTCCGACCCCCGGTCTATGCTGCGCAGCAGGAGCTGCCCCAGGAAGGAGCCCCAGGCGGAGATGTGAACCCCCTTCTGACCGGGGGCGCGGAGGGCGTAGGCGTCCGTCATAATGGAGACCTGCCGCAGCATCAGCGAGACATACCGGTATGTCAGCAGAAGCAGAGTCACAAGAATCCCCGGCACGTGCAACTGCCGCAGGGCGGCGCAGAGGCGGTCGATGGGCGTGGCGGCAATCAGCAGGAAGGAGGCCATCAGGGCAAAGACGCCCTTCAAAACCAGCGTCGCCATGGAAATAACGCCCCCTGTCACCGTCAGGCCGCCGACAACCAGCATGGGCGTCCGGTCAAAGAACGGGTTAAAAATGCCCACCGCGCAGACCAGAGCCAGCATGACCCGCAGCTTGTGAAAGCACAGCCGGACGGGGATGCCGCTGAGCTGAAAGGTCAACACAGGGTAGAGCACCATCACAAATAAGGCGCTGAAGCTGTACTTGGGGTAGGACACAACGGTAAAGAGATAGGCCAGCGTAACCAGCAGCTTTGTCAGGGGGTGGAGCCGGTGGATGGGAGAGGTCCGCGCGGAGAGCTCGTCCATCTCCCGCAGTTCCGCCTGGGCGTTTGAAACCTTACTCATAATTGCCTCATAAAGATGCCTGCAAAGGGGCGCCAGCGCCCTTTGCAGGCAATTTCCATCTCAACCGATTGGGAAGAAGTCCCTATTGTTCCGCGCGGGTCCGGGGCTTCCTGCGAAAGAACCCGCCCACCAGGCAGATCAGCGCCGCGAAGGCGGCCACAAGCGCCGAACCGACGACGCCGGAAACGCTCGTGCCAACCGGACTGTCACTCTGCTTAAAGGCGTAATCCGGCAGAAGGGCCGTCTTCTCCTGAATGGAGGCCGCCGTGTCCGCTGCGGCGCTGGACACACCGAAATTGTCTTCATCCAGTCCCATATTTCCGCTGTAACCAGCCTCCGCGTTGCCGAACAGGGACCACTCCAGCCCGTCCGGGTTGCCGCTGGCCGCCAGGGACAGCCCGCCGCCCACCACGATGGCCGTGGCGGCGAGAATCGCCAGCGTCGCTTTCAGGGAGCATCTCCCGTCCTGCCCGGAGGGTTCCGCCTCCATCAGCAGTTCCGGGCGCGCCTCGTAAACAAAGAGCAGAACCGCCGCGGTAATCAGCCCCTCCACCAGACCGATGGCCAGATGGATGGGCAACATCATGCCGCAGAAAGCGCCGAAGGGCAGTTCCGTAATCCCGGAAACGGTGGTTTCAAGGACGACGGAGAAAGCGCCCAGCTGCAAGGTCAGGACACAGCCCAGAATGGAGGCCAGGATGATTTTCATCCGTCCCGCCGCCGCTGTCCCCATACCGGAGAACAGCCTGCCGCGCAGAATTGGCCGCCAGAAAATATAGTACCCCACAAAGCAGCCATAGAACGCCATGTTCCAGCAGTTCGCCCCCAGCGCCAGCAGACCTCCGTCAGCGAAGAACAGGCTCTGAATCGCCAGAATCACCACCATGGACAAAAAGCCCGCCTGGGGTCCCAGCAGGGCCGAGAGGAGCATCCCGCCGCACAGGTGCCCGGAGGAGCCCGTTCCCGGGATGGTGTAGTTGATCATCTGCCCCGCGAAGACCAGGGCGGAAGTCACCGCCATGGTGGGCAGCTTCCGGGTACTATCGTCCTTGCGCAGGGTCTTGATGGAAATACCGACGGCCGCGCCGGAGACTGCGTACATGGCAGCCGCCGCAGCGGGGGCCACCAGAACATCGGCCATATGCATAGGGGCACCTCTTTTCTCAGATCCTGGTATCAGTATAGCACCGGTATATTGGCAATACAAGCCCCCATGGGGGTTATCGGATGCATAAAAATTTGGAAAGCCCCACCTGATCTGAACAAGTCTTGAGACTTGGCAGATTGGGCGGGGCCTGGGGGCGCCCTGGCGGGCGGGGCTTCTTTTCCCCCGCAAGGGGGAGCCTGTACACGCCCTGACGGGCGGGGAAGTCAACAGCCCTTTGGGGGCTGGTGCAATGCACCCCCCATTTCGTCGGAAGAAATTCCGCTCTGCTCCGTCCCCGCCTGGCGGCGAGGACTGCGCCCGCTCCATTCCTTCCTCCTCTCCCCACAAAATCTACGATTTTGCGGGGGCCCCTTTTTTGCGAAAAGAGAGAATGCGCCATGCACGGTGGAAGAGAGAAAACGGGGGCGCGCAAGAGGTGCCTCCGTTTTCTACG
>CAJUJW010000059.1 GCA_910586735.1 uncultured Oscillibacter sp. | reverse complement strand
GCCGTGTGCCGGGCCTGCGGCTACAGCGAGATCATCACCTATTCCTTCATCTCCCCCTCCGCCTATGATAAGATCGGCTGGGCCCCCGAGGAGCCCCTGCGCAGCTCGCTGCGCATCCTCAACCCCCTGGGGGAGGACACCTCCATCATGCGCACCACCACCCTGCCCTCCATGCTGGAGATTCTGGCCCGGAACTGCCACTACCGGAACAAGGCCGTCCGGCTCTATGAGCTGGGCCGGACCTATTTCGCCAAGGGCGACGGCTCCGGCATGGCCGACGAGCCCAAGGTCCTCTCCCTGGGGGCCTACGGCGGCGGCATCGATTTCTTCCAGCTGAAGGGGGCCGTGGAGGCCGTGCTGGAGGGGCTCCACATCGGGGACCTCCGCTTTGAGGCCGAGGGGTCGAATCCCTCCTACCACCCCGGCCGCTGCGCCAGGGTCTGGAGCGGGGAGACGCTCCTGGGCGTCCTGGGCCAGATTCACCCTGCCGTGGCGGAGAACTACGACGTGGACTGCGAGCTCTACGCCGCCGAGCTCAGCTTCGCCGCCCTGGTGGAGCGCATGGGCGGCAAGCCGGTCTACCAGCCCCTGCCCCGCTTCCCCGCCGTCACCCGGGACATCGCCCTGGTGTGCGACCTGGCCCTCCCCGTGGCCAGGCTGGAGGACTGCATCCGCCGGGGGGCCAAGGGCCTTTTGAAGGCCGTCAGCCTCTTCGACGTGTACACCGGCAAGGGCATCCCCCAGGGAAAGAAGAGCGTGGCCTTCAGCCTGGAGCTCCGGTCCGACGACCGCAGCCTCACCGCCCAGGAGGCCGACGAGGACGTGAAGGGTATTCTGGAGCTGCTGAAAGCCGAGCTGAACGCCGTTCTGAGATAAATCCGGCTCCTCTCAGTAAAAATCTTTCGTAAAATTCCCGCCGAAACCCTTTACAGCCGGGGAAAAAACGAGTATACTAGAGGGGAATCAGAAAGGAAGGTGGTGTACCTATGGACGATTTCACCAGAAAATTCAGCCTGGCGCTGGAGAAGGACGAGGAGATTCACCAGATTCTCTCTACCGTCTACAAGGCCCTGGAAGAGAAGGGCTACAATCCCATCAACCAGATCGTGGGCTATATCCTGTCCGAGGACCCCACCTATATCACCAACCACAACAACGCCCGGACCCTGATCCGCAAGATCGACCGGGATGAGCTGTTACAGGTGCTGGTGAGAAAATATCTGGGTCAGTAACAAAAGCAGTTACAAATTGTTACCATTTTCGACGCGCGTCCCGTGGAACACGGCTCGCCGCCCCCTCAGGCGGAGGCCGTATTCCACGGGATTTTTGCGGTTTTTGTCAGTTCTGCCATAATGTGGCGTTGTTTTTTCGTCATTTTGCTCAGAACAGAATGTTGACAAAACGGAAAAAAGATGTTACAATTTGGTTACAAAGTTATTCAGGAGGTTTTTATGGCTGGGAACAAGAACAGCAAAACCGAGGGCCTTGTCTATAAGGGCCATCCGCTTCGCCGGGCAGGCAACCTGATCTACTACGGCACCATGGCCGAGAAATATATCATCATGATGCAGGTGCTGGAGACCAAAAAGGAACAGGACCTGGAGCTGGCCTCCAAGGTGTCCATTCAGCTCCAGCTGACGGACCCGGATCTGAAGTCCCGGGACCGGGTGATTAAGAAAAGTGAAAAGGACAGCCTCTACGCGGCGATGGACATCGCCACCGTGTGGCTGAACCGGGCTCTGGCGGGCAAGGAAAAATAACGGCCGGCCCTTCTACAAAAGAAACGTGAAAGGAAACTGCCTCTTATGAATCGATTTGCTGGAAAGGCCGCCAAGGTCCTGACCCTCACCCTGATTACCATGCTCTTTCTGACCGTGACGGCCTTCGCCGCCGACGGGGACCCCCTGGTGGTGGGCATCGGCAAGACCACCGGCTCCTCCCTCCGCCTCCGGTCCGAGCCCTCTCTGGAAGCCTCCGTCATCACCATGCTGGACAAGGACTGGATCATCGCCGTGCTGGGCGAGGAGGACGGCTGGTACCACGTGGCCCACAACGGCCAGATCGGCTACGTCTCCGCCGACTTCTTCACCAAGGACGAGGCCACCGAGTTTGAATACTATGGCCGGATCAACGCCCGGGGCGTCAACGTCCGGGCCGAGGGCAACCTACAGGCCGAAATCGTCAACAACCTGGGATTGAACTCCGGCGTCACCGTGGTGGGCATTGAAAACGGCTGGTACAAAATCACCGGACAATACGGCGACGGCTATGTCCGCAGCGACTACATAAGCCTGACCAACGAGACCCCCCTGACCCCCGGCGCCAGCGTGGGCGACAGCAGCATCGTCGACTTCGCCCGGCAGTACCTGGGCACCCGGTACGCTTACGGCGGCGCAGCCCCCGGCGGCTTCGACTGCTCCGGCTTCACCATGTATGTGTACAAGCAGTTCGGCGTGTCCCTGCCTCACACGGCCACCGGCCAGTGGCAGAGCGGCCTGGGCACCAAGGTGTACAGCCTTGGCGAGCTCCAGCCCGGCGACCTGGTGTTCTTCAACGACCCGGCCCGGAACGCCGGAAAAGCCTGCTCTCACGCGGGCATCTACGTGGGCGGCGGACAGATGATTCACTCCTCCTCCTCCAGGAGCGGCGGCGTCATCTACTCCGACCTGACCGACGGCTACTACAATACATACTTCGTGGGCGGCATCCATATCTAAAATTCTTTAGGGGTATGATAAGAGACACGGCTTACGCCGTGTCTCTTTTTTGCCTGTTCAGTTCAGGGGAATCTCAGCTGTACCCCAGCGGACGGCCACGGTCCTGCTTAGGTCGATGGGTGTCTCAAAGGGGCCGTACTCCTCGTTCCAGTTCTCCCCGCAGCTGCCCACGGTGTCCTCCAGGAAGACCTCGCCTCCGTCCTCCATCACCACGGAAAGGGACGCGCCGGGATAAATCCCTTCCTTGGGTTCCGACCAGCTGTGACGAATCCGCATGCCCAGGGGGGACAGCCGCAAATACTCCATGGTCATGGTGCCGCAGTCCGCGTCCTCCACCGTCACGCCGGATACGTCCGGGGTCAGACTCTCCATGCCGCCGGAGTGGGTCCCGATGTTGAAGTCCCAGCCGCCGGTGAGAACGGGGGTGTAGATTTTGTCCGGGCTCTGGACCCAGAGGCCGGGGATATGGAGTATCTTGTCCGTCCCGTCGCAGAGGTCCGCGTCCTCCATGGACCAGAGGCGGATCACAGCGGTGAGTACGTTGTCCGCCGGGTCGTCGTTGTACCAGTCGTAGTCCAGGGTGCAGAGGAGGTCTTGCCCGGCGGCGTCCGTCAGGGTAAGGTCTTCTCCGGTATCGGGATTGAAGAGCTGGTAAAAACCCTCGTCCTCGCCGTAGTCCCGGAGAACCGTGCCCTCCGGGGCCTTGATTTCCAGCATGAGGTAGTAAAAATCCTGATCCCCGAAGGCCGCCAGAGGGGTCATCGTGGTCCCGTTGGACTCCGCCGCCGGGAGGTTCCGGCTCAGGGTCTCGATGACCTCTTGCTGGTCCTCGTCCAGGTGCCCGAAATAGCGGTCCCACAGGCTTCCCGCCGCCACGGCGCTGCCCGCCAGCACCACCGCCGCCAGGGCCGCCGCCATTCCGCGCTTTGCCCAGCTCATAGGACGGCGGGCGGGGGCGGCCTCCCCTTCCATCAGGGCCTCCGTCAGAGCCGCCCGGCCCTGGGGGGTGAAGCGCACCTGGTCCAACTCAGTCTGAAACGTATTCTTGTCCATAGGTTCCTCCTAACATGGTTTTCAGCTTCGCCCTGCCCCGGTAAAGCCAGGTGCTGACCTGGGCGGGCTTGCGGCCCAGCAGGGCGGCGATTTCGTCCACTCCGTACTCCTCGTAATACCGCAGGTAAATGACCCGCCGGTACTTCTCCGGCAGGGCCAGCACCGCCTCCAGCACCGGGCTCTCCCCCGGCTCCGGCATGGTGACCGCCGCGCCCGCCGCCGCGTCCAGGGAGACCCGTCTCCGGGCCCAGGCGGACTTTTTCAGGTCCTTGCAGCAGTTGACCGTTACCCGCAGCATCCAGAACCGCTCCCGGTTCGGGTCCGGGAAGCGCTCCGGCTGGGTCAGCAGCTTCAAAAGCGCCGTCTGGCACACGTCCTGGGCGTCCTGAATATTGCCGGTCCAGGCGTAGGCCACCCGGAGAACCGTGTCCGACCAGCGCTCTACCAGCTCCTCCGCCTCCCGGCGGGTGTAGGTGATCTGTTCCGTTGTCATCATCTCCTTTTGAACGGGCCGTTCTGCTGATAAAACGAATCAGGGGTATCCTATCTGTCAGGATGGAGAAACTTTTCTCCGCAACCGCCCCGGTTGCGGGGCCGGTTGGTGGACGCAACCGGCGCAACCTGCTATACTGAGGCCATGAAACATGTTTCGGAAACACTGGAAGGAGGATATACCCATGAATATTTCCGACATCATCAAACAGGCCAGGGAGGAACTGGGCATGACCCAGGAGGACCTGGCGGAACGGCTGGAGGTCAGCCGCCAGGCCGTCAGCAAGTGGGAGCTGGGGGCCTCGGTCCCAAGCCCGGAGAATCTGCGGCTGCTGGAGGAGCTCCTGGGGGTCGAGCTTCCCGCGCCGGAGGCGGCGGTCCCTCAGGAGGCGGTCCCCCAGGCCCCGCCCAAGCCGCCCTTCTGGAACTGGAAGCGGGTCGTGCTCCTGGTTTTGGGGGTGCTGGTCGTGTCGGCCCTGTTCTCGGCCGCCCTGTTTACCGCCCTCAGGGCGGAGACGAACGTGGACGCGCCCCTCCGGACAGAGGCCCATGTCACCGGCGTCTATTTCTTCGATGAAGACGCCGCGCCCCTCCGGCCAGACCTGGGGGACGGGTGGAACCGCTTCACCGCCGGAGAGCGGGTGCTGATGCTGGTGACATTTGAGGACGGCGCTGAGAACTCCGTCAACGCCGTCTCGCTGTTCCTGACCCCCACGGGGACGGAGACCCTGGACCAGCGGCGGCAGGTCGCCGTCCAGGCGGCGGGAGAGGGCCGGGACTTCGCCCTCTTCGCCTGGGACATCCCGGCGGACCTGATGGGGCACCTGGAGGTGGCGCTGGAGTGCGGCGGCGGCCTCCAGGCTACGGAGACGCTGAATGTCACGGCGCCCTCCTCCTACATGGAGGACCAGGGGATTCCCGGAATCCTCAGCCTGAGCGCCAAAGAAATCACCGCCACAGAGGGAGACACCGGCCACTACCTGCTGGAGGCCCTGGGGGCCCCCATGGCCGAGGTGGAGTGGAGCACCTCCGACCCCGAGGTGGCCCGGGTGGCCAACACCGGGACCGTGTTCATTGAGGGAGAGGGGGAGGCCGTCATCACCGCCAGCTGGAAGGACCAGACGGCGGAGTGTTTGGTCCATGTGCTTCCCAAAGCCACAATCGTGGGCACGGAGGGAAACACGGACCTGCCGGAGGGCGAGCCGGGGGGGATTGCAAAGAGTGTACCCGCTCCCCCGACGTATGAATCCCGTAAGGCTGGATAAGACTGGGCAGAAAAAATCAGGGCCTTGACGGCCCTGGTTTTTTGTTGGTCGGATTCTGCCTTGCCGTCGCTTTGACTTGGTTCTCCACCAGACAGCCAGAGCGGACTTAAAGTTCTTTTGCTCCTTTTCTTTCAAGAAAAGGAGGCCAGCTTTCGTCCCATGAGCACTCCCATGGCGGAAGACATCATCAGCCCTCTCGTCCAGCCGGAGGAGTCCCCCAGGCAGTGGAGGCCCTGGAGGCTGGTGTTGAAATCCGTGTCCATCCTCACCCGGTTGGAGTAGAATTTCAGCTCCGGGGAGTAGAGCAGCGTCTCATAGGAGGCGAAGCCCGGCACCACGTAGTCCATGGCCTGGATGAAGTTGATGATGTTCACCATGGCCCGGTAAGGCATGGCGGCGGTAATGTCCCCCGCCACCACGTCCGGCAGGGTGGGCCGGATGTTGGACTGGGCCAGCTCCTTCTGCCACGTCCGCTTGCCGTCCAGAATGTCGCCGAAGCGCTGGACCAGAATCTGGCCGTTGCCCAGCATGTTGGTCAGCTCGCCCACCTTCTGGGCGTAGGCAATGGGCTGGTTGAAGGGGACGCTGAAATTATGGGAGCAGAGAATGGACAAGTTCGTGTTGTCGCTTTTGAATTCCTTATAGGAGTGGCCGTTGACCACCGCCAGGTCGTTGTCGTAGTTCTCCTGGCTGACAAAGCCCCCGGGATTCTGGCAGAAGGTCCGCACCTTATTCTTAAAGGGCTTGGGCCAGCCCACCAGCTTGGACTCGTAGAGCACCCGGTTCACCATCTCCATGACCTCGTTGCGGACCTCCACCCGGACGCCGATGTCCACGGTGCCCGGGGCGTGGGCGATGTTGTGCTCCGCGCAGAGCTTCTCCAGCCAGTCCGCCCCCCGGCGGCCGGTGGCCACCACCGTGTGCCTGGCGAAGATTTCAAACTCCTGCCGGCGGTCCGAAACCGTGACGCCCTTGCAGACATCGTGCTCCAGAATCAGATTCTGGCACTCGTGGCCGAAGAGAATCTCCACGCCGTGCTCCTGTAAGTAGCGCTCGATGCCGTAGTAGATGTCGTGGGCCTTCTCCGTGCCCATGTGGCGGATGGGGCAGTCCACCAGCTTGAGGCCCGCCTGGATGGCCCGCTTGCGGATCTCCTTGCGGTCCTCCGGGTATTCCAGGCCCTCGATGTGGGTGTCCGCGCCGAAGTCCAGGTAGATTTTGTCGGCGTAGTTGATGGTCTCCTGGGCCAGGTCCGGGCCGATGAGGTTGGGCAGATCCCCGCCCACCTCATAGCTCAGCGACAGCTTCCCGTCGGAGAAGGCCCCCGCGCCGGAGAAGCCGGTGGTGATGTGGCAGTAGGGCTTGCAGTTCACGCATTTGTTGGTCTGGCTTTTGGGGCAGCGGCGGTTCTCGATGCTCTGCCCCTTTTCCACCATGACAACTTTTTGCTTGCTCCCTCTTTTCAGCAGCTCCAGGGCGGTGAAGATTCCGGCGGGGCCGGCGCCCACGATGACAACATCTGCGTTCATAGCGGCTTCTCCTTTTATAGATTCTTTTAGAAAGTCGTTTTATCTCACTTCGCCGACAGGTCCTTGGCCCGGCGGACGATGGTCCAGGGAGGCGCCTGCCGGGGCAGCTTCATGTGAAAGACGCTCTGGGGCGTTCTGGGCTCGAAGAGGGGGAGGCCGCCGGCGTCCGCCATCTCCGGGACCGTCATGGAAAAGGGGCGCACGTCCGGGCCCACCAGCTCCACTGTGTCCCCGGTGCGGAACTTGTTGCGCAGGGACAATGTCGCGTTGCCCCCGGCGTCGCAGTCCGTGACAATGGCGGCCACCTGCCACTCCCGGACGTACCGGGCGTCGTCGTAATACTGGCCCGGCGGGCCGTAGAAAAAGCCGGTGGAGTAGGGCCGGTGGCTGACGTGCTCCACCTCGTCCCGCCAGACGGGGTCCAGGGGCTCCCCCGCCGCCAGGGCGTCCAGGCCGTGGCGGTAGGCGGCGGTGACTACGGCGGCGTAGTAGGCGGACTTGGCCCGGCCCTCGATTTTCAGGCTGTCCAGGAACTGGAGGTCCGCCAGGTGGTCGATCATGCACATGTCACGGGAGTTCAAAATGTAGGCCCCCTGGCCGTCCTCCTCAATGGGGAAGAACTCGCCGGGGCGCTTTTCCTCCATAAGGGCGTACTTGTACCGGCAGGGCTGGGCGCAGGCCCCCCGGCTGGAGTCCCGGCCCGTCATATAGTTGCTGAGGAGGCAGCGCCCGGAGTAGCTGACGCACATGGCCCCGTGGACGAAAGCCTCCAGCTCCAGGGAGGGGGGCGTCTTGTCCCGGATGACGCGGATCTCCTCCAGGCTCAGCTCCCGGGCCAGGATGACCCGGGAGGCCCCGGCGTCGTGCCAGGCCCGGGCGGTCTCGTAGTTGGTGACCCCGGCCTGGGTGGAGACGTGGCGGGCGGCGTGGGGGGCGTACTTTCCCGCCAGGCGGAAGGCCCCCAGGTCCGCCAGGATGACGGCGTCCACCCCGGCGGCCTCCAGGATCTCCAGGTGGGCGGGGAGACGGTCCATCTCCTCGTTCCGGGGCATGGTGTTCACGGTGCAGTGGACCCGGACGCCATGGGCGTGGGCGAAGGCCACGGCCTCCGCCAGGCCCTCGGGGGAAAAATTCCCCGCGAAGGCCCGCATGCCGAAGCTTGTCCCCGCCAGGTACACGGCGTCCGCCCCGTAGAGCACCGCCATGCGCAGCCGCTCCATGTCCCCGGCGGGACAGAGCAGCTCGGGCCGCTTATCCGCCATATTGATCGCTGTTGACAAAGTTGGTGTGTTCGTTCATGGTGGCAAAGTAGTGGTGCTTTTTATCCGTGCCCAGGGCGTAGTAATAGTAGTTGGTCTCCGCCGGCTCCAGGGCCGCGTTGATGGCGGCCAGGCCGGGGTTGGCGATGGGCGTGGGGGGCAGACCCTTGTGGAGATAGAGGTTATAGGGCGTGTCCGTTTGCAGGTCCGACTGGGTGATGGCCCCCTCGTGGCCCGGCAGGCCGTAGAGCAGGGAGGCGTCGATCTGGAGCAGGCCGTTGGTGCCCGCCCGGTCGCCGGGGCCCTCCAGCCGGTTGTAGATGACGGAGGCGATGTTGCTTTGGTCGCTGCCGTCGGTTTCCCGCTCGATGAGGGAGGCGATGGTGACAATCTGCTGAACCGTATAGCCCTTGGCCTCCCACGCCTCCAGGCGCTCGTCGGCGATTTTGCCGTTGAAGTTTTTGATGAGGCGGTTCAGGGCGTTCTCCGGCTTTTCGTTGACGTAGAACTCGTAGGTGTCCGGGAAGAGATAGCCCTCCAGGCGGCTGATGTCCTCGGACTCGTTGTCGATAAAGTCATAGTCAAAGTCGGCTGTCTGGGCCGCCTGGGTCAGGGCCTCCTCGGTGTTGACCCCGTTTTCCGCCAGCACGGCGATGGTCTGGGCCACGGTGTAGCCCTCGGGGATAGTGACCTGGACGGTCTCCGCCGTCATGTTCCCGGCGGAACTCCGCATGCCCAGCACCAGGGCGTGATAGTCCATGTCGGTGTTCAGGGTGTGGGTCCCCATGCCGATTTTTTCCTCGGCCCCGGTGATGTTGGCGTAGAGCTTGAAGAACCAGGGGTACTCGATGAGCCCCGCCGTCTTCAGCTTGTCCGCCACGGTGTCCACGGTGTCGTCGGCCACCACCTCCACCACCATCTCCACCGGCGTGGTCCCGGAGCGGTTGAAGGAGCAGAAGTCGCTGAACAGCAGCCACCCGGCGCAGCCCAGCAGGGCCGAGGCCAGGGCCACGAAGATCAGGTGCAGCAGGAGGAACAGGAAGGGGTTCATCCTCCGCCGCCTCCGGCGGCGCTTCCGCCGGGGGGGATTGGCGGGGGGCTCCCGCCGGACCTGCCCGGCGTCCCAGCTGGCGGTGTCGCGGTTGTTGAATTCGGCCATGTTGAAAAACCTCCTCGCGCGCGGCGATTCCCCCTTGTCCCCGCCGGGGCAAAAAAGAACGGCGGGTTTTTTTCAGGGGGTCAGGCTCCCGGCGGGGGCCGGAAGCATAGTATAGTTCAAATCCAAGGACCGCCCGCCCAGCGCGGACACCGGCCCAAAGAAAGGTGACTGATTATGTGCTTTAACAATGGAAACGACAACGGCTGCCTCTGGATCATCCTGATCATCATCCTGTTCTGCTGCTGCGGCTGCGGCGGGAACAGCTGGGGTGGAAACTGGAACGGCGGCAGCTGTGGCTGCAACTGCGGATGCAACGGGGGATGCGGCTGTGGATGCAACGGAGGATGCAACTGCGGCTGTAACTGCGGCTGTAACTGCGGCTGCAACGGGGGATGCAACTGCGGCTGCAACGACTCCTGCTGCTGAGGTCTCACGGGGCGGGACGGCAGTCCCGCTCCTCCCTTGCCCGCTTTTGGGACAGGCTTTTACCTCCGCCCCTTTTCCCGCCACACGTGGACCAGGAACAGGGGCAGCTTCATCATCCGCCCCGCCCGGCGGGGGTCTTTGCACAGGCGGTAGAACCACTCCAGGCCGCGGTCGGACCAGAATTTCGGGGCCCGCTCCACCACGCCGGCGAACACGTCCAGGCTGCCCCCCAGGCCGCAGAGGAGGTGGGCGCCGGTGGCCTCGCCGTGCCTGGCCATCCAGAGCTCCTGCTTCGGGGCGCCCAGGCAGACGAACACGCAGTCCGCCTCGCTCTCCCGGATAGCCTCAATGACGGGGCCGTCCTCCTGGAAATAGCCGTCGCGGGTCCCGGCGATTCTCAATCCGGGGTACTTGGCCGTCAGCTTTTCCCCCGCGGCCTCCGCCACGCCGGGCTTGGCCCCCAGAAGATAGAGGGACAGGCCCTTTTCCGCCATGCGCGCCATGAGCCCGGCGGCAAACTCGATACCGGGGGCCCTGGCCTTCAAGGGCGTGCCCAGAATCCGGGCCCCCTTGATGATCCCGATACCGTCCGCCAGCACCAGGCTGGCCCCGTTCACCGCCTGCCGGGCGGCCAGGTTCTCCCGGCAGATCTCCACGATCTCCGGGTTGGGGGTGGCCACGTAATGGGCCCCGGGGCTGTGGAGCAGCTCCATTCCCCGGTCCAGCGCCTCCTCCATCGTCAGGTTGTCAAAGCCCACGCCAAGCACATCGACTCGCACCCGCTCACCTCATTTGTACAAATTGGTATCTGCGCATATCATTACCATTATACAGGTATTATAGCATAAATGCGTCAGTATTTATGCTATAATGTGCCATCTTTTCCGGTTGCCCCGCAAGGGGCGAGGAAAAGGGCTCAAATCAAATATAATAGCCGCTGTGCGGCTATTATAGCATAGGTTAAACCTCTTGTCCATCGCCAAATGCCGTCCCCGCCGTCTTCCGGCCCAGGGGATAGGGCAGCTGGGCCAGCACCACCGCCGCCAGCATCAGGGCGCAGCCCAGGTACTCCCGGCCCGTCATGCGGCTGCCCAGGATGAGGGCCCCGGCGATGGCGGCGAAGAGAGACTCCATGCTCATCAGGAGAGACACCACCGCCGGGTTGGAGTCCTTCTGGGCCAGAATCTGGAGGGTGTAGGCCACGCCGCTGGAGAACACGCCCACGTACAGCACCGGCCCCAGGTACTCCGGCAGCAGGGCCAGGGACGGCGGGGTCTCCCCCAGGGCCCCGGCGGCGGAGAGCAGGGACATGACCAGGAACTGGGCGCAGGACAGGGCCACGCCGTCCACCCTGTTGGTGAAGTGGTCCACCGCCAGAATCTGGACGGTGAAGCAGAAGGCGCAGACCAGCACGTACAAATCCCCGCCGGTGACGGAGAACTCCTCGGTGACGCAGAGGCAGTACAGCCCCGCCACCGCCAGGGCCACCCCCAGCCACAGCGCCCGGGGGACCTTCCTCCCCAGGACCAGCCCCGCCAGGGGCACCAGGACGATGTACAGCGCCGTGATGAAGCCCGCCTTGCCGGGGGTGGTGGTCTCCAGGCCCTTCTGCTGGAAGAAGCTGGCCACCGTCAGCGCCGCGCCGCAGCTGAGGCCCCCAAGAATCAGGTCCCGGCGGGAGGCGGGGGCCGCCGTCTCTCCCCTCCGCCGCCGCCAGACTTCCCGGAGGCCGCAGAGGCCCAGGAGGAAGAAGAAGGCGATGACCGCCCGGGCTGTGTTGAAGGTGAAGGGGCCCATGTATTCCGCGCCCACGCTCTGGGCGACGAAGGCGGTGCCCCAGATCATGGCCGTGACCAGGGGCAGAACGTTTTGACGCACTCTGTTGACTTTCATTTTCCTTGCTCCATTTTGATATCTGTGTTATACTATAGGATGTTCCGCGGCCCGGCGGGGGGCTTCCCCTTCTCCGGGGCCGCACAGCTTCGTATTGTAACACCGAGGTGAGAAAATGGCAAGGCTTTCCCGGGAATTCTACAACCGGCCCACGCTGGAGGCCGCGCGGGACCTGCTGGGCAAGATTCTGGTCCGCCGCCTGGAGGGGCAGACCCTGGCGGGCCGCGTCGTGGAGACCGAGGCTTATATCGGCCGGTGCGACAAGGCGTGCCACGCCTACAACTACCGCAGGACGGCCCGGACCGAGACCCTGTTCGCCCCGCCGGGCACCGCCTATATCTATCTCATTTACGGCATGTACCACTGCCTGAACTTCGTCACGGAGCCGGAGGGCGAGCCCGCCGCCGTGCTCCTCCGGGCCATCGAGCCCCTGGCGGGGCTGGAGACCATGGCCCGTCTCCGCTACGGGGACAAGCCCCTGACCCCCTACCGGGAGAAAAATTTTGTCAACGGCCCCGGCAAGGTCTGCCGGGCCCTGGGCCTGACCAGGGCGGAAAACGGGCTGGATTTGACGGGGGACGTTCTGTTCCTCTGCGACAGGCCGGAGGACGCGGGCCTGCCCCCCTTCCCGCCCCCGCTGGGGGAACACATCATCGCCGGGCCCCGGGTGGGCGTGGACTACGCCGGGGAGGCCAGGGACTTCCCCTGGCGCTTCCGGCTGGCGGAGGAGGCTTAAAGAGATGTTCTTTTTCGATATGGACGGGGTGCTCACCGACTCCAACGGCGTGTGGAAGCGGGTGGACCGGGAGTTTCTGGCCCGGCGGGGCATGAAGTACACCCACGCCTATTATGAGGGCGTGGCCCACGTGCCCCTGCCCCTGGCGGCGGTGTTCACCAAGGAGTTCTGCCATCTCAGCGAATCCTGCGAGGACATCATCGCCGAGTGGATGGAGCTGGCGGCGGATTCCTACGCCCACGTGCCCGTGAAGCCCGGCGTCCGGGCCTATCTCAAGCAGTGCAAAAACGAGGGGCGGCGGATGGCCGTGGTGACCTCCAGCGTGCCCGAGCACTGCCACACGGCCCTGGAGACCCTGGGGCTGGAGAAGTATTTTGAGCGCGTCACCTTCGCCCACGACCTGGGGCTGCAAAAGCGGGGGCCGGAGGTCTGGCTGGCCGCCGCCAAGGCCGCCGGCGTCCGGCCGGAGGACTGCACCGTCTTCGACGACAGCCTGGCCGCCTGCCAGGGGGCCAGGGCCGCGAAAATGCGGGTGGTGGGGGTTTACGACGGGCTCTTCGCCCAGGACGAGAAGGAGATGCGGGGCTACTGCGACGTGTATATCAAGAGCTTCGAGGAGCTGCTCCTCTCCAGGGACCCGAAACCCGCCGCCGCGAAGCGTTAGGACCTCAGGCGGCCAAAACAGCTTTCACCCGCCCCGGCAGACCAGGGCAACAGCAACGTAATTTGGAGATTGACCATGGATTCTTTGACAACCGCCCTCCTCTCCGTCCGGGAGGAGGGGGAACTGCTCTCCCTCCGGGAGTTCGTCCGGGAGACGGCGGAGAGCCTGGACGCCTCGGACCTCATTTTCCGCAAGGTCCGGTTCGACCGCTGCCTCTTCACAAGCTGCGACCTCAGCGGCGCGGCCTTTTACAACTGCGCGTTTGAAAACTGCGGCTTCACCGGCTGCCGCTTCTCCGGCAGCTTCTGGAAGGACACCCTCCTCACCAGCTGCAAGGCCGAGGGCGGGGACTTCCGCAAAGCCCGCTTCAAGGACTGCGCCCTGACGGGCCTCCGCCTGCGCTACGCCAACTTCAACGGCGCCCTCTGGGAGCGCTGCGCCTGGACGGAGTGCGACCTGACGGAGAGCAGCTGCCAGGAGCTGCGGGTGGTCAAGACGGCCTTTGAGAAGATGGACCTCACCGGGGCCGACCTCTTCCGGGCGGCCCTCAAGGGGGCGGACCTGTCCGGCTGCGTTCTGGACGGCGTGTCCCTCTCCGCCTCCTGCCAGGAGCTGCGCGGGGCGAGGATTCACGCCTCCCAGGCGGCGGTGGTGGCAAGGATCCTGGGGATTGAGGTCTCAACCTGAGACCGGGGGGTGCGCCCTGGCGGGCGGGGGTTTTGGATATTATCGAATCGGCTTTCTTCTCTTTTCGCTGCCGCTCACCTGGCGCTGGATTGTGGGCCTGGTTTCCTTCTCTGGGGGATTGGGAGGCGGAAAGGAGCCCTATGGTCAAGAAGAGCGTCCGGCGTAAAATTGACAGGGCTATTAAGAACATTTGGCTCTCTGATATCTGCCGGGAGTTTGGAGAGGGCCGCTTTATTGTTGAGGCGGATATCCAGTGCAGCTTTTATCATCACCTGCGGCAGAGGCTGGACCCCCTTTTCGCGGAGAACAGCTTGTACATCTACCCGGAGTTCTATGTCCCCGGCCAGGGGCGGAGAGGGCAGCATATTGACCTTGCCGTCTGCGAAATGGACATGAGCCTGCCGGGTCTCCTGCGGGACCGGCGGACAGATACCGCCGCCATTATTGAACTGAAATATGGCGGAGGGGACGATTGGATTTCTTCCGACTTTCCTAAGAGCCTGTTTAAAATCTTTTGACAAAAAAGGCAGAGTGGGAGATAATAGG